>DAOTZF010000307.1:0-3755 GCA_034434415.1 Anaerolineales bacterium | reverse complement strand
GACCATATCCCATGCACACCGTGTTCGTTTGGAAATTTCCATCCGTTGATATTGATTTCATCTTTCCCTGAAAACCTGCCGCCGACGCGTTCATTCGCTTCGAGGATCAACGGTTTGAGTCCGCGCTCGGCAAGATGGAGTGCGGCGGTCATGCCTGCCACTCCCCCGCCGATGATAATGACATCGTAGTGATCGTCCATGGTGCGGATTATATTTCAGAAGTAACTCGTTGGTTTCGATACACCTTCACCCTGCTCAACCACCTGTGTGTCACCTCTTGACAAATATAAATAAACACTGTATATTTACAGTGTAAAGTTATTCAGGAGAAAAGAATATGGTCAGACCCATCAAACGGAAACAAATCCCCAACCTGCAAGATGCCATCAAGGAAACCGCGTGGAGGCAGATCGCTGAATTTGGCGCCCCTGCCCTTTCGCTTCGTGCCATCGCGCGCGAGCTCAAGATCAGCGCGCCTGCCATCTACAACTATTTCCCCGACCGCGATGCACTGGTAACCCAACTCATCATTGATGCATACGCTTCTTTTGGTGACTGGCAGATCGAGGCACGTGAGTCCGCGCCGAAGAATGACTTTACCAAACAATTGAAAGCCATCGGGCTGGCATATCGAAATTGGGCACACACCCACCCACAACGCTATCAACTCATCTTCGGCACTCCGATACCTGGCTATGAAAGCCCAACAGAGAAGGTATTTCCTTCCTCCGCGCGTTCGATCAGCGCATTATTCCACGTAGTAGAAAACATCCGCGCCGCGGGAAAACTAAATATTCATTCCGTTCCTACGATCACAGAGACGCACAAAGAACACTATGAGATTTGGAAAACATTTTTCAACGATGTACACGAGCAATCCTTCTACGTCGCCATGATCATCTGGGCACGCGTGCATGGAATTGTTTCACTGGAAATTCAAGGAAACCTGCCTTTCTATGGCAAAAATGGTGATGCGTTGTACCTGTTCGAATTGGAATCAAATGCAAGTCAATTTATCAAGGAGTAAACCATGAGCAATGTTTTTAACGGAAGATACACAGCCAAATCAGACCAGCCGTTCGTTGTATTCCTGATCGGGATGCGAGTCAACCAATGGTGGCGGTTCGATAAATGGATACCCGTTTCTTCTGCGATGGGACCTATGCTTCAAACGCTATTCACTCATCCCGAAAAAGGATTCCTTCACGCCGAGTTCTTCTGGAATCTCAGCGGTCCTGTAATGATCCAATACTGGCGTTCGTTTGAAGACCTTGAGAACTTTGCACGCAATCCATCCGATCCACATTTGGGGCCATGGAAGAAATTCAATCAAGCCATCGGCTCAAGTGGAATTGTCGGCATCTGGCACGAAACGTACACTGTGAATCCAGATCAATATGAAACGATGTACGGAAATATGCCAAAGTTCGGTCTCGCCGCGGCGATGGAGCATGTGCAAATCGCGGGTCGCCGCGAAACTGCAAGACAAAGATTAACCTCAGAATTACGAGGAGCTTAAAATGGCATCGGCATTTATGGCGTTCCTGCATCACCTGTTCGCATTCACGCTCGTAGCGTGCGTGGTCTACGAATTTATCGCCTATCGCAGAGGACTCAGTCTTGAGGAAGCAAAACGCATCCAGCGCGCCGACCTGTTCTACGGAATTTCAGCGGGATTGTTGTTGATCGTGGGCGTGTTGCGCGTGTTTTATTTTGAAAAAGGCGCCGCGTTTTACAATCAAAGTCCGTTCTTCTGGGTGAAGATGGACACGTTCCTTATCGTGGGTCTGCTATCCATCGATCCCACCATCCGATACATCCGTTGGAACAAAACCATCAAAGAGAACAGAGCGCCAGAGATAAGCGAAGGAGAATTCAAGCGGACGCGCATCATCCTCTGGCTGGAAGTGATCGGGCTGGCGATAGTCATGCTCGCGGCGGCATTCATGGCACGGGGAATCGGATTGAACTGACCCGAAACGCTTCTTTCTATGGGGCAGGCTGTGCGCCTGTCCTTTTTTATTATTTTCGTCCCTTACGGACTTTCGCCTCAACAAGTATCATTCCATACATGCCTCATAATCAAGCCGAGCACTCTGACCAGATGCAAAACCGCGCGTCGCTGACGCGCTTTGCATGGCTCTCGATCGGCGCTGCATTGGCGACCATTGCATTGAAAACTACCGCCTATTTCCTGACGGGATCGGTGGGTTTGCTCTCAGATGCCATCGAGTCGCTCGTCAATCTAGTTGGCGCGGGGATGGCGTTGGGTATGTTATCCATTGCGGCGCGTCCAGCGGACGAGAGTCACGTCTATGGGCATAGTAAAGCAGAGTATTTCGCCAGCTCGACGGAAGGATTGCTCATCCTGGCGGCGGCGGGAGGAATCGTCATCGCGGCAATTCAGCGATTGTTGAATCCGCAACCGCTGGAACAGTTGGGCTTGGGCTTGGCGGTATCCGTTTCGGCATCAGTGATCAACTTCCTGGTGGCGCGCAGGCTGATGTCGGAGGGAAAGAACCGGAACTCCATCACACTCGAAGCGGACGCGCAGCATTTGATGACCGATGTATGGACCTCTGCTGGGGTCATCGCAGCGGTCGGAATTGTCGCGTTTACGGGTTGGGTGATTCTCGATCCGCTCATCGCCATCGCGGTGGCGCTGAACATCATCCGCACTGGCTTTCAACTCGTCAATCGTTCGGTTTCTGGGTTGATGGATGCATCACTGCCACCGCGGGAACAAAAGTTGATTCAGGAAGTAATGGCGAGATACCGCGCGAAGCGCGTCACCTTTCACGCCTTGCGGACGCGCCAAGCCGCGGCGCGGCAGTTTATCTCGGTGCATATGCTTGTGCCCGGCGATTGGAGTGTGCACGACGCGCATCACATCGCGGAGGATTTTGAATCGGATATTCGCAACGCGCTGGGCGGTGTGGTAACGGTCTTCACTCACCTTGAACCTGTGGAAGATGAACTCTCGATGGAAGATATATTTTTGGATCGTCAATAACAGGATTACAAATCATGCAACCCTTCATTCTACAAAGTCTCGTCGCTGGAATACTTGCAAGTTTTGCCTGCGGGTTGGGCACACTGCCGCTGGCATTCAAAGCAATTGATCTTCGCAGGCATACGGGGCTCGCCTATTCCGCTGCCGGCGGACTCATGTTCGCGGCTTCGGTCTACAATTTGATCCTGCCGGGACTGACCATCTCCTCCGAACACATTCAACTCGCCGACGCACTCCCGGTGGTCCTTGGCATTCTGTTGGGCGCATTGTTTCTCTCGCAAGTGGATAACTATTTTTCACCCCAACGGCTCGAACAGGGGAATTGGAAGCGTTGGGGTAACAAAGCCCAGATTTTGATCTTCGTTGCGATGGCGGTGCATAGCATCCCGGAGGGAGTGGCAGTAGGGGTCGGCTATGCCTCTTCTGCGGTGTATGAGAACAATCTCGGAAACTACATTGCGCTTGCCATCGCGCTGCACAACATCCCTGAAGGACTCGCGGTCGCCATCCCCATGCGCGCGGCGGGTGCTTCGATCTGGCGGTGCTTTTGGGCGGCATTCTTCACCAGCCTCCCTCAGCCGATCGCGGCGGTCCCTGCCGCGTACGTTTCATGGCTATTTCAACCCATCATGCCCATCCTCATGGGATTCGCCGCCGGCGCGATGATCTTCCTTGTCATCCTCGAGTTGATTCCCGAAGCGTTACATTCCTCCTCCCCCATCAAGGTGGCATGGGCGTTTAC
>DAOTZF010000306.1:0-3322 GCA_034434415.1 Anaerolineales bacterium | reverse complement strand
ATTCATTGGAACGAGGGCGGTTGGGACCTCACGCTCAAAGACGGCACGGTTTACATATTCGGTGAAAATGCTCCGATCCAGGGGATGCGAGATCGCTACGGCAATCAGATCAGCATCGCGCGAACGAACGGACAGCTTGGTAATATTTTGAGCATCACCGCATTGCCCAGCGGTCGATCACTGAGTTTTACCTATGACCCCAGTAACCGTATTACGCAGGCCAAAGATAACGCCGGCCGCACGGTCAATTATGAGTACGATGGGAGTGGACGACTCTGGAAAGTTACCGATCCGATGACCGGGGTGACGGAATACACCTACGATTCTTCACACCGAATGCTGACCATCAAAGACCCTAGAGGAATTGTCTTTCTGACGAACGAATACGATGCCAGCGGCAGAGTCATCAAGCAAATCCAAGCGGATGGCTCGACGCATCAGTTTGCGTATACAACCGATGGCAGCGGCAAAATAATTCAAACGGATTTCACTGATCCAAGGGGAAACGTGACGCGAGTGGAATTCAATACCGACGGGCAACTCACTAAAGAGACCAAAGCGCGCACGAAACCCGAAGAGCAGGTGACCATCTATGAGCGCCAACCGCTGACGAACTTGCTGCTGTCGGTGACCGACGCTCTTGAAGTGAGTCCAGGCTCATTCCGCAAGACCGCGTATACCTATGACGCTAAGGGCAATGTCCTTACCACCACTCGAAATGCGCAGGATGGGAATCCCGCGAATCACGTGACGACCACGTACACGTACGAACCCAAGTTCAATCAAGTGGCGACAATCACGGACCCGCTCAATCACGCAACGACTTTTTTCTATGACAGTTTCGGAAGGCTCGAAAAAGTTCGCGATGCCAACAATAATGAGACGACGTACACGTATAATGCCCAAGGGCAGCCGATCACCGTCACTCCGCCGTCACCGGCGGGACCGACGCAGTTCGTTTATGAATTCGGTGATCTCGTGTCGGTGATCGATTCAATGGGAAATGTGACCAATCGTAATCTTGATTCGATTGGTCGGCTACAGAACATGACGAATCCATTGGGTTTAGTCACCGCTTACGGATATGACAATCTAAATCGGATGACGGGGATCACCGATCCGTTGGCTGGTCTGACGCAGTTCGGCTACGATCCAAACAGCAATCTTTCCAGCGTTTCAGACGCGAAGACACCAGCGGCGGTAACGGCGTATACCTACGACAACATGGATCGGCTAGCGACGAGAACCGATCCGCTGTCAAAGAATGAAAGCTATGCCTACGATGCGGCGGGAAATCTGACGCTATTCCGTGACCGCAAGCTGCAGGCAACCACCTACACGTATGATGCATTGAATCGGCGCACAAACGTGATCTATGCGGACGCGTCGACAACTGTTTACACGTACGACAAGGGCAACCGCCTTACCCAGATCGCCGATTCGATTGCCGGAAATATCGTGAGAACCTACGATGCTTTGGACCGGCTGACATCAGAGCAATCCCCCCAGGGAACAGTCAGTTACACCTACGACAAAGCGAGCCGCAGGGGAACTATGACGGTTCCTGGTCAAACTCTGATATCTTATACTTACGACAACGCAAATCGGTTAACCCAGATCGCCCAAGGCAGTTCAATCGTGCAATTCGGCTACGATAATGCCAACCGACGAACATCCCTTACGCTGCCCAATGGAATTCTGGTAGAATACGGATATGATACCGCATCGCGGGTGACGAGCATTACGTACAAGCAAAACGGAACCACAGTCATCGGTGATCTGACGTACGAATACGACAAAGCCGGCAACCGAACTAAGATCAGCGGCAGCTGGGCCAGGACGGGTATGCCGGAGCCGATCACGACGACGAGCTACGACGTCAACAATCGCCAGCTCTCCTTCGGCGACAAGACGCTCGCCTATGACGACAATGGCAACCTCCAATCGATCACAGACTCCAACGGCACGACGCTGTACAGTTGGAACGCCAGAAACCAGTTGGTGGGCATCAGCGGACCGAGTGTGAATGCGAGCTTTGTGTATGATGGTGCAGGAAGAAGAGAGGCTAAGGTAATCAATGGGACAACGACGGAGTTTCTCTACGACGGATTGAACCCAGTTCAGGAAACCTCAGGTGCGACTATTCTGGCAAATATTCTTCCGGGGTTTGGAATTGATGAGTTTTTAACTCGCACGGACGTTGCCGCCGGGGTAACCAGCACTTTGTTAGCTGACGCGCTCGGATCTCTAGTCGCAGTGACGGATGGTGCTGGTGTAGTCCGGACCGAATACAACTATGAGGCGTTTGGCAGAACTACGACCACAGGAATACCGAATACAAGTTCGTATCAATACACCGGACGAGAAAATGATGAAATAGATTATTATTATCGTGCGCGCTACTATCATCCTATGTTGCAAAGATTTATTTCGGAAGATTTATATCTTCATCCTATGTATGGAATAGCGACTGGTTTGCGAAACACTGCAACACCATTAAGTCTTAACACGCTATTGGCCACAGCGAAGAACAGTCAATCGCTGAACCTTTATAGTTATTCCGAAAACAATCCGGTAAATTTAAGAGACCCACTGGGGCTCGACTGCTGTGGCAATTGTACGATTTACTGTATCTGCGACCCGTCCGCATTCTTTTGTTGGTGTTATAGGTATGACTGCCATGGAAACAGTTTCATTGGCGTATTTATGCTTGCTAACCGCGGGTGTTCTATCATGTGCAGATTTAATTGTGAAGCATGGCCACCACCAGCTGGTAGAGCATAAGAGGTTGTATGTTTAAAAAAGAAGTTAAAGTGGTTATCCTGTGGTTCGGTTCTATTGTTCTTTTGGGAGTGATGTTTCCCTATATTTTTCGGTTAGTAATGTATATTCGTGAATACTTCAATAAATAATACATTGGAATAGAGCTTCGGATATGGTGAAATTCTCCCGGCTGTAACGCCTGAATCACCGGCATTGGGGATACATTTCCCAACTGACTTGCCCAATTCCACTACTGAACTGTAGTCACATTGATTCGTAGAAGAGTCGGCGCCTGGTTATTTCTAACCCATAGGTGAGCTCGCCGACGTCGCTCGCCTTTATTTCTTTACGTCAGATGACGTTCTGCGACTTTTTTTGGAAACATTGACTAGCGTGGCGCGCAAGGCGTTGCCTCATGTCCAAAAAGTGGCAGAGATCGTTGGGTCGGACCGAGCTATGTTCTTGCTTCATCAACGATTTGATCGCAGAGAAAGGTGTTTTGAGACCTTAGAGCCTCATTTTTAGCGCCAAATCTGAGTCCGTAAGGTTCCACCGGCTG
>DAOTZF010000305.1:0-7778 GCA_034434415.1 Anaerolineales bacterium | reverse complement strand
GCTTGCGGCGCAAGTGTGAAGGTTGCGGTCGGAAGGGACGGGTCAAGGGTCGGCGTTGACGTCGCTGTCTCGGTGGGTAATGGGGTTGAGGTGAAGGTTGCAGTGGGGGGGAGCGGTGTGTTGGTGGGAATCGCGGCTTGAGTTTCGGCGATCATGGTGAAAGCCGCTGCTTGAGCCGTCGCTCCGACGTCTGCAGAGCTAAGTGTAGGCGCGGCTGGTTCTCCGCCACACGCGCTCAAGACAAGGCACAGAATCATTCCAAGGATCGATATTCTTTGTTTCATTTTCAAGCACTATTTCCTTATTCATGGTTTCAAGTTTTATTTTATTACGACCTTGTCTTTGAAGAGCGTGATCACAAGGCTGTCGGTAGAAGTAAGACGGAAGGTGCCCGTCATTTTGTTTCCGCCTACCCAGGCGACATAGACATACGACCCAAGCGGAGCTTTGACCTTGACCTGTCCCTCGACAGGATATTCAATGATCGTGAAGTAGCCTTCAACCGTCGTCACTTGCAGGGAGATATACGCCTGCGCCTTGGACCGGTTCCACAAGGTGATGTTATTGAACGGAACAGCGGGAGGTAATGTTCCGTATTTCAGAATACCCAATGTTGGAGTCAGTGTCGGTTGGCCCGGCGCCGGTGTGGCAGTATTGGTTGAATTTCCCGCCGCGTTTGTCGAGGTGACGAGCGTGGAGGTTAGGTTCGGCAAAGGAGAGGCGGTCGCTGTAAAATCTACGATGGGCGATCCCACAACCGGGGTTACGGTTGGGTTGAGAAGAACAGGCGTCTCAGAGGGAAGAAGCGTTTCTGTCAGCGTCGGGACTAGGGTCGGGGTCGCTTGAATCACTGTAGTCGGAGTCGCAACGCCGGGGGTCGGGTTTGCAGGCAAACACGCGATCACCAGCACGACAACAACCAGAGGGATAAGTTTCTTCATGGCGACTCCTTCTCTTTCATCAGGACGAGGACACCATCTCTAAAAACTGTGTCACCGTATCGCGCAACATGCGTTCAGGGAGCGCACCGACCTGGCGATGGACGATCTTGCCGTTCGCCACGAACAACATTGTCGGGATTCCCTGAATGCCGTATTTCATCATCCATTCCTGGTTTTCGTCGGTATTGATCTTGGCGACAATGAGTTTGCCTTCATATTCTTTTGCAAATTTATCGAGGATCGGTGCGACCATCTTGCAGGGTCCGCACCATGGCGCCCAAAAATCAACGATCACCGGCGTTTGCGATTTCAACACGGTTTGTTCGTAGGTCGCGTCTGTAACATGAATTGGCTCGTTCATCATTAACTTTCTTTTCCTTTTCTCTGAAATGCGAAACGAGTATAACACAAACCTGCATGTTATAATCGCCCGTCATGACCGACCTGTTTTCGAAGTGGAAAAGTGGACTCGCAAAGTCCAGCAAGGCAACTTTTGGACGACTGGCAACGCTTTTTGGCGCAACTGAAATTACTACTGAAACATGGGATGAACTTGAAGCGCTTCTTCTTCAAGCTGATCTGGGAATCGAAACCTCCACAGACATCTTGGATTCGCTTCGCCGCATCGTTCGCGACCGGGGCCTGACTCGCTCCGACGAACTTTCGCTTGCCCTTCGGCAGGAATTGCGTTCCCGGCTGGAAAGTCCGCCTGAGTTGTCATGGACGGCTAAACCCTCGGTAATTATGGTCGTCGGAGTTAATGGTTCCGGCAAAACAACCACGATTGCAAAATTAGGTCAACGCTTTCAGGCGCAAGGAAAATCGCTGTTGTTTGGCGCGGCGGATACATTTCGCGCCGCTGCGGTCGACCAGTTACAAGTGTGGAGTGAACGACTCGGCGTGGACGTGGTCTCCGGTGCACCGGAGTCTGATCCCGGGGCAGTCGCCTTCAACGCGGTGCAGGCGGGCGTTGCGCGCGGGATGGATTTTGTCATCGTGGATACTGCCGGCCGCTTGCACACGCGCTTCAATTTAATGGAAGAGTTGAAGAAGGTTCACCGTGTGATCGGAAAAGCTTTGCCCGATGCGCCTCATGCGGTTTGGCTGGTGCTCGATGCAACAACCGGGCAAAATGCATTCCAGCAGGCAAAGGCATTCAAAGAGGCTGTTGCCGTGACCGGCGTGATATTATCGAAGTTGGATTCGTCTGCTCGCGGCGGGTTTGCTTTTGCAATTCAGCGTGAATTGGGGTTGCCAATCCTGTTTGCCGGCCTCGGCGAGAAGGCTGAAGATCTCACGCCATTTGATCCGGATGCGTTTGTCGCAGGAATTTTAGGAAAATAAGGAGTCTCCATGCAGGACCTTGTCAATCGTCTCAAACCGTTACAGGACTTAACCCAGCAACTACTGGTGCGTCTTTGACTTCGCAGGAAAAGAATCGCAACTATCCCAACTTGATAAGGAAATCGAAGCGCCTGACCTGTGGGGGAATCCTGCTCGCGCTCAACAGTTGATGAAGCAGCACAATGCCCTGAAAGCCGAAGTGGAATCATGGCGTGCGTTTTCGCGTCGCCTGCACGACGCATTGGAACTCGCCCAGCTGGACGATGAAAGCCTGCGTCTCGAACTGGAGCCTGAAATCTCCGCTATTGAATCGGAACTTGAAAAGCGTTCATTCACCGCGATGCTTTCAGGAAAATACGATCACGACTCCGCCATCCTTGCCATCCATGCCGGCGCGGGAGGAACTGATTCGCAAGATTGGGCGGCAATGCTCCAGCGCATGTACCTCCGCTGGGCGGAGGATCGCGGCTATCAAACAGAGATCCTGGATATCACACCCGGCGAAGAGGCAGGAATCAAAAGCGCGACTATCGCGGTCGATGGCGAGTATGCCTTTGGTTATCTCCGCTCGGAAAAAGGAGTTCATCGGTTAGTGCGACTTTCGCCTTTCGACGCGGCGCATCGACGACATACGTCATTCGCGCTCATCGAGGTCCTGCCGCAGGTCGCGATGGATGAAGCGGATATTCAGATCGACCCAAGTGAAATCAAGATGGATGTGTATCGATCCTCTGGTGCGGGCGGGCAAAATGTACAAAAGAACGCGACAGCCGTCCGTCTGACACACATCCCGACCGGAATTGTCGTCACCTGTCAAAATGAACGTTCGCAGACCCAAAACCGCGAGTTTGCCATGCGTATTCTGAGGGCGCGTTTGCTGGAACTGAAACAGGCTGAAAGAGAGGAAGAACGTGCAGTCCTGCGAGGCGAATACACCAAAGCTGAATGGGGGAGTCAGATCCGCTCGTATGTGTTGCATCCTTATCAGATGGTGAAGGATCATCGAACTGAGCATGAAACAGGCGCCACGCAATCCGTGCTCGATGGGGACCTGGATGAATTCATGGAAGCGTACTTGCGCTCTGCAAAATAAGGAGGCTCATGTCTGACGCAATAAACCAAATAGCAATTTTTCTTGCTGAAAAAATTTTGAAGCAACCATCTCGAAAGATTGGCGCTGATGAGCCATTGATTTCCAGCGGCTTGATCGACTCGTTTAGCTTGATGGATATCGCGCTCTTTGTTGAGGACAATTTCGGTGTTCGCATCGATGATACAGAACTTAACTCGAATACATTTGACACATTATCTCAGCTTACCGCGCTCATCGAATCTCGCAAGAAATGAAGACGTTCCCTGATAGACTGAGGTCGCTTCACGCGCGGACCCCGGACCGAGCCGCACTTACCTTGCAATTTTCCAACGCGGATGATCTCTCGCTCACCTTTGAGCAGCTCTTGCGCGGCGCGAATTCATTTGCCCGCGCGATGGCTCGTGCAAAAATTAAACCCGGCGAGGTTGTTATTCTCATCCTCCAGCACGGAGAGGATCTGGTCTACGCGTTCTGGGGCGCAATACTTCACGGCGCGATTCCCTCCATCATGCCTTTCCTTACGGAAAAATTATCACCCGAGCGTTATCGCGCGGATTTGTCCGCGTTGATCTCGGTGACACAGCCTGCCGCGATTATCACCTACCCCGAATTCGAATTGGAGGTTCGCTCAGCGCTGAAGGAGGGGGATTCGGTTCGAGAAGTGATCGTTTCAGGTACTGCTGAGAAACACTGGGAGTTGGATTTTGATGGGCTTGCTGGATTTCAGTGCAAACCCGAAGATATCGTTCTTCTGCAACACTCTTCCGGGACAACGGGCTTGCAAAAAGGAGTTGCACTTTCGCACCAGGCAGTGTTCAATCAGCTGGATGCGTACAGCAGGGCGTTGGGTTTGAGTGAAAATGACGTGGTCGTCTCGTGGCTTCCGCTCTATCATGATATGGGGTTGATCGCGGGATTCGTCATGCCCATTCTTTCAGGAATTCACCTCGTGTTGCAATCTCCCTTTGACTGGGTGCGCGCACCGTATAAATTGATGCATGCCGTGACGAAATATCGCGGCACGCTATCGTGGCTCCCGAATTTTGCATACAACTTTTGCGCGCAAAAGATTCGAGATAGACATCTGGAGGGAGTAGATTTATCCTCGTGGCGGGCAGTCATCAACTGCTCGGAACCTGTCCGGTGGGAGAGCCATCACGCGTTCCATGAGAGGTTCAAATCATATGGCTTGAGATTGGACGCTTTGCAGACTTCGTATGCAATGGCGGAAAATGTTTTTGCCGTGACGCAGAGTCGGTTGGAAGGTGAGCCAACCGTTTTGGAGATTGATTGGGAAGTGTTTATGTCGAAGCGTGTAGCCAGACTGGCAGATCAGGCGCATCAATCTCGATCTTCCATGAAAATGATGTCATCGGGTCGCCCGTTGGACAATGTCATGGTGAAAGTGTTGGACGAGAATCGAAACGAATTGCCCGAACGCGCGATTGGCGAGCTTGCGATGAAAAGCGACTGCATGTTGACAGGATACTATCACCGTGAGGATGCTACCCAACAGGCGTTTCACGATGGCTGGTATTTGACGGGCGATTTCGGTTTTATCTCGGAGGGGGAGGTGTTTGTTTCGGGTCGCAAGAAGGATATGATCATCGTCGGTGGCAGGAATGTGTACCCGCAGGATCTGGAATCGCTGACCTATGAAGTGCCTGGAGTGCATGCAGGCAGGTCTGTGGCGTTCGGGATGTACAACGAAGAAGAAGGCACGGAGGATGTGGTCGTCATTGCCGAGGTGGATTCGGAGGATCCCATCGAACAACAAAGAATTGCGGATGCCATCCGCCAGCACGTAACGAAGAATTCTGCGATTGCCCTGCGCTACGTCAAAGCGGTTGACCCCAAATGGATCGTGAAAACTTCCAGCGGCAAGACGGCGCGGTCGGCGAACAAGGAGAAATTTTTGCAGGAATTGCGAGAGCAAAAATAAAAAACAGCCAATCAACTTGGCTGTTTTGTTTTCTATCCACCAGTGGGGAGGCGCTTCTCGAGCGTGCGGTTGAGGATCTCCTCCTGCTCCGCAGTAAGTCCCGATTTTGTCCGCCGCACCTTGAAGGCTTTGTCGGCATTGGATTTGCTCATGGCTTCCTGCCATGCGATCTGCATCGGGGTTAATTCGGGTTCTTTTGGTTCTTCTTTTTCAACAACTTCCGTCATTTCCTTTTTGTGAGCGCGTTTGCCCTTCTTTTCTTCGCGCGCAGGTTTGATTTCTTCGATCTCCGGTTGAAGCGCTTTCATGCTCAACTTGATCTGTTTCTTCTTGCGATCCACATTCAGGATTTTCGCTTCGACTTCATCGCCCTCTTTCACTACTTCGTTCGGCGTCTTCACATACCCTTGCGTCAATTCGCTGACGTGAATCATCGCGGGGCGTTCAGCGCCGATCTCGACGAACGCGCCGTACGGTTCGAGCCGAATCACTTTGCCTTTCACGACCATCTCGGGCTCGAGTTCTTTCCAATCATAGGCGAGCGGCTGCACCATGGTCAATTCGATGCGGTCTTTTTTCACACGTCGCACCCATACATCCACAGTTTGCCCTTCTTTCACAACATCTTCCACTTTGTTCACCGAGTCTTTGCTGAGTTGCGAAATGTGCAACACACCCGGGATGCTCTGCCCAACATCCACCAATGCACCGGCGAGTGTTGTCTTCAAAATTTTTCCGCTGAGTTTCGTTTTGGGTTCAATCGCCACAGAAGGCGCAAGTTCTGTTGTTGTCATTTTTACTCCTGTATTCTCAAATTCATGCCGACAAATGATTATATCTGTCTGACAAGTTTGCGTCAATGTGAAATTTCGTACATTTTTGGACTCTCGAGGCTGATGAGGCGTGGGACGCGAATCAGACTCACTGATTGAATCAATTTCAATTTTCGGATGAAGCGTACGCGTCCCGCGCCGGGGACAGCTGATTCATTCATGTCGTCTGAATCCAAGCGGACGCGGTCTCACTCCATCCTTGACGCCTTTTCACCCGTCAGGCATAATTCGGCGGAATCCTGCACTTTTCGGAAGTGGAATTTCCAAATTATGTATGAATTCGACAAAATAGACGTGAAGATTGTTAATTTGCTCATCGAAGACGGACGGATGTCCGCTTCGGAGTTGGCGCGGCGGATTGGCGATATTTCGGAGCGCGCCATCCGCTACCGCATCGAGCGGATGATCGACGAGGATGTGATCCGCATCAGCGCGGTGATTCGTCCCGAGGCGTTCGGTTTGACCATCAAGGCGGACGTGTGGCTCGAGGTGGAGTCGGATTTGATTTTGGATGTTGCGAAGAAGTTGGCTGAGTTCGAGAATGTGACGTACGTTGCGTGTGCCATCGGACAAAACGATATCAGCATTCAAGTGGTGGCGAAGGATACGTCTGAAATTTATCATTTTGTGACCGAGGTCGTTCGCAAAGTGCTCGGCGTGCGCAAAACGACGACTTCGATCGTTCCGCTGGTGTTGAAGGATGTGTATCAGTGGCGGGTGCCTGAAAATATTTTTAGAGAAATTTCCGAGAAGGAAACCGCTTAAGAATTTTTAACGCAAAGGCACAAAGAACACGATGGCTTTAGAAATGAAGAAATTCGTGTAAATCCGTGAAATCTGTGGCTAAGGTAGTTTGAGATAATTTTTGGAGGAGATTTTATGTTTGGCGCTAAGACGCAATCGTTACAAAAACGCGCGATGGAGGTGATGCCGCTGGGCGTCAATTCCAATTTTCGGTTTTGGGGTGAAGGCATCACACCCTATGTTGAAAAAGCCAAGGGGGCATATCTGTGGGATGTGGACGGTAAAAAATACATCGACTATCGCATGGCGTTTGGTCCCATCATTTTGGGACATTCGTATGATGAAGTTGACCAGAAAGTAATCGAAGAAATCCAAAAAGGGATTCTCTTCGCGATGACTGGCGAACTTGAAGTTGCCGTCGCCGAAATGATTGCCGAAATGGCTCCAGCGGTCGAGATGGTTCGACTTGCGTGTTCAGGCACCGAATCGACGATGCATGCCATCCGTGTGGCGCGTGCGTTTACGGGGCGAGATTTGATTTTAAAGTTTGAAGGCAATTATCACGGATTCCACGACCATACACTGTGGTCAACATATGCGCCGGTGGAAGCATACGGGAATCGCAGAAGTCCAATTCCTGTGCCAGCCTCGTCGGGGATTCCGAAGTCAATGAGAGAGTTTATTATCACGCTCCCGTTCAATGACTTTGAAGGCTTCGAGCGGGTGATGCGTTCGTATGGCGAGCAGATCGCGGCTGTGATAACAGAGCCGTGTCAGGGAAATTGTGCGGCGATCAATCCACAGGAGGGATTCCTGCAACTCATCCGCAAGAAGACCGAGGAACATGGTTGTGTCTTTATCCTCGATGAAGTGAAGACAGG
>DAOTZF010000304.1:0-11410 GCA_034434415.1 Anaerolineales bacterium | reverse complement strand
CGGGCAACGTCTCGCTATGGAGACAACAACAAGGAGGAGAAAATGAAAATCAATCACTGCGGAAGAGGGTCATGCTTTGGATCGTTTCCGGCAGTGTTGTTTCAAAAGAGGTTTGATCCCATTGCCAGGTGCTCAAGTCGGTGATGGCGCGATAAGCAGTGAGATCAAGTTGAAGGGGCGTAACGGAAACAAATCCCTCCGCGAGCGCGCCCACATCGGTGCCGCGTTCAGGGACTCCCGTCGGCGCGTCGCCGCCGATCCAGTAATACGATTTGCCGCGCGGGTCGGTGCGTTCATCGAGTCGGCTGTGATACACGCGCAATCCCTGCCGCGTAAGCGCGATGCCGCGAATCTTTTCATCGGGCAGAAAAGGCACATTCACATTGAGCAGAATTTCATGCGCGAGACCGTTCTCGATCACCTGCCGCACGATCTTTGCCGCCGCGCGCGCCGCGGGTCCGAAATCAATGTCGCCGAGGTGTCCATCCACCGTTTCAAGCGAAATCGCAATGCCCGGCACTCCGGCGATCACGGCTTCCATCGCGGCAGTGACAGTCCCCGAATACGTGACATCATGCCCGAGGTTCGCGCCGGCGTTGATGCCCGAAACAACGAGGTCGATCGGCTCTTTGAAGAATCCCAGTGTGCCGAGCGCCACACAATCAGACGGGGCGCCGTCGCTGGCGAATGCCTGCGTGCCATCCGCGAGGCGGACTTCCCTGACGCGCAGCGCGCGATCCAGTGTTTTGACGTGACCGCCTCCGGACCAGTTTCGGTCTGGCGCGAGCACCGAAACTTTTCCCAGCCGACGCATTTCCTGGGTGAGAGCCAGCAAGCCCGGCGCGAGAACGCCGTCGTCGTTCGTTACAAGGATGTGTTTCATTTTCTTCTATTTGCTCTTGTCTGAAATGTTGTGACGTTTTTGCATCGTGTCGATTGCAAAGATGATGAACAGACACACGATCATACTGGTGAGAAATATGGCTTCCATGTTGATCTCCATTGATGGTTTCATGCCTTCGGTTATGCAGGGTTGGCGAGCCGCGTGAAGGCGCTCCCGACGTAGTTTGCCGCCCAACTACCAAGGATGCGGGCGGAATTCCATTCTTTTTGTTTGTGCTGGCGCACGTTTCTGGTCCGCAATGCCTTCTTTAATTCGCGGGCGGTATATCCATCGAATTCCGTCATGCCGAGACCGATGGCTGGCAGAACGTGCGCATCACTGCTGGCGGTTTCGGCAAGGTTTAACCGATTGGCAAGGATGCGTGCGTACGTGTTGCCGGTTTTATCCAACGTGGTGGCGTTGAACGTCTCAATGCCGATCAGTATGCGAGCCGCATCCGGGTCGCGCAATGCCCTCAAAATGGAATAGGCGCTCAGACTCTTGACCCCGAACACCTCCGCCATGGGGTGAGGCGCGATACAGTAACCGCCAAGTTCGCCTACTTTTGTGAGCGTTTCGATCAACGACAGGCCGCGCTTCACTTTTTGCGTGATATCAAAGGCAAGCAGGTCGCCTTCGGCGGTTGTGATCTCGATGCCGGGAATCACCTCAAGGTTGTATTTCGGCGCGAGTTCCCTCGCTTTGAGCGCACCGGCGATCTCATCGTGATCGGTGATGGCGATCACATTCAGCCCGATCTGTTGAGCGCGCTTCAACACAGCAGGCACTGAGGCGGTTCCGTCGAAACTGTAAATGGTGTGGATATGCAGGTCAGCGAGTCCCATGAATTCTCCTTTTCATTCGAGATGAGTGTATCAGTGGAGATTTAAGGAATGTTCAAGACCCGTTTAAGAGCTGGTTAACGTTTTAAAGGCACAAGAGCCGGGGAGGAGACCCGGCTCTTGTGCGCTGAGGAGAGAATGAAACTATTTCCTGATCGTCGACGGTTGCGTTGCGCTTTCAACCCGCTGGCACAGGTAGGCGCGCCGCTTTTGTGATGTATCTGTGACGAAAACTGCGACGAGCATTGATGTTGCGACGACCAGGAATATTTCCATGCGCAAAGGATAGCACGGAGTCTTTTACTTGTGCTTTACAGCGGGTTTGCCAACGCAAAACAATTATGCAATGGTTTTATACAGCAAAAACCGTTTACAGAGCATTAACATACCCTTCGTTTACCGTTAATTCACGCGTGTTAACGTTATGGGGCGCCGTTATCCCAACCCTCCAGAGAACCAAATATCATGACACGCACCGAATTTGACCTAGAAATTCAGAATACCAGGGATCAAATTCTGCAATTGGGGGATCTTGTCGAACAGGCAATGGCGCGCTCCGTGCTTGCTCTTAAAGAGAACGATTTGGATGCCTCTCAACGCGTTCTCGAAAATGACCGCGAAGTCAACAAGAAGCGCTTCGAGATCGAAAGCCTCATTATCACTCTCATCGCAAAACAACAACCCATGGCGCACGACTTGCGGCTATTTGCATCCATTCTCGATCTTTGCACAGAACTTGAACGGATCGGCGACTACGCCAAGGGCATCGCCGTCATTAACCTGCGTTCCGGCGGGTTAAGTCTCCCAAAACTATTGGATGATCTTTTTTACATGTCCCAAAAGGGACTGGATATGTTTCATCGCGCCCTCGATGCGTTCATTCGTGAAGATAGCGACTCGGCGCGCGCGATTGCGGGTGAAGACGATGTAATTGATGCCTTGTATGAGCAAATCTATGCCGAAGTGATCGATCTGGTGGTGAGCGATCCCGTCAAAATGGAACGCGGGAACTACGCTTTGTGGGCGGCTCACAACCTGGAGCGTATGGCTGACCGTGTGACCAACGTGTGCGAACGAACGGTATTCCTTACCACCGGAGAATTGGGAAAAATCTCTGATACCCTCGGGCATCGCGAACGGCGTTAAAATGAGTACGATGCACAAAATTGCTGCAATCGATGCCGGGTCAAACGCCCTGCGAATGATCGTCGGCACGATCAACGAGACCGGAGGGGTGGAGGCGATCGAGAACATCCGCCTGCCTGTGCGGCTTGGGCACGACGCGTTCACGTCGGGTCATTTGAGGGAAGTCACGCTTCAACAGGCGGTGGATGCCTTTCTCCATTTTCGCCGGGTGGCAGATGATTTCGGTGTGACGAACATTCGCGCCATCGCCACCAGCGCCCTGCGCGAAGCCTCGAACAGCGACATTCTGCTGGACCGAATCCTGCGAACCAGCGGCATCGAGATCGAGATCATCAGCGGTGAAGAGGAGGCGCGCCTCATTCACCTTGCCGTCGAAAACGCAATCGATCTGAGAAATAAACGCGCTGTGCTGATCGACATTGGGGGCGGGAGCGTCGAAGTCACCATCTCGCAGAATAAACGGATCGTTTCCACCGAAAGCTACGGTTTGGGAACCGTACGACTCCTGAACAAACTGGAGAACGGCAAACAGGAGAAACGCTCGTTCTTCTCCGGATCCAAACGACCTTTTAGCCTGCTCATCCGTGAGTATGCCGAAGCCGCTCGCCGGCGCATCGACCGAGAGATCGGCAAAGAGAAAATCCACCTTTGCATAGGTACGGGCGGCAACGTGGAGGAAATGGGTAGACTGAGTCAGCGGCTGTTCAAGAAATCGAGCGATCAATCCATCACCTTGAGCGAATTACAGGAACTCATCGAAAAACTCAGCCGCATGAGCGTGAAGGATCGCATCAACAAACTGAAACTGAGACCTGATCGTGCGGACGTGATCCTGCCTGCCGCAATCGTATTGCAGTTGATCGCCACAGAAGCGAAAGCGCGGAAGATCCTCATTCCCGACGTTGGCTTGAAAGACGGGCTTCTGATCGAGATGGCAGAGGAATTGGCGCGCGGACCCAAAAAACTGCGGCGCGAACAGGTCTGGGAATCGGCAGTGCGGCTTGGCGACAAATATCAGTTCGACTCGAACCACGCCGCGCTAACCGCCAAACTGGCGGGGCAACTGTTCGACCAATCCAAATCCCTGCATAACCTCAATGACGAACATAAACTTCTTCTGCAGGTCGGTTCGCTGTTGCATGATATCGGGCACTTTATCAACACGCTCGAACATGATAAACACGGTTACTATATTTTGAAAAACAATCCATTGATCGGTTTGAATGACGACCAACGTGAGATTGTTGCCAACCTGATCCGCTACCACCGTCGGGTTTTCCCCTCCCTCGAAGATGAAAACTTCAAAGCCCTGCCCCAAAAAGACCGCGTGACGGTGACGAAACTCTCCGCCCTGCTCCGTCTTGCAGATGGGATGGATGTCAGTCATACGGCGCGCGTGGTGAGGGTGGCTCTGAAGGAAAAGAAAAAGTACTGGGAACTTGTGTTGTACGGCAAAGGCGACCTGATGCTCGAAAAATGGGCGTTGAACAAGCGCCGCGCCCTGTTCGAGGAAATTTTCGGCGTTGGGCTTGAGATTTCGGATAAGAAATCATGATGGCAAAGACCAATATTCTGTTGAACGCGTTCGATGACCGCTGGAAAAAATACCGCGCGCAACTGAAAATCTGCAAACGCGAATTTTCGGAGGAGGCGGTCCACGACTTGCGCGTGGCGACACGCCGCCTGTTGGCGGTGTTGGATCTGTTGCGCGCTCTCGATCCTCATCCGCGCATACAAAAAGCGCGCCGCACGCTGAAGAACCAGCTCGATGAATTCGACGATCTGCGCGATGTGCAGGTGATGCTCGTGGACGCTTCGGAGGAGGTGGCGAACTTCCCTGAATTGAAACCGTTCGAGAAATGGCTACTGGATCGCGAAAAGCGACTCTTACGCAAGGCGCGCAAACAAATCGCCGAATCAAAGTCTTCCGACTTGGAAAAACGCGTCGAAAAGATTCATACTTCGATTCAGGAAAACGCCCGGGGTAGAAGGTTCCAGGCGCGCCTGCTCGAAACGGTGGACAATGCCTACCTACGGGCGGTGCAGGCGTATGGTCAGGTGGATGCGTCTCAATCTGCCACGATTCACCGCCTTCGAATCGTCTTCAAGAAATTCCGATACGTGGTGGAGATCGCACATCCGTTCCTGAAGGGATTTCCGGAATCACACTTTGAACGCATGCACGAATATCAGAGCAAAATGGGGTTGATTCAGGATATCGAAATTTTTCTCAATACACTGGCGGATTTTGGGGAAGGGACCGCTTCGACCTCCGCCCTTGAGGCTGTGCGCCGCCACTATGAGAAGAGACACGCCGAGTCGTTATCTGTCTACCTCAAAGAAAAGGATGAGATGCTCACATTCTGGCGCGGCGCGCCGGATCAATCCTTCCCCTGGGAGAAGAAACATGTACCTTTACGTCGTTCGTCACGCGATCGCGGTCGAGGCGGGAACACCCGGCTACGAAGACGACAGCCAGCGAATCCTGACCGGGAAGGGACGCAAGAAAATGGTGAAGATCGCGCAGGGGTTGAGGGAATTGGAGGAGAGGTTGGATCTGATCCTGACCAGCCCGTACCTCCGCGCAGTGCAGACGGCGAAAATCTTGAAGAAAGTGTTCCATCTTAAGAAGGATGATGTTGTCGAAACGGAGCATCTCACGCCGATGGGATACGCCGACCAGTTGATTCACGAGATCAACAAGAAATACGCTGATTTGGAAAAGATCGCCCTCATCGGGCATGAACCTTCCCTCAGCAGTCTGGTGTCGGTGTTGGTGGCCGGCGAACCTGATTTATCACTTACGTTGAAAAAAGGAGGCGTGTGCCGCCTTTCCGTTGGAAATTTGCAGTACGGTCGTTGCGCCGCGCTCGATTGGTTGCTCTCTCCGTCGCAATTGGTCGAACTCAGTGATTAACTATGACAGACTCAGGAACCATTTCACTTAACGATCCCTCGCTGTACATCAACCGCGAACTCAGCCTGTTGGAGTTCCAGCGACGCGTGTTGGAGGAGGCGCAGGATGAAAGTAATCCGCTGCTCGAACGCGTGAAATTTCTCGCCATCTTTGGCTCGAACATGGATGAGTTCTTCATGGTGCGCGTCTCGGGGCTTCGCAAGCAGGTGGACGCGGGTATCATCGAAGTCTCCACGGATGGCTTGACCCCGCGCGAACAACTTGCCGCCATTCGCAAACTCTCCATTGAGTTGGATAACGACGCGCATCAATGCCTGGGACGCAAGTTGATTCCCAAACTGGAAAAGGCGGGCATCCACCTGCTTGACTACGACAAACTGACCAAAACACAAAAAGAAAAAGTGGACGCGTATTTTCAGGAGGTGGTATACCCCATCCTCACACCATTGGCGCTCGACCTCGCGCATCCATTTCCACATATCTCAAACCTCAGCCTGAACCTTGCAATTGTTATCCGCGACCCGAAAGGCAAGGAAAAATTTGCGCGCCTCAAAGTGCCTGATACCCTGCCGCGCCTCGTGCCGATCAAACGCTCCTCAGGCGGTACGCGCAAGGACGGGACGGTTCCGCATCACCATTATTTCGTCTGGCTCGAACAGATGATCGCCGCGAATATCGGTCTGCTATTTCCGGGGATGGAGATCGTGTCCGTGCATCCCTTCCGCATCATCCGCGATGCAGATATTGAAATCCAGGAATTGGAAGCAGACGATCTGCTTGAAACGATGCAGGCGAGCATCCGCAAACGAAAGTTCGGCTCGGTGGCGCAGGTGAGCATCCATGAGAACATGCCATCTGATATTCGCGACCTTCTCGTGGAAAATCTCGAGATCAAACCCAGCGATATTTTCATCCAACGGAAACCCCTGGGTCTTGCAAATTTGTGGCAGGTCTACAGCAGTGTGGAACGGCACGATTTGAAGTTCCCGGCATACAAAGCGCATATCCCAAAGGTCTTCAAAAAGGCTGAAACCGCTGATGATATTTTCGAGGCGATCCGGACAGGGAACATCCTCGTACATCACCCCTATGATTCGTTCACCCCGGTGATCGATTTTCTCAACGCCTCGGCGCGGGATCCGAACGTGCTCGCCATCAAACAGACGTTGTACCGCGTGGGAAGTAATTCGCCTGTTGTGGACGCGTTGCTCGCCGCGCGCGAACGCGGTAAACAGGTGGCGGTCCTGCTCGAATTGAAAGCCCGATTCGATGAGGAAAGCAACATCACCTGGGCGCGAAAACTGGAAGAGGCGGGCGTGCATGTCGTCTACGGGATCGTTGGGTTTAAGACCCATTCCAAGATCGGCATGGTCGTGCGCCAGGAAGGGGAGGGGATTCGCCGTTACATCCATTTAGCGACCGGGAATTACAACCACATCACCTCCAGCATATACGAGGATATCGGCATGTTCACCAGCGATGAGGCCATCGGCGCGGATGCCACCGACCTGTTCAATTATCTTACAGGATATTCCGCGCAGAGTAATTATCGCAAACTGCTGGTTGCGCCGGTTAACTTGAGAGAAAAACTGGAAGCCTTGATCGAACGTGAGATCGAACATGCCAGGAATGGGAAAGATGCCCGTTTGATCTTCAAGATCAATTCTGTAGTGGACCCGCACATGATTCAGTTGCTTTACCAAGCATCACAGGCGGGTGTGAAAGTAGATTTGTTCGTGCGCGGCATGTGTTGCCTGCGCCCCGGTGTAAAGCACGTCAGTGAAAATATTCATGTGGTCAGTATCGTCGGGCGTTATCTCGAACACAGCCGCATCTATTACTTCCAAAACGTCGGAAACGAGGAAATGTATCTTGGTTCAGCCGACCTGATGGATCGCAACCTTAATCGCCGCGTCGAGGTGGTTTTCCCGGTCGAAAGCCCGGAGCATATCCGCCACCTGCGCGAGAACGTGCTGGATGCCTATCTGCGCGACAACTCCCGCGCCCGCGTCATGCAATCGGATGGAACCTATAGCCGCATCGCGCCGAAAGATGAGGATCATAAAGTTGACGTGCAGGAATGGTTGATGTACCGTTCTTATAAGAAATAGCGGCGGCGCTCAATCCAGGTCAAGCCGCGAAATATGGGGAAGGTTTTCCAGATACAAGACGAAGAGAGTTTCATCCTGACTGATCTGTTCATACGTTTCTTCCCCCACGGTTTGAACCGCGCTCAGGTATGTGAGATATGCATAACGTAC
The DNA here is from genome assembly GCA_034434415.1 of Anaerolineales bacterium. Taxonomy (GTDB): domain Bacteria; phylum Chloroflexota; class Anaerolineae; order Anaerolineales; family Villigracilaceae; genus Defluviilinea. Next base: position 3,361 of record DAOTZF010000304.1, on the reverse strand, counting down.
CCGATACACGGGTCTGTCATCCCATGCTTCCACCCATTTCTTAATCAGTGAGCCTTTCGTCATTAACCCGAATCGTTCGAGGTCGCGGGAGCGGCGATAATCCACCATGCATTGAATGAGCAATACAGCAGGAAACCCAATCAAAAATCCCATCACAAAACCGCTCGCTGTGATAAAGACCCATTCCACAATGTTTTGTGAATGAATTGCCTCGCTGAGTAAGTCCATCAGGTTGGGAAGTAGCAGCCAGACGGACAATGCCAGTGAAAGCAAAAGGAGCAATACGGCGCCGACCGCATTCTTCATGAATAAACTCGGATTGGGCATGGCAAGGTTTTCTCGATGTGCCTGCGCTTCAATGGACATACGATTTTCCACTGAAATTCTCATGCGGCTTCCCTCTCCCAGGGCGGACGAGAGCGCGTCCCTCGGCGGATTTGTTGCAGGACAGGCATTGGCGTATGCAACACGCGGCGCGCGATCCTTGCGATCCTTTGCGCCGACGTACCTCCGTTTTGGATGGGCATCAGTCGTGTCAATTCGTCCACATCCAAATACGTGAATACTTCCTTGCCGAGTGCCACTGCAACGAATGTACAAGTGGATTGCTGGGTAACCACGGTCGAGGCGTTCGCGATCATGTGGTAGACGTTCCCGTCCATGAAGACTTTCGCGTCTGGAGCATGACTTTCGATTTCACGCATTGCGCGTGCAACATTTTCGGTGGGATGCAACTTGAAGATCAACTGCCTGCCTGATGCAATCTGGACACAACGTTTGATAAACCCGATGCGGTCGTCGCGGCGGAAGGTTTCGCGCAACGGGGTGGTGGCAACCAGCACGTGACCGTGAAACGGGAAATCATTTCTTCGATTGGATTGCAGATCATCGAAATTCGGGATGCCTGTCACCGCGATCTTCTCGGGGCGCACACCTTTGCGGATGAAGTGCTGCGCGTATCCCTCGGAAGCGACGCAAAATATATCGTATGCGTCCGAAAGCCCGTTGGTGGAAGTGTTGGCAAGAAAGCGCGGCAATTTGAATTGTTTGACCGCGTGATACACCCACGTTTCCGGCTCGGTGATGCCCTCCTGCACCAGCACGAGGCGTTTCCCGCGAATATTTCTCTGCAGGATCAAATCGCTTGCCGTGATCACCATATCGTAGTTGCGCCCTTTCCCTCGCTCATCCACGGGCAGGCGATGATCTGCCAGATATTCTTTCGTATCGCGCAGGTGGCGCCCGCCGAGTACGGTAAAGTCCAGCCAGCCTGTGCGCGCCGCAATATCCAAGATACCATCCGTGTAAAAAGGTGTGAAATAACAATTGTATTCCCCCATGTGGCGCGCGACCTTATGTACCATGGTTGTCTGGTTCAACGAACCGCAAATAAATAATAGGTTATGTGTCATAACACCTCGGCAGTGAAAATTCTACCGAAGCGTTGTTAAGGACAATCCAACGATGAGTTAAGAAATCTTAAAGGTTTGGGATCGTGAAAAAGAACGTGCTTCCTTGTCCCTCGATGCTCTCCGCCCAGATCTTTCCGTTGTGCGCCTCGACGATATGTTTCGCGATGGATAGCCCCAAGCCCGTGCCGCTGCCCGCGCGGGATTTATCCACGCGATAGAATCGCTCGAAGATTCTTGTGACGTCCTCTTCGGGGATTCCTATTCCCGTATCGCGCACTGCGAATCGGACTTCGCCCATACCTGCCTCGGCTTGGAGAACGACTTCCCCCCCCGCGCGCGTGAACTTGACCGCGTTGTGAATCAGGTTCACCAACACCTGTTCGAGTCTCTGCGAATCGATCCTCACTTTCGGCAGATCGTCCGCGCATTCCACGCGCAGACTCAAGCCCGCGCGCTCGGCTTGGAGTTGCATCCGCTTGCAGGCGGAAAAAAGCAGATCGGAGGGCGAGACAGGTTGAAGGTCCAGGGAGAGGCGGCCCGACTCAATGCGCGAGAGTTCGAGGAGTTCGGTCACCATCTGAGTGAGCGCGTCCACCTCGATTTGGATCTGGTCGATGAATTTTCGCGCGGCAGGCGGATCATCCAGCGCGCCGTCTTGTAAAGTTTCAGTGAGGGCTTTGAGCGAGGCAAGCGGCGTGCGGAGTTCGTGCGAGAGGTTGCTGATGAAATCGCGCCGCACGGTTTCGAGGCGGCGGATGCGCGTGAGGTCCTGCACGAGGAGCAGGCTCCCGCCCGCGTGCGTATCGGGGACGACGATGAGTTGCAAATATTGGTGACGCGTTGGCACTTCAACGGACTCGCTTTGCATTTCGCCGGACTCCTGACACCGCCGCCACGCTTCTACGAGTTGATGATGGCGGACCACCTCGGTGAGACTGTGATTCAAAGGGTTGGGTGATTGAAAGAGCCTTCCGACCGCGGGGTTTGCAAATTGGACGATGCCCTGCGCGTCGGCGATCAACACGCCGTCGGTCATCTGATCGAGGACGGCGGCGAGGCGGGCGCGTTCGGATTCCAGAGTTGCTTGTTGAAGGTTGAAGGTCGAAATTAGGGATGAGAGTGCGCCGGAAAGATTTTCGAGTTCTTTGGATTCAGCGTTGAGGTTTTGCTGTCGAACCTGCTTTGCAAAATCGTCCATTTCGCGGCGCAGTTTGTAGTAGCGCCACGCGAACCACGAGGCGATGAGGAGGAAAATGAGGGCGATGATAAAGAGATAGTTCATGAAGAGTTCAAAATCTCAGCCACGGATTTCACGAATTTTCACGAATTCTTAGATCGACCTGTGAAAATCTGCGTACCCGTAACAAAGGTTTTCAGTCGTAAATCGCCAATCCGAAATCGTAAATTACCTAGGATGTCGCGTTGCCGCTTTCGATGATGTAGCAACCAGCCTGTGTGGGATGATCCTCCACCAGTTTATCATTGTCCACCTTCCGAATCAGCCAAAGGATGAGCAGGTCGCCGCCCGCCGCTGTGATGAACAACAAGCCGAAAGCCAGCAGCAAACCATTCCCATTGATGATGCCAGCGATCGCTGGAAGCAATCCCAGAAGGATGCATGGCATTGCCGCGCCGATCCGGTAGGGATTCACCTTCAATGGAACAGTGCAATGGGCGTAGGGTGTAAACGTGCGGGCTTGAAACCCAAACTTGATGGCGCTGAGCGGCTGTCTGCCGAAGATCATCCACGTAAGGCCATGGATGAGTTCGTGCACGACAATGCCGAGAAAGAACACGGCGATGAAAACAAAGAAGTTGGCGAAGAGGTCGTCGAAGCCTGACGCGAATTGAGCCGTTCCCCAGCGATGGATGTATATCACTGTAAACGCCAGGGCAATCGGAACGGCGAATAGGATACTATACACACCTGCTTTTTCCATCGGCATGGA
>DAOTZF010000303.1:0-1510 GCA_034434415.1 Anaerolineales bacterium | reverse complement strand
ACTGCCGACCCGGCCACTCCGTACGGCAACGGCGTCAGTGTCTATGAAAATCTGGCGGATGGATACCTCATCACACAGGAATTTGGTCCTCATGTGATCTTCGGGCGCGGCAATGCCTGCCCGGATGAACTGGTGATTGACTTCCTCGTGAACGATGTTGTGCCTGCTGAACGCGAGACAGTTTGCGAGGGGTATCTGATTGATCCTCACGTTCCGCTGGCTCCGCGTTTTGCCGCGGCATTTGAGACGCCTCAAAATGCCCTATCCTCTGTCGAGACGGAAATTTACTATTTGCCCGAGTTCTACTATTGGGACGGTTACACACCCACTTCCGTCGGTTGCACCTACGGCGGCACGCTTGGGTTCGCGCCCAACGACGCTGGCACGCAAATCAACTTCCTCCTCAAGAAATGCGCCTTCACGAACAACTTTATTATGACCGGCACGGGCTTTTACGATACAGAGAACGATCGTTTCGTGTTGGTTGTGGCTACCACCGGGCGCTGGAAATGTATCCTGAAATATGATCGCACAGGCGAAAATATCACGGTCACCGGCAAGTGCGCTGGGAAGAAGATCAACAGCAGCCAGTTCGACGCCGAACATCTCTGGCATCTCTTCCCGGACTTTGAGGAATTCAACAAGAATAACAAATAAACTGATGCTGACAAAAATCCCCTGCAACTTGCAGGGGATTTTTTATCTATCTCTTTCGTTTTGCGGCTTTCTTATTTGATGTCCTTGCCTTCATGCGCGCATTCTTCGCGGGTTTGTGTTTCAGCGCGGAATGCGCCGCGGCGAGACGCGCAATAGGCACGCGGAACGGCGAGCACGACACATAGTTGTTGCCGATGAGGTGACACCACTCGATGGAACTCGGGTCCCCGCCGTGTTCGCCGCAGATTCCCACTTCGAGGTTCGGACGCGTCTTTCGACCTTCGGCGATCGCCCAATCCATGAGTTTGCCGACGCCGCCGCGATCCAGCGACTGGAAGGGATTCGTTTCGAGGATTCCCTGTTCCTGATAGGTGATGAGGAAGTTGCGCTCGGCATCGTCGCGCGAGTAGCCGTAGGTCATTTGTGTCAGGTCGTTCGTGCCGAAGGAGAAGAACTCGGCGTGGGTGGCAACTTCCGCCGCGGTTACCGCCGCGCGCGGGATCTCGATCATCGTGCCGAACTTGTACTCGAATTTGATCTTCTTTTCATCCATCACAGATTTCGCGATGCGTTCCAATCGCGGCTGAATCCATTCGAGTTCTTTCACTGTTCCCGTGAGCGGTATCATCACTTCGGGCTTGACCTTTACGCCGCGCTTCGTGCAATCTGCCGCGGCTTCGAAGATGGCGCGAACCTGCATTTCCACGATCTCAGGCATTGAGATGCTCAACCGCACGCCGCGCAGACCCATCATCGGATTCGATTCGTGAAGCCGCCGGATTGCGCCGAGCAGGTGTTCCTTCTCTTTCAATCCAGTAGTTTCGTTCTTCACGCGCATCGTGATGACTTCTTC
>DAOTZF010000302.1:0-1687 GCA_034434415.1 Anaerolineales bacterium | reverse complement strand
AACGGCGCGCAAGCCGCGTCCCGTCAGCGACTCAACTTCGTCCATGACGGAAGCAGGCACACCCTTAGTCTGAGCCGAGCGGACAACTGCCTGAGCAAGCGGATGTGCGGATCGAGATTCCGCTCCTGCCGCGATGGATAGTAAATCCGCTTCTTTCCACCCCGACGATTGAAACGCCACGATATCAGTTACCTCAGGTTTGCCATGTGTGACCGTGCCAGTCTTATCGAATGCAATGGCTTTGAGGCGACCAAGGTTTTCAAGATGCATGCCGCCTTTGACCAGCACGCCATTGCGAGCGGCTTGCGCGACGCCCGCAAGAATGGAAGCAGGCGTGCCAAGCGCGAGGGCGCAAGGCGATGCGGCGACAAGCAGAGTCATTGCGCGGAGAAAAGATTCGCGGAACGGAAAACCAAACAGCGGCGGCAGGATGATGATCAACCCAGTGACAATCAACACAGCGGGGACAAAGATGCGCTCGAATTTTTCAACCGTTTGTTGCGTGGGCGATTTCTGCGCTTGCGCTTCTTCCACCATTTTCATTACGCGCGATAATGTTGAATCTTTGGCAAGACGCGTAACTTTTACTTCGAGCGCGCCTTCGCCGTTGACGGTGCTTGCAAAGACCTGATCGCCAGGCGCTTTATCAATGGGCATGGATTCACCTGTGACCGATGCCTGATCCACGCCAGAGTTTCCATTTGTGATGACGCCATCGACGGGGATGCGAACGCCAGGGCGGACAATGACGAGGTCTTCAAGTTGAAGTGACTCAACAGGCAGTTCCTGCTCTTTCCCGTCGCGGCGCACGAGTGCGACCTTTGGAGCAAGGTCTGCCAGCGCGCGGACTGCCGCGCGGGCGCGGTCGAGGGCGCGTTCTTCCAGCGCATGTCCGAGGCTGAACAGGAATAAAAGTAATGCGCCTTCGGTGAATTCACCGAGAGCCGCCGCGCCGAGAGCCGCCGTCACCATCAACAGGTCGGTATCGAAGTGCTTCTCTTTAATCGCGTGCCAGGCATGTTGCGAAATATCCCAACCGCCAAAAATGTACGCGGTGATGTAGAGCGCAGTCGCAGCGATGGCAGGCAAATCAAAAAAGGTTTGACCCAGCCAGCCGATCAACACAAGCAAACCCGCGATCAGACTAAAGACGATTTCACGGTTTTCTTTGTACCAACTTCGCAATCCTTCCACAGGGATTTCATATCCAAGCGAACGGACGCGCTTTTCTATGGAGGCGCGGTTTACTTTTTGATTATCGTATTCGATCCACATTTTTTCAGCGGGGTAGTTGACGTTGACAGACAGCACGCCGTCCATACGCCCGATGCTGTGTTCGATTACGGTCACGCAATCCGAACAGTCCATGCCTTCGACAGCAATAGATTCATGATGGAAGCGATTGATGATCTGTGCGCCCGCGCGTTCGGCAAGGCGTTTAACATCGGAGAGAGTTAACTGATTGGGATCATAGTGTATGCACAAATCCACGGGGACCTTGTCGCGCTCAACATGGGCGCGTATGATACCTTTGTAATTTTTAAATGATTCTTCCAGACGATTCAAGCATTCGTCCTTATCGTTTTCGACGCCTGGCATTAAGAGGGGGATTTCGAGATCAATTGTTTTTTCCATAAGACAATCCCATTTCAAATGTTAGAAAACACAGGTTACACAAAGCCCAAAA
>DAOTZF010000301.1:0-2139 GCA_034434415.1 Anaerolineales bacterium | reverse complement strand
GCGCTTTTTATCATCTTCTCCCCGTTCTTTTTATCTGCCAACGACAAGACTGCGCCAACGTCTTCATGTCGTCCGTAGCGTTTGACATCCTTCAACAATTTGGATGGGTCGATGGAATAGTTGAACGAGACATTATCGAATTCGAGTTCGCCGCGTATATCATGCAGAGGCTTTGCATCTTCTTTCTCGATAATGTCCTGTGGCAGATCAATGACTTCGAACACGCGCTCGAATGAAACCATGCTGGTGGAAAATTCAACAGGCGCGCCCGCGAGGCCTTGAAGCGTGCCGTATAAATTTCCGAGATACGAACCGAAGGCGACGATGGTTCCAACAGTGAACGTGCCTTCGATAACATACCAGCCGCCGAGACCGTAGACGAGCGCTGTGCCGACCGCGGTGATGAGACCGAAGATGACAAAGAACGACGAACCAATGACCGCGCGGCGGATACCGATATCGCGCACGCCCGCGGCGCGTTGACGGAAGCGATTCTCCTCTTCACGCGTGCGCCCGAACAACTTGACCAGCAATGCCCCGCCGATGTTGAGGGTCTCGTTCATATGCGCGTTCATCTGCGCGTTGGTTTCCATGGCTTGACGGGCAATATCGCGCAGGACATTCCCCAATCGTTGCGCGGCAATGATGAACAGCGGAAGAATTACGATGCTGATAAGAGTCAACCGCCATTCAAGAGTGAGCATGACTGCGAGCAATGCGATCGCTTCGATTAAGTTTGTAACAATATTGACGATGGTGTTGCTGATCGCATTTTGCGCGCCAACCACATCGTTGTTGAGGCGAGACATCAATTCACCTGATTTTGTGTTGGTAAAGAATCGCAACGACATATGTTGAAGCCGCGCAAAAAGGGTCGAACGCAGATCATAGATCACGCCTTCGCCGACAGTCGCGTTCAAGCGCCGTTGAATTACGTTGACGCCGCCCGTCAGCGCGGGGATCGCCAGCAGGGCAACGCCAAGCCAGATCAGTCGATTCGTATCCTTGGCGGGAATCACTTCATCGATCATGTTGCGGAAAATGAGCGGCGTGAGCAGGGATAAACCCGTGGTGAGGAGAATCGTCACCAACATGCCCGCGATATGCCACCAATATCCGCGCGCGTAGGTGAGGACGCGCAGTAAAAGTTCTCTTGTTACTTTGGGCTTTTCATCGCCCTGCCGCATGGACATCCACCAGCCGTAATGCATTTTGTAAAACTCCTCGGTAATTGGAGACTGGAGATTAGAGACTGCCAGTCAATGAAAATTGGAGAATCGGAGAATTGACCGACTATAAGACTAGAAGACTAAATTAGCAACTGGACGAAGGGGGAGGTTAATAAAAGATTGATGTAAAGAGGAAAGGAACGGGGTCAAATTTTCACTCCCCGTTTCTTGAACTTGCTATTTCAAAACTTCCCTCAACTGCAAATCAGAGAAGGTAACGTCCAAATGTGATTTCTCGGTCGGCACCACAGCCAGATACAGTTTGCCGCGCTTGAAATGGTCGTCTTTGAAGGAAGTTGCCAGCACCCCGTTCAGATAGACGCGGAATCTCTCACCGTCGCAGATCACCCGCAGGCGATTGGTCTCGTTCATGCCTGCGCGTAAGGCTGTGTGATTCGCCCAAGTCATCAGGTCTTTCCAGACCAATTCGCCTTTTTCACCTTTCACGTAATACCCAATCGTGTAGGAACCGATCACGGAGACCAACACGGCATACCCGCCTTCGTCGGTGAAGCGCAGGTAAAACCCCGCGCGGATGATGTTCGTATCGCCGCCCGTGAATTTGATGTTGATACTGGCATCGAAGTCGTCCAAGAATCCCGAACTTTTCAGCACATAATAGGTATTGATGTGAGGCTGAAATCTGCCGCGCAACTCGGATGGTTTGCCTTTATGGAAGATCAACAAATTCTCGTTCAGCACTTCCCACCCGGGCATTACCTTACTACTGAAGTCCGCACCGAGGATCAAATCTCCCATATCGGGTTCGGGCGTGAGGGTCTTTGGCACGCGGAACGTGGTACCGCAGAATTCGCACGAAACCAGATCAGAGGCTTTGACGGCTTTTTGAGGGATCGCCGCTCCGCAGTTGGGACAGTTCAGTGCCTGCATAGGTTGCGATTATACATGG
>DAOTZF010000300.1:0-2539 GCA_034434415.1 Anaerolineales bacterium | reverse complement strand
ATCCTCTCGTTGTTGATGTCCACGCGTTTGAAAGTGGAGGGAGTGGCGGCTCTGTCCACGCCGTATGGTCTGCCGCGCGACTACCCGATCTGGTTATTGAATATCGTAGGCGTGTTCAAGAAATTCGTTCCAAAAGGGAAAGGCAAGCCGGGCAGCGGCTGGTTCGACCAGGATGCCTATCGCCAACAAGTTTCATATCCGCAGAACCCGGTCCGCTCGACCGCCGAATTGAAAAAACTGATCCTGGAAATGCGCGCGGCGTTGCCAAAGGTGACAGCGCCGGTGTTGTTGATGCATTCGCGCGATGACAAATACATCCTGCCCGAAAACATGGAAAAGATTTACGCCGCGCTGATCCACGCGAAGGAGCGGACAAAACTAACCATCGCCGGGTCAGGCCACGTCGTCACGCGCGATGCGGCTCGTCAACAAGTATTCGAATCTGTGCTGGAATTCATCCAGCGTGTTGGAGGAAATGGTTGAATCGAAATCTGGTATTCGTGGCTTTGGCGCTTCTCACGTGGGGGTTCGGCGAAGGACTGTTCTTTAATTTCCAGCCGATCTATCTCAAGGAGTTGGGGAGCAGTGAAGCGGAGATCGGTCTGATCCTCGGTGCATTTGGCGCGGCGATGGCGATCACGCACATCCCCGCTGGGAGGCTGGCAGACCGCATTGGACGCCGACCCTTGTTGGTGTTTGCGTGGCTCACGGGTCTTGTCTCGACCATCATCATGGCGGTCGCTCGTGAACTGCCGTTGTTCATCGTCGGCATGATGGGTTACGGGTTAACGGCGTTCGTCGCGTCGCCTCTCGGAAGTTATGTCACCGCCGCGCGCGGAAACTGGTCGGTGGGCACCGCGCTTTCGATGACGACAGCCACATTCAACATGGGCATGGTGCTTGGACCCATCACCGGCGGTTGGATCGGCGATCACTTCGGTCTGCGCGCCGTGTATTTTGTAGCGGCTGGTATGTTCGTGCTCTCCACGCTTTTTGTTTTGCTGATACAAAACCAACCGATTGACGATCACGATCCAGAATCACCCCCGGTGAGTCTGTTGAACAATACGCGTTTGAAAAGTTTCCTTTCGGTTGTGGCATTTGCCGTTTTTGCCATGTACATTGGCCAGCCGCTCACCCCGAACTTTTTAGAAGATGTGCGCGACCTATCGCTATCGAGCATCGGATTCGTCTTTGCGTTGGGTGCGCTGGGAAATGCAATTCTCGCGCTCACATTGAGCCGCTTAAAACCTCATATCGGTTTTGTCCTTGCGCAAGTGATGGTCGCCGCGTTCGCGTTGATCATCTGGCGCGGGACGGGTGCTCCGATTCTTGCACTCGGATATTTTTTACTCGGCGGTTTTCGCGCCGCGCGTCCGCTGGCGATGGCGCAGGCGCGCTCGCTTGTCCATCAGTCGCAAATGGGACTTACCTATGGTGTGATGGAAACCATCTACGCGGTCATTTTCATTCTTGCCCCGCCGCTGGCTGGGTTGATCTACGAGCGCGATCCTTTTCTAACGTATCAACTTGCCCTTGTGTTGATCGCTGTCTCGGTGGTCATCAGCGCGATCGTCCCGCGGAGGTTGCTCAATGCTTGAGATCGTTTTATGTGCTCCCGCCGCAGTCCCCGGCGGCGAGGACGCCGCCTCGAGCATTAGAAAAGGAACTATCCATGCTTGAGATCGTTTCATTCACGCTCGGTCCCGCGCAGACCAACGCGTATCTCGTTGCGGATTCTGAAACGAAGGAAGCCGCAGTCATCGACCCCGCGTGGGATGGGCACGTTATCTTGGGAGCCGCGCAAAAACGCGGCTGGCGCATTGGTCATTTATGGTACACACATGCGCACTTCGATCACATCGGCGGCGCGGCGGCAATCGCCGATGCGTTGAATCCGTTGCCGCTGGTGGCGTTGCATCCCAACGATCATGTGTTGTGGCGCGCGGGCGGAGGCGGAGCGTTCTTTGGGTTTGACATCGACCCCGGTCCCGAACCGACGATTGATTTCGTACATGGAATGAAATTGAAACTTGGGAATGTGGACTTTGAAACCCGCTTCACGCCGGGACATACAACTGGTCACTGTATCCTCAGCGTTCCCTCAGCCCGAACCTGTTTCTGCGGCGACCTGATCTTCGCCGGTTCTGTTGGTCGCACCGACCTGCCCGGCGGAGATTGGAACGCGCTCGAAACAAGCATCCGCGAACAAATCTTCACCTTGCCAGACGATACGCGTTTGCTTTCTGGTCACGGACCTGAAACCACTGTGGGGGAGGAGAAGCGGAGCAATCCGTTCGTGAATGATGTAGAAAAATAAAGCCGCATCCATTTGGATGCGGCTTTATTTTTACTTAGCGATCTCCGTCGCCCGCGTTTCGCGGATGACCGTCACCTTGATCTGACCGGGGTATTGCATGGTCTCTTCGATCTTCTTTGCCACATCGCGTGCCAGCCTCGCAGAGGCGAGATCGTCAATTGCATCGGGCTTGACGATGATACGCACTTCGCGTCCCGCCTGGATGGCGAATGCCTGTTG
>DAOTZF010000299.1:0-4094 GCA_034434415.1 Anaerolineales bacterium | reverse complement strand
TTCCTCTGCTTGCGGTTGCGGCGGTAATTGAAATCTATGTAACTCCGTATGTTATTCGAATGGCATTCGGGATATGACGACAATGAGGCGACAATGCCAAAAGTAATCATTCTGGGTTCGTCTAATGCGGTGCCGAGCAGGGATCATGAAAATACTCATCTCGTTATTGTGGGTAAAGAACGCACGATCCTTGTGGACTGTGTTAGCACGCCAGTGGTTCGTTTGGAGCAGGCAGGCGTGGATTTCAATTCACTCACCGATATTATCATCACACACTTCCACCCAGATCATGTCGCAGGCATTCCTCTGCTGCTCATGGATATGTGGTTGATGGGGCGCACCACTCCGGTCAACATCTATGGCTTGCACTACACCATGGATCGGCTCGAAGACCTGATGGGTTTTTACGGATGGGATGAATGGCCCAATTTCTTCCCCGTCGGTTTATACCGTCTGCCCGAAGCGGAGATGGCTACTGTCCTGGATTGCGATGAATTCAAAGTCAAATCTTCGCCGGTGCATCACATGATTCCAACCATAGGTTTGCGGGTGGAGTGCCTGACAGATGGCAGGGTACTCGCCTATTCTTGTGATACGGAACCTTGCGAACAGACCGTCCGTCTCGCGGCGGGAGCGGATGTCCTCATCCATGAAGCGGCAGGTGCCACCTTCGGTCATTCCTCCGCCGAACAAGCTGGAGAGATCGCCACCAAAGCGGAAGTCCATAAGCTTTATTTGATCCATTATCCAACGGGGCGATTTGCACAAGGAGATATCGCCGCTGAGGCGCGAAAAACGTTCAAAGGCGACATCGTTATTGCGACGGATTTTATGACCATCGACATTTGAAAAAAATTCCCTCTCATGTGAGAGGGAATTTTTGTATATCAACTCGACTACCAACCTGCGATGTATGGTTCCCATTCACGGTATTCGTTTACGTGTTTGCCAAAAATATATGCGGCGTTTGCGGGCGGCTCTCTGGGCGGCATTAATAAACGCATGTGAGATTCCTCCACCTTTCGACCGCCTTTGCGGTGATTGCAGGATGGGCACGCGGCCACTACGTTCGTCCAGATATGAGCACCGCCAAGGTGGCGTGGAATTACGTGATCAACGGTGAGCCCGCCTTCACGCTTGCCGCAGTACTGGCAGGTATAATTATCCCGTCGGAAGACCTCGCGCCGTGTCAACTTTACGTGCGGACGCGGACGATGTACCTGGCTCTCAAGCCGGATGATCGATGGACGCGGGATTAACTCCCTGACGGTTCGAATATACCCACGACCGTTCATCACCATGCCGGCTTTACCTGCCAGGAGCAAACCCACCGCGCGTCGCGTTGTGCAGACGTTGATCGGTTCAAAATTTGCGTTCAACACCAGTACAGGTTCGTGCATTCGGTCTCCGTATAACAGGCACGATTATACTGCTGATTATTTGAACGTGTAAAATCATGGCTCGAGACACTTCGACCTTTTCAAAGGAGTATAAGTGAATATATTGATCGCCGGGGGAACAGGCTTTCTCGGTACGGCTCTTGTGGACAATCTCACTGCGGATGGATGCAAGGTTTTCATCCTCACCCGGCGCAAGCCGGGAACATCGAAGCAGATTCGATGGGATGGTTTAACAACCAGCGGATGGAGCCAAATTGTCAATGAAGTGGATGCGGTTGTGAATATCACTGGGTTAAGCACAGCACACTGGCCTTGGACGAAAAAGCGGAAACAACAATTCGTGGATTCACGAGTCCTGCCCGGACGTGCGCTTGCTTCTGCCATAGGCAATGCTGTGCGCCGCCCGAAAGTGTTCCTGCAGGTCTCCGGCATCAACCATTACGGCTTACGCGGCGACTCCATCGCGGATGAAACGACTCCGCCCGCGGATGATTTTCTGGCTCAACTTACCGTCCAATGGGAAGAGTCAACCCGCCCGCTTGAAGAACTCGGGATCAGAAGAGTGGTCATGCGGTCCGCTGTAGTTCTACATCGGCGCGGCGGCTTGTTTCCGCTCATGGCATTGCCGACCAGGCTTTATTTCGGCGGCAGGTTTGGGAGCGGCATGCAAGCCTTCCCATGGATCCACATTGAGGATTATGTTCGGGCAGTACACTTCCTGCTTGAAAATGAAAATGCGCGAGGTCCCTTTAATCTCATAGCACCAGAACCCGCCTCCAATGCGGAATTCATGCGCGAAGTTTGCAACGCCCTCTCGCGGCCATACTGGTTCCATATCCCAGAGGCACTTCTGCGAATGACCCTTGGGGAGATGAGTAACTTGCTCGTTGACGGACGGTTTGCCCGCCCGAAACGCTTATTGGAATCCGGTTTCACATTCAAGTATGGAAAACTCAGCGACGCGTTGAAAAGCCTGCTTGCATAAAAAAGGAGTATTCATGAAACGACTGATTTTGTTATTGAGCCTGACTCTTTCCTCTTGTTCCGCGCTCGGACAACCGCAAGGGCTGGTTCAATCCCTCCCCACGGCGTTCATCGACCCATCGTACCCGACAGTTGAATCTGCGCCTGTAGCACCGGTTCAATCGTCAAGCGGCGTTAATGTCAGTGTTGCCCGCGCATGGCGCGATGGCAAAGATGTGAACGCTGAGGTGTGTTTTACCTTGATTGACGCCTCTGATTGGTCGATTTGGGGCGCCAACCTTCAATATGGCGAGATCGTTGTTTTTGATTTTGCGTCGACCATGCTCAGCCTGCAAGCGCCTGTGGAAGGTCAATCCGGTTTGCGATGCGACACGTTGTCTTTTTTCAATATCCCACCGGATGCCGATCTCTCCAGCGTCACGATCACTGTAGATGCCATTGGCGCTTCTCCGCGGCCGGAGGATTACTGCAATATTTATATGCCGAAAATTCAGCAGACCCTCGATTCTCGCGGTGCGGGAATTGTCTTAGGGTGCGCTGACTCGAATGGAGTGCAGGTGATGCAGATCGTGAGCAAACCCGAGGCCATGCCCCAGGAAGAGGCGGAACAGATCGTCTTTAGCGACGAGTTCTACACGATTCGCGGACCGTGGTCGTTCACTTTCAATCTTGGGCAGTGATGATGCGCGCAAGACCGCTTCGCTGGTATAATTGGCGCATGATCAGCTTCAATGTGCTTGGGAAGTATTATTATCGCCTTTTTTGATTAACGCGAGGGCGACTTGAACGCGTGGCGCCGACGCGCCACGCGTTTTTATTTGTGTGAAAATATGCAGGAGGACGCATGAATTTGGACGAGCAGGTTGAACTCTTAATGCAGGGCACCGATTACGGTGATGACGAACTCAAAAATGCGATGACCGCTGAACTCCGCGCACGACTGGCGGAGGGCAGATCGTTGCGCGTCTACTGTGGTTACGACCCCACCTCCACAGACCTCCATTTAGGACACACGATCTCCATGCGGAAGCTTCGCCAGTTTCAAGACTTGGGGCACGAGGTGACCTTTTTGATCGGGAGCTACACCGCGCTTGTCGGAGACCCTTCAGACAAAAATAAGGCTCGCCCGGTGCTTACACAAGAACAGGTTGGCGAGAATGCGAAGACATATGCTGAACAGGCATTCCGCGTGCTCGACAAAACAAAGACCAAGGTCCGGTATAACGGCGAGTGGTTGGGCGAACTATCGTTGGTGGATTTGATTCGCCTCGGTCAGAACTTTACCGTGCAACAGTTTTTGGCAAGGGAGAATTTCGCCAACCGCCTTGAAAAAGGCGAGCCGATCTTCCTGCATGAAACTTTCTACGCGTTGATGCAGGGCTATGACGCCGTTGCCATGCAGACCGATGTACAGGTCGGTGGGACGGATCAGTTGTTCAACATTATCGTAGCGGGTAGAAAACTACAGGAGGCATTGGGGCAGAAGCCTTTAGTGGGAATCATCACCGGCATTTTGCCCGGCACCGATGGCGTGCAACGCATGTCCAAATCCACTGGCAATATCGTCCCTATCAACACCGGTGCGGAGGATATGTACGGTAAGTTGATGTCCATCCCTGATTTTGCGATGAGCACGTACATGCGGCTTGTTACGCGCTGGAGTCCGCAGGAGATCGACAGACTGGAAAAAGAGCTTGCATCCGGCAAGGC
>DAOTZF010000298.1:0-1617 GCA_034434415.1 Anaerolineales bacterium | reverse complement strand
AGTTGACCCGCGCGCATGAAGTCGGTTGTGGTGAGCAATTCGAATGATGCCAGTGCGGATTCAAGTCTGCCCGAGGCGTTCAAGCGCGGACCGAGCATGAAGCCGATGTTGCCCGCGGTGATCTTATCAATCTTGATCTGCGCGATGCCCGCGAGTGAAAAGAGTCCCTGCCGTTTCGTTTCGCGCAGTTGCTTGAGTCCGTTGCGGACGAGGACGCGATTCTCGCCAACGAGCGGGGCGAGGTCGGCGACGGTTCCGAGAGCAACGAGGTCGAGGAAAGATGAAAGAGGAAAGAGTTCATCATCCACCTTTTCTTTCTTCTTTCTTCTTTCTTCCACTAGCGCTTCCACAATTTTGTACGCAATCCCCACTCCCGCCAGATCTTTATCGGGATATGGATCGCCGTGTTGTTTCGGGTTGATGACCGCGAAAGCAGGCGGGAGATTGTCGCCGTCGGGATGGTGGTGGTCGCTGATGATGAGGTCCAGACCGATGGTCCGCGCATGAAGCGCTTCGTCCGGCGAGCGGATTCCACAATCTACAGTGATGACGAGTTTGACCCCGTCCGCTTTCAGTGAATCCAATGCGTCTTTATTTAACCCGTAGCCCTCATCGAACCGATTCGGGATATAGCCGCGAACATCGGCTCCTAATTTTTGTAGTGCCTCCACGAGTAACGCCGTCGCAGTGACGCCATCCACATCGTAATCGCCGTAAACCGCGATGGGCTCATTGTGCTCGAGCGCGAATCTAATTCGATCCACCGCGGCTTGCATTCCGATCATTTGGAACGGGTCGTTGTTGAAATTCGGCTGTGCCTTGAGAAAAGCGCGCGCATCGGCATCCGTGCCCATGCCGCGGTTGAACAGGATTTGTTGAAGGATGGACGGGAATGCGGCAAGCGCTTCGGCGGCTTGCGACGTGATTTTCGGCGCGACGACCCAGCGTTTGTTGTGCGTCATTTTCTGTCGATTCTAACAAGTATGTCGTTGATTCTTGTCACCTGATACAACTCGGAAAGGCCGGGCTGGTCGATGGCAAAATAGATCGGGCGTGTATCGATGTTCGCGTCGATATATTCCATCATCGTTGTCGGTAGAATTTGATCACCTTCGTCCAGCACTTCGTGAAAGGCAATGCCTGTTTTTCCTTCCTCGATGTGTGCGGTGTAAATGTAGGAATACAGTTTATCCCAGTTTGTAAAAACGATCGCGTTCTCTTCCACACGGTTGATGATTCGCCTTGCATCGCGAATGGCTTTATCCGGTGCGAACACAGGGTACACATGATTATCGCGGATAAAAGTTGTGTAACCGTTACGGATGGCGAGATTCAAATCCTGACGTGAATTCCAGATGGGCAAAACAATGAATAGGATTGAGATGACAGTCCGCATCGTTCGCAGGGACGGCTGATCCGGTTTCGTCAACGTTCCCAACACTGATAGCAACGCGCCCGCGCCCGCGCCAAACCAAACCGATGTGATGACCGCCGCAGGGACGTAAAACTCGCGATAGATCGAGAACGCGACCGTGATAGCAAGTCCCCAGATAAGAAGAAATGCAATGAGCGGATACAATCCCTCGCGCCACCGTCCGCCGAGGAACAGCCAGACGA
>DAOTZF010000297.1:0-2997 GCA_034434415.1 Anaerolineales bacterium | reverse complement strand
CGCCCGGCAGGTAAGAGCCCGTGCTGGTGATGTAGGCACTGGTCATGTCCTCTCCTTCTCAAGCCGCGATCCGTCGTTTTCGCAATAACTCGTAGGCAAATTCATCGAAACCGATGTGGTAATAGAGATACTGGTTGGGATCCGAGCGGAACGCGTCGCTGTTGTAATGTCCGCGGTTGCTGTAGGTCTGGAGGTAGAAATCGAGGTCGATCATCGCGTCTTCATCGTCCGCGCAGATGTGCTTCAGGCACCACAGCAACAGCGAGTCGGAATCGAACGAGTTGAGCGCACGGATGGAGGTTTTGAAATCGGCAAAGATCGTTATCGTGAACACTACAATGATGACCACGTTGGTCGCGCCGAAGATCTGCCATGAGTGCTTGCGGTTCACCTCCAGAACGCCTCTGCCGAACTGCTCGATGTCCTCTGGCTTGGTCTTGCGGTAAAACTCGATATTTTCCAGAAACGCTTTTTTATCGAACCGTTCGAACACCTCGTAGGACAGGTCGTCGTGGCAGATGGTCAGTCCGTGCTTGAGGATGTCCTGAATGGAATTGACGCTGAAATCCCCGTCGATGCCTTTGAGCATTTCGCCGGTCCGTTCCCGGCGCTCGGGCGTGCCTGAAAGTAAATAACGGTAAAGGATCGGCTCGATCTGCACGTGACGGATCAGCAATTCCAGCGCTTCACGCGAGGCGAAATATTTGATTCCAAAGGCGAGAATCGCGTCGATGATCTTCCTCTCGAAGCCCCATGCTGTGCGGTGGAACAGGAATTTCAAAGGGACAAGGATGATGCGAATGAAAAAATGCGAGATGGTGAACAACGGACGGATGGCGAGATAATCGAACCTCGACTTCTCCCTGTCGAAGATCTCGTTGATGTAATCGGTGATGTATGGAAATCTTTGCATGGTCGTTGGTAATTCCTTTGGAGATTAAGCATAAAAGTGCAAATTTATGAATCTGTTGCACGATTCTACCCGTTTGTAGGGAACCTTGCCTTCCGGTTTTGTACCTTGCCTGAACTATACATCATTGGAACTGCCAATGCCAGATAAAAAACTGCCAAAATGTGCCAACATGTTAGAATTCGATTCGAGTCTTCCATGCCTCAATCCGATCAAGGCGTCACCAGCGACCGTTACACACTTATCCCGCGCACGGCTATATTTTTGCGGCGCGGGGGTTCGTATCTCCTGCTCAAAGGCGCGCCGACGAAACGCCTGTGGGCGAACAGGTACAACGGACTCGGCGGTCACGTGGAACGCGGGGAGGATGTGCTTTCCGCGGCGAAGCGCGAGTTGCTCGAAGAGACAGGCTTAACTGCGGATTTGTGGTTATGCGGCACGGTCATTGTCGACGCGGGGGAGATGGGGATCTGTTTGTTCATTTTCACTGGGGAAGCAACCGGCGGTGAATTGCGACCGTCAGAAGAGGGCTTGGCAGAATGGATTCTTTTTGAACAAATTGTAGAGGCAACCACTTCGGGTGCGTCGCCTCTGCCGGTTGTGGAAGATTTGCCTGTACTATTGAAAAAAATTCACAACATGCCGCGCGGCGCTTCCCCGTTTAGCGCGCGTTCGTTCTATGATGATGAGGACCGGCTCATTGTGAAGTTTGAAGAATGAGTCACCCTCTCCCTAAGCGAGAGAGTGGGGGAGATTAATTCCCTTTTTTGAGCAGGATCGTAAATGTGCTTCCCCTTCCGGGAGTGCTCGTCACGTTGAGATTGCCATGGTGTTGTTCGATGACCTGCTTGGTGATGGCGAGTCCCAACCCGATGCCTCCGAAGAGATCGTTCTCATGTCGTTCGAGATGATAGAACCGGTCGAAGATGCGCGTCATGTTTTCTTTTTCGATACCGATTCCGTGATCTTCCACGGCGAGTAAAACATCATCGCCGCGCGTGCTCAGTCGCACGTCCACGTCTCCGCCTTTGGGGCTGAACTTGATGGCATTGTCTACGAGGGCGGCGAAGGCGCGTTCAAGGGATTTGGAATCGCCGGAAACGTGAGGCAGGCTGGGGCTGGGAGCGAAACGCAGGTTCACATTCCGCTCGACGGCTTTGGGTGCGTATTTATCCGTCACGCTTTTTGCGACTGCGTTCAGATCCACGTTTTGAAATTCGGGAAGGACGAGATCCATCTCTTGTAGGAACAGGATGTCGTTGACGAGATTCACAATTTGCTGGACGTTGCGACTTACCGTTTCGATTCCGGTGGGAACCTGGTCGCCGCTCATGACGCCGCTCTGCAACATTTGAAGATACCCGCTCGCCACCATCAGCGGAGTCCGCAACTCGTGCGCGATGTTGGTGAGGAATTCGCGCCGCGCCAGATCCTGCTCGGCAAGTTTTTGATACGCCTCAGCGAGTTCGCTCGCGCGCAAGCGGAGGTCGTCCACCGCCATTTGGTCGTTGGAACGCAGGCGGTTGCTGATCTCGCTGACCATCGCCATCGCGATACTGCTCGAGGAATGTAGCACGCGGTCGAAGCCGGTCTTGTCGAGTTCGAGTGTTGTCAGTTGCGATTTGGCGGTGACCGTGGCGGCGCGCGGCGCGTTGTGTATGAGCGCCATTTCGCCGAAGAAATCACCGGGTCCGAGTGTTTTGAGCAGGCGCGCTTCAGTGTTGTTGATGACCTTCGTCACTTCAACTTCACCTTCGAGGATCATGTAGAAGCGATCTTCCACCGCGTTCTCGCGGCATAGCACAGCGCCGGGCGCGTACGAACGCACCTGGCTGTTGACGATCAATTCTTCGATCTCGCCGGGTTTGATTCCGGGAAAGGCGCGTGGGATGATTTTCGAAGGAGCGCGGCGGGTGGTCATGGGTATGATTATTCTAGCACGCCGGGAATTTTGAATCGCAGACTTGTTTGAACTAAAAGGAAATTGCAAGGAATTATTTCGGCAACCATGGAAAGAATGCATTCGTTTTTCGCATGTATTCCTCGTAGCCGGGTTTGCTTTGCATCGTCCGTTCGAGCATGGCTAC
>DAOTZF010000296.1:0-2666 GCA_034434415.1 Anaerolineales bacterium | reverse complement strand
GGCAATTCGAGCGGGAATGGCGCAGGGTGACCGATCTTCTTTTTGCTTTCGCCGTTGAACGTCCACACGCCGTTGGTCCATTCCATGAATTCGTCGCGGGTCACATCCGAGATTTTGCTTCCGCTGGTCTTCTTCCATCTGTTTTTATACAACACCACGATCAATTCCACCGGTGCAATGACGAACGGCGCGCTGGCGCTCATCCACGAGCCCCATGCGGTGCGGCGTGAAATATTTCCCTCGTTCCAAATGATGGTGGAGTGATAGCCGAAGCCGATTCGTTTCGCGATCGCCGTCAGGTCCGCGCCTACGCTTTGTTGCCCGCCTTTATTTTTATCAAGCGGAATGTTCAAGCAAAACCGCCCATCGTCCTTGAGCCATTGAAAACAACGAGTCATCCATTTCTGGCTGAAATCGAGATACTCTGCGTACGATATATCGTCCTTATGCGAGTTGTAGGCAATATCCACATTATATGGCGGCGATGTGACGATCAGGTCGATGCTGGATTCATCCACGCGGTCGGTGGTAATGACATCATCGTGGATGATTTTTACTTGTTCGGTTTCAAAAAAGATGTTGGGGTCGGGCATCAGTTTCACGTGTGCGGATTATAGCACGCCGATTTTCCCGTTATTTTGGATATTCACCAAGATGCGAGGGAGTTGCCCTCTTACCAGCCTTGACGCAGTGCAACTGCGTCAAGAGCCTACTTTCGGTCAATATTTAGATCAAATGCAACCACCAGCGCGGACTGCGCCCACTCGCTGAGCGACCCATCCGACTCGCGTTCGTTGTATTTGTCGGCGAGTCTGTTTCGCACCAACATTTCCTCGGTTTTGTCTTTCACGATCCGTGCGGCGGCGTTGAACGTATGCTCTGCAATTCTCACTTTTACCGACGGATTCTTCATCAAATTCTTCACCCAATCCGATCGATCCCCTCCGCCGGACATCAAGTAAACGGTGGATTCGTTGATGCAAAACCAGATCTCGATCTCGTGCGGGTTACCGGTCACGCGTCCAGTTGTAGTGAGGTAACAATATTCCTCGCTCGCGAGGTCATTCAACAGATTCTTCATCTTCACTCTCATTGGAAAGGAAATACGTCTGCGCGGGCAGGAGCAGGTGTTTACGCGTCCACGTGGCGTAGACGGTGGTGCAACGCGCGCGTGGCAGGCGTTTGATACGCGACGAGTCGTACAGAAAAATCGAACGATCCGTAATGGATTCGATCACCGTCCAATGGTCATGATAACCCTGCAGACCAAGAATGATGGCGCGCCCGGGCGTGCCATCAAGGAACGCCTGCATCGATTTCCAGAAGGTGGTCAGGTCGGGGTTGGGAACGCCGCGCCAGGGGACTTCCACACTGGAGATCCTCTGCTTGCCGACTACTTTGTCGAGGATCAACAGCATCTGCTTATGGATGATGCCGCCGATAAGCAGTTTGCTCAACAACCCGCGCCGCGTAAGGAAGTGAATCAGGTCGTCGAAGAGTTGTTGCGTCTCCTCGTCGGACGAGCGGTTGATGATCCGTTCCGCGTTGATGACGCTGTACAGCCCGCACAGCGAATCGAGACCACCCTGTTGGAACGGGAGCAGACCGTTGCTCGGCATGGTTACATCATCCCGATCCCGCGCGCCATCATCGCCGCCGAAAGAAGGATGAGGATGACGCCAAGCAGTTCCAGCCGAAAGGTCAGTTTGATGCGTGCCGCATCCGCCTCTGAAATTTCAGGAGCCTGACCCTTCGCGAAGTATTTGTTCCAGGATAGAAATTTGCCGGTAGGGTACATGGACAGCAAACCGGCGAGTGCGAAACCCGTCATTTTCAGCCAGAAGAACCAGTTTTGGGTATAGAAGGCTGAACCTTTCTCGAAATAGATCACACGCAGAAGCCCGACGATCAAAACCAGCCCGGCGGAAACCCCGTAGGCGATATCCACACGTTGAATGCGGCGGGCTTCCGCAAGGCTCAGATTCTGGCGGAAGGACAAAAGTTCGTATAGAAGTGCCCCTACAAGGGTGAACGCAGCAAGATGGTGAAGGAATGCAAAAATGGCGCTGGTCATGATGACTCCGTGAGGTGTGTCCATTTTACTAAAAACCTTTCAGAAGTGCGCGTCATGCCCGAAACGGGAAGTTTGGCATTTGTGCCCAGGCGGGTGACCATGTATCATTGGGTTGAAATGACCGGAGTCCGGATGTTCTTCCTGCGGAAGGTCCGTTCATCGTCAAGCCATATAGCCTGACGGGTATTTCATACATACCCGCCGGGCTTTTTTATTCTGTAATATTTCAAGGAGACAGAATGCAAACACCCTGGGTATACCGCTACGCACACCGCACTCAGAAAATGGGTAGCTCGGTCATCCGTGAACTGCTGAAATTGACCGAACGACCGGACATTATTTCATTTGCCGGAGGCTTGCCTGCACCGGAGGTCTTTCCGCTTGAGCAGTTCCGTGAGGCATGTAATTACGTGCTCGATCATTTCGGGCCGCAATCGCTTCAATACAGCACCACGGAAGGCTACCGCCCTCTGCGCGAGATGATCGCGCGCCACACGTCACGTTTCAGCGCGGAGGTGGCTGCCGATAACATTCTCATCACCTCCGGCTCACAACAGGCGCTCGATTTCATCGGGCGATTGTTCGTCAACCG
>DAOTZF010000295.1:0-3161 GCA_034434415.1 Anaerolineales bacterium | reverse complement strand
TCCGGGTTCGATTCGAGCAGGTCGAGCGCGCCGGCGATCGTTTCGGCGTGAAGGAGTTCGAAGCGCTGGTCCGGGTCGTCTTCCAAAACACGCCGGGTCAGGGCAACATGTGCGGGATCGTCTTCAACGTATAAAAATTTCATGAAGTCTCATTTGGTGTGAATCACCCGTGTGCGGATGTCTCATACGGATAATTATATGACGAAGTCTTTTCGGCAGACTAACAATTACCTTTCAGGATACAGATAACAAAAAGACGCCTTGCGGCGCCTATCGTCATATTTCCACTTGAATGTAGAGGCGTCGACGGGATTTGAACCCGTGGTGAGGGTTTTGCAGACCCTTGCCTTACCACTTGGCCACGACGCCATGAAAAAACTGAGCGGGCGATGGGATTCGAACCCACGACCTTCTCCTTGGCAAGGAGACGTACTACCACTGTACTACGCCCGCGATTTCGGCAAACGTTCACCGAGAGTGCCGAGACACAGAATCGAACTGTGGACACCGCGATTTTCAGTCGCGTGCTCTACCAACTGAGCTATCTCGGCGATATTCTGTTGTTAAGCGTGCGGAATTTTACTTTGTGAGAAGGGGATTGTCAAGCAAGGTGCTCTTTTGAAACCTGACGGGTCTTGAAAACCTGACAGGTTTCACGTGTACCGATTCTCTCTTGACCTCAACCTGCTTCGCCACTAGAATCTTGCTCCATCCTTCCAGTTGGTTCATGCTGCGGTCAAACTGTGGCATGAACGAGGTCATTCATGTTCGAATCACTAACCTCACGACTCAACCAGATCTTTGATCAGCTGCGCCGCCGCGGAAAACTCTCCGAAGCGGATGTGGACGCGGCAATGAGAGAAGTGCGTCTTGCTCTCCTCGAAGCGGATGTACATTTCAGCGTTGTAAAAACGTTCATTGCCCGCGTGCGTGAACGAGCCATCGGCGCGGAAGTGTCGAAGGCGCTGGCGCCGGGGCAACAGGTGATCAAGATTGTCAACGAGGAATTGATCGCAACTTTAGGCGAACCCGCGCCTTTGAAGTTTTCAGGTCCGAAGCCGCATGTCATTATGATGGTCGGTTTGCAGGGTTCTGGTAAAACGACCCATGCGGGCAAGATCGCGAAATTGCTTCGCTCGAAAGGGGAACGCGTGATGCTTGTCGCGGGTGACCCGTATCGTCCTGCGGCGGTGGCGCAGTTACAGCAACTCGGCGAACGGATCGATGTTCCCGTTGAGTCAGATTTGACCGTCAAGCCACCTGAACTCGTGAAACGCGCGTTCGAAAAAGCCGAAAAAGGCGGATACGGCGTCATGATCGTGGATACAGCCGGACGGTCGCAGTTGGATGCGGAGTTGATGGACGAGTTGAAAGCCATTGTGGCGAAAGTCCCGCCGGTGGAAACGTTGCTGGTGGTCGATTCGATGATCGGTCAGGAAGCGTTGAATATCGCACAAGGATTCCGAGACAATATCTCGATCACGGGCTTGGTGATGACGAAAATGGATGGTGATTCGCGCGGCGGCGCGGCGATCTCGATCCGTTCGGTGACGGGCGTGCCGATCAAGTTTATCGGTACGGGTGAAAAACTCGACGCGCTCGAAGCGTATGATCCTGCGAGGCTGTCGTCGCGCATTTTGGGTATGGGCGATATGATCGGCTTGATCGAAAAAGCCGAAGCCGCGTTCGATCAGGAGACCGCGCAAAAATCCGCCGAGCGTATGATACAGGGACAGTTCTCGCTCGAAGACTGGCTGGACCAGATGAAGCAGATGAAAAAGATGGGACCGCTCGCGCAGATCATGGATATGTTGCCCGGGCAAATGGGACAAGCCGCGCGTCAGATCGACCCGAAGGATATTGAAAAGAATTTCAAATCCACTGAGGCGATCATTAATTCGATGACGTTGAAGGAACGCCGCAACCCCGATATTTTGAACGCCTCACGCAGGCGACGTGTCGCCGCTGGCTCGGGTATGGAAGTGCAGGACGTAAACCGCCTGATCAAGCAATTCCGTGAAGCGCAGAAGATGATGAAGATGTTGCAGAAGACTGGGGGAAAGGGATTGGGGAAGTTGTTTGGTTAAAGTTAGTCGGATAGTTTGTTAGTTTGATAGTCGCGTTGTCGTTCGGCGAACTAAAGTCCTGCCTCAATTCGTGGAAGTCGGATAAATCCGACTTGCTCGTCAGCGCGAAGCGCTTCCATGGACTGAGCGTGTGGCTTTAGCCCTGCGATGAAGATGATGCAGAAAACGGGAGGAAAAGGATAGGGGAGGTTGTTTGGATAATTTTCGAGTCGTGCTTCAAGCCTGACTATTTTGTTGTGGTTGAGTTTGAAATTCGATAATCCAATTGGCAAGAGTGTCTCGGTCAATCAATATACAGCCTGTCGATTGAGCAAGTTTTACCGCATCAGGAGTGAAATAGTTGTTGGTGATTACCATTGCTCTGTTACAGCCGTAAGGTCTCATTCCTGCTACTGCGTCACTAATCGCACTGCGGGAAACTTTAGAATCGTAGCGTTTTGCCTGAATTGCAAATTTATCATTGTTTCCTGTTGCAATAAGGTCTACTCCAAGATCGCCGCTAGCTTTGGTGACGCGTACACTATAGCCTCGATGAGAAAGTAACACTTGAAGATAATGCTCGAACTCAATGCCCGTCATCATGTCAATATTTGCAATTTGAAGCTCTTTATATTTTCTCTCGATTTCCTTTTTGTTTTTTATGATGATTGATCGGGAAATCCAAATGACTGATATAAAAATTGTGACTGACAGCCCAAGCATTAGAAAAATTGCTAAACCGAAAGCATATTCGCCGCGTAGATTGGCTTTTGAATACAACCAAACACTAAGGAATATTACAAAAGTGTTTCCGCCGCAAAATGCGAGAATTCCCGAAAGAATTACAAGTGTACCTTTTATCTCTGTAGAAGATGCATTTTTTAGGGTTTTTATATCTTGTCTCGATAGTGTTGTATATTTTCGTCTCGACATTGCTTATTATCCCGATATCGATATAAATTTCTGGTGATTCTACGACTGTAGTGTAAAAAATACAATAAGGTAAGCTTATTTTCCTCCCTCGTCTCTTCACAACCAATTCACAAGCGAATCCTATACTCCGGGCATAAGTTCACACAAAAGGAGTGTAACATG
>DAOTZF010000294.1:0-2802 GCA_034434415.1 Anaerolineales bacterium | reverse complement strand
GAACAAATCAAATGGATGTTCATCGCGGGCTTTCTGCTGTTCATCGCCAGCGCATTGCAACAGGCGGGCATGCAATTCACCACCGCAGGCAACGCGGGCTTCATCACCAGCCTGTACGTGGTCTTGATTCCCATCGTCCTGTTTTTGTTTTGGCGCGAAAGACAACACTGGACGTCCATCGTCGCGGTCGCGTTGGCTGGGGCGGGGGCGTTCCTCCTCTCGACGGGTGGCAAATTTGAAGTCCGCGCGGGGGATGCGCTGGAATTGGGCGGCGCGTTGTTCTGGGCGGTGCACGTTATCGTGCTGGGCAAATTCGCCTCGAAGTTCGAAGCCGTCTCATTTTCGGTAGGGCAACTCGCTGTCTCTGGGGTGCTGAATCTGCTCGTCGGTGTTTTCGTCGAAGATGGAATTACGCTTCACGCGCCGATTGTGTTTGCCATCGCCTACACCGCGTTCCTCTCGCTGGGGCTTTCGTACACGCTTCAAGTGTGGGCGCAGAAGCACACCCCTCCCGCAGACGCGGCGTTGATCCTGAGTCTCGAATCCGTTTTTGCGGTTCTTGCAGGCTGGCTCATTCTAGATGAACGACTCGCCTCGCTTCAAATTTTCGGTTGTGTGATGATTTTCATTGCGGTTTTGTTGGCGCAAGTCCGTGCTTGGAACCGTCGGGATCCAATTGACTACGACTATTTGGTCGAGGGGCGATGAATCGAGTTGTCAATCGAAGAGTAGATAATAAAAGAATTTGACCAGAGGAAAGGTGCTGCCAAGAGTTGCATTCCAATGCACCAATCGCCATCCGCAGATAAAGGCAACGGCGAGCGCCCAAGATAATTTTTGATTCAAAGAGGGGTTTGTGATTGATTCGCCTGTTATCTGATCTGCCATTAATATCAGCATGGAGAGGCAGAAAACATGAATATTTATGAGACGTCCGTAGTCAGCCGCAACCCAAAACACAGGGATGCTGGCAAAAACGGAGATGCCAACGCATAGTGTCAGCCAAAATCCCGCACCGTTTTCATTTAAGCGGAGATGCTTTTGACCAAATGCCATGAAAATCAACGGCAAAAACGCGAGCGTGGCGGAGACCAAATACAGAACGATGCTCGTTCGGTTGGCTGAATCGCGGACAAATTCATGGGCGTCAGCTACGTTTTGACTCAGAAATGTGATAGCTCCGGGAATTTGTGAATTTTCGCAATCTCGAGGGGCGCTGTCTTGGAGCGATGCGCAAATTTTGCCGATGGCTTGTCCGTCCGGCTGGTTGTAGGTCACAAGTAGAAAAGTAATAGCTATTGCTGGAACGAGGGCAACAGCCGTTCTCTTTGCCATTACCCCCAGCCCCTTCTCATAATAAATAATGGGGCAAATAAGGTAAGGCAGATAAATGGCGAGCATCTCGTGGCTTAGAATCATGCATATCGCGCTGATGCCTATCAGGAAAGGCAGGCTTTTGTGTATCCTGTTAGTAACGACCAGATGAGTGCAAAGAACGGAGTATAGAGCAAACAACACGATCTCTTTTCTGAATGCGCCATATGGGTCGAAAACTGGAAAAAGAACAAATGCCGGAGAAAGAATCAGAGCTGTTTTAAGTGCGGAAAAGGAGCCGTTTATAGATAGCCGGCGTGCATTCTTCAGGTAAATCCAGTACATCAACACCTGGAATGTGACAATGCTGAAAACCAGGTTTAAGCCCGATGCCTTCGAAAGCAGGTAAAACAACTCTCCGGTAAAACCCCGACGCACTATCCCCCCTTGATAATTTATCAACCAATCGCCCACTAACCATGGGTCAAGAGTGGGTGACCACACCAGAAGTATGCCGTGGATTAAATGAAATGCGAATATAGCCCCGAAAATAGCACTAATAATAAATCGCCAACGGTTTTTTTGTTTCGCCATTTTTTTTCTGTGAATTGATTTGCCTAGCGATTGAATTCTATCGTTCCAATGTCAAACCGCTACAATGAACCGCATTATATACCTCACTCGTAATGATATAACAAGCCAAAGGTCAAGGGGGCTCCATGATCGGATACCTGAGTATGGAGTTGCCTCCTCCTTGTACAGCACTTCGTTGAATGGCGTTTGTTCAGGGTAAAATTGGGCATTCCACAAAAAGAGGTGCGATGACCGCAAAAGTCATTCTGAATCCATACTCGAATCGCTGGAACTCTCAAAAGCGCTGGCCCGAAGCCGAAGCCGCGCTCAAAGCCGCGGGCGTAAAATTCGACCTGGCTGTTTCGGAACGCAAGGGACAGCTCATTGAACTTGCCGCACAAGCCGTGCGCGAAAAATTTTCGCCGATCATCGTCGCAGGCGGAGACGGTTCGGTCGGCGATGTGGCGAATGGATTGATGCAGGCATCCGAGTCCGCGAAGGAAGCAGTGGGTCCGCTGGGAATCATGCCCACGGGCTCGGCGAATGACATCGTCTACGCGCTGGGTCTGCCGACCGATCTCAACGAAGCCGCGCGTGTCATCGCAAATGGAAAAACGCGCGCGATGGACCTTGGCAGGTTCAACGACAAATATTTTGTGAACAACTCAGGCGCGGGGCTTGAGCCGTACGTCACCCTCAAACACGAAAAAATTCATTGGATCAAAGGTATCGCGCGTTATCTCGTCGCGGCGGTACAAAGCATCATGGACAAACCCGAATGGGCGGGAAAAATCAAATGGGATGACGGTGAATACGCTGGAAAATTTTCCTTCATCTCGATCGGCAACGGACGACGCACCGGCGGATTTTTCATGACGCCTCATGCGGATCCCTTCGACGGGAAATTGACTCTCG
>DAOTZF010000293.1:0-12886 GCA_034434415.1 Anaerolineales bacterium | reverse complement strand
ACGTTTGTGATCGAATATTTTTCGTCTTTGATAAGCGAGAAGTTTTTCTCGAACGCTTTTTGCACCTCGTGTTTACCTTTATGAACCGTTCCATTGGAAAAAGTGACACAGGCATCACCGTGAACCAGCGGGTTGATTTGACCCCTATCCTGACTCGCCAATGCTGCCTCGTATGCTCGAATGAAATCTTCAGGATTCATTGTTTTCCTCCATTATTTCAATACGCGCCTGAACATTGCCACTGTTCTTCAGGTGTGTATGTGCATGTGTTCATTCCGGGACCGATGTAATGAAACGAAAACGAGAAACTGTCACCGGTGGAAATGTATGAAAAGTCCAACACTTCATCTTTCGTTGGAACAGCGGAAATGTATTCCGGGACAAGTTCTGCAAGCGTTTGAGGATAGACGCCGTTCTCTGTTTTGTATTCCTCTAATGCAGCAATTACCGGCTCGCTGAGCGCGTAGCCACGCTCGGCTTTGTCGCCCACGCCGGGCGGCTCCTCGGTGGGGACGACGGCGTTACAGGCGAGTAAGAGGCTTACAACAAGTACAATGAGAAGCATCCTGAATATCCGCTTTATATTCATCGTTAAATCCCTTCCGGAATCGTTTCCCGAATTATAATAGTCTTGACACTCACAAATCCAAAATCGTAAATCGAAAATCGAAAAACCCATGCCTCCTCTCATCGAATGCATCCCCAACTTTTCCGAAGCGCGGCGACCCGAAGTGATCGATCAGATCGTCGCCGCCATCCAGTCGGTTAGCGAGGTGAAACTGCTCGACCGTTCCTCTGACCTCGACCACAACCGCACGGTGTTGACCTTTGCCGGTTCACTCGCAGGTGTGGAAGAAGCCGCGTTTCGCGCCATCCGCGCCTCCGCCGAACTCATTGATCTCGACAAGCACACCGGTGAGCATCCGCGCATCGGCGCGACGGATGTCTGTCCGTTCGTGCCGCTCAATGGCGCAACGATGGACGATTGCATAGCCATCGCCAAACGTTTGGGTCAACGCGTAGGTGAAGAACTTAGTATCCCCGTCTATTTATATGAAGCGGCGGCGACCCGTCCTGAACGCGTCAATCTCGAAAACATCCGCAAAGGTCAATATGAAGCGCTCAAAACCGAGATCGAGTCAGATCCGAATCGCAAACCCGATTACGGTCCGAGTTCATTGCCCAAAGCCGGAGCCACCGTCATCGGCGCGCGCAATCCGTTGATCGCGTTCAACGTCTACCTCACAACCGACGATGTGAGCATCGCAAAGAAAATCGCGAAAGCCGTTCGTCAATCCTCCGGCGGACTTCGTTACGTCAAAGGTCTTGGCTTGCTCGTGGATGGTCGCGCGCAGGTCTCGATGAACCTCACCAACTTTCACGAAACGCCCATTGCTCGTGTTGTCGAATTTGTTCGGCGTGAAGCACAGCGATATGGAGTTGCGATTCATCACAGCGAACTCGTTGGGTTGATCCCCCAAGATGCGTTGGTGGATGCGGCGGTTTGGTACACCCAATTGGATTCATTTTCACCTGAACAGATTCTCGAGTCTCGACTCTTCTCAGCCGATTCAGCCAACGATTCAAACGCCGCCAAGCCTGCTTCATTTCTTGACGAGTTAGCCTCCGCTGTACCGGCTCCCGGTGGCGGCTCTGCCGCGGCGTATGCGGGTGCGATGGGAGCCGCGTTGGTTGCCATGGTCGCTGGACTCACCATCGGGCGAAAAAAATACGCCGAGGTCGAAGCCGAGATGCAAGCCGTACGCGTGATGGCTGAAAAACTCCGCGCTGAAATGACCCAAGCTGTGGACGATGACGCCGCGTCGTTCGAAGCGGTCATCGGCGCGTTCAAATTGCCGAAAGAGACGGAAGACCAACAAAAAGCCCGCACTGCCGCAATTCAGCTTGCCACGTTGAACGCCGCGAACATTCCGCTTCATTCAGCCGAAAGGTCGATCAAGATCATGGAGCTCGCGGTCAAATGCGCCGAGCACGGAAATCTCAATGCCATCAGTGACGCGATGTCCGGCTTTGCCATGTCCCGCGCTTCGCTCACTGCCGCCGCCTACAATGTGCGCATCAACGTCAACTCATTGCCGGATAAACCTGCTGGTGACGAATACTTGAGCGAACTTGCCGAACTCGAAAAGAAAGCTGATTCCCTCGAAAAGAAAATCCGCAAGGTCATGAAAGACCGCGGAGGGATTTAGATGTGATTGCGAGCGACCGCTGGTCGAGTGTCCCGCGTGCCTTTTCGCGGGATGTATCCAGACCGAGGGAGTGAAGCAATCTTACTGAAGTATGAATCGAAAATTGCGCTCGCTGTGGGTGATGATCTTGTTTGCATCCTGTATGCCAGTGCAAACTGCAACCCCATCACCCCAGCCATCTGCAGCCATCGTTTCGATTAGTAAGCCAACTTCCACTTTTGTTATTCCCACGCAAACCGCAACCCTCCATCCAACTGTTACGCCAACAGCCACAGCGATCCCGTGTGATCCATTCACTGCTGATTTCTGCATCACAGATGGAAACTTCATCCTCCAGCGACCGATTCTTCCTTCTGCAAATGATTCGGTGGATAGAACCTATCCCTTCGCCTCCACCGCGGACGGGACGCGTGATCCACACCATGGAGTGGAGTTCGTCAATGCCTTCGGGACGCCCGTTTATGCCGCGGGGGATGGCTCGGTCATCTTTGCCGGACTCGATGATGTAGCGATATATAGTCCATGGCGTGTTTATTATGGCAATCTCGTTGTTATTGAGCATGAAGATAATTTGTTCACCTTATATGCACACCTTTCGAAGATTGACGTGAAGACAGGCGACCTGATTGCAATGGGGGATAAGATCGGGGAGGTGGGGCAGAGCGGCGTAGCTATTGGTAGCCACTTACACTTTGAAGTCCGCCGCGGGGATGTCGAGGATTATTTTTCGACGGTCAACTCTGAATTGTGGCTGACCCCAAGAACCTCGAATTCTGGCGCAATCGAATTTTCCATCGTAAATGAAAACTCCCAATTTCAGAAAGCGACCATTACAGTGCAACACGTCGACGAGTCGAACAATGTTCTCGGTGTGTATTATATTGATACCTATCATCCCACTCTGACAACGCGAACCGAGAACGCTGCCATCGGCGACCTGTCTGCTGGACGTTATCGCATTACTCTCATACATAACGGCGGTTTTTATGAAAGATGGGTTGAAGTACAATCGAGCAAACTCACGCAGGTTGTAATTGTTGTGAAATAATTAATGTGCCATTCTGAGGGAGCGAAACGACCGAAGAATCCCGCCGCGAAACGGCGAGACCCTTCGCTGTGCTCAGGGTGACATGACTGGAGATACTCATGGGACTCAAACCCGATCACTGGATTCGTAAAATGGCGGGAGAGCAAAGAATGATCGAGCCTTTCGTGGATAAGCAGGTTCGACAAGGTGTGATTTCATACGGCGTGTCGTCGTACGGCTACGATGTCCGCGTTGCGGACGAGTTCATGATCTTCACGAACGTACACTCCGCCATCGTTGACCCCAAGAACTTCGACCCGAAATCCATGTTCGAGTTCAAAGGAGATGTGTGCATCATTCCGCCCAACTCATTTGCCCTGGCACGGACAGTCGAGTATTTCCGCATTCCGCGTAAAGTGCTCACGGTTTGCCTTGGCAAGTCCACGTATGCGCGTTGCGGGCTGATCGTCAATGTCACTCCGTTTGAGCCTGAGTGGGAAGGCTACGTGACTTTGGAGATCTCGAATACCACACCGCTCCCCGCGAAGATTTACGCCAACGAGGGGCTGGCACAAGTCCTGTTTTTTGAAGCAGACGAGGAATGCGAAATTTCCTACGCGGACAAGAAAGGTAAGTATCAGAAACAGCAGTCCATTGTCCTGCCGAAGTTGTAATCAAAAAGTCGCGAGTGATGAACTCGCGACTTTCCTTTTTTAGCGAAAACACTATTCCGTGGGTTGATAGCTCTTCGCGTCGTCCATCGCCTTTTTCACATTCACAAACGGCAGGACGATTAAACCTGCGATGAAATAAAAGATCAGGGCAAGGATGCCGTATCGCAGGCTGCCGAACATCTGGTTTGCCAACCCGAAGATGAGCGGACCCGTCCATGAAGTGCCGCGCTCGCTGACCTCATAAAAGGAATAAAATTCCGCTTCTTTTCCCTTGGGGATCATCTGGGCAAACAGGCTGCGGCTGATCGCCTGCGAACCGCCAAGGACGATGGCGATAAAGAAACCCAACACAAAAAACTCAGTGACGCGTGATTCGCCTTGCAATCCGCCGTAGGCGTAGATCACCACCGCCGCCCATATCACAAGGCTAACCATGATGGATTGCTTCGCGCCGATCCATTTTGCGAGCTTGCCCCAGAACAGCGCACCGCCAAACGCCACAAATTGAATCATGAGGATGACGGCGATCAACGTATCCTGTGACATCCCTACGCCTCCGCGAGCGATGGGAGCCGCGGCAAAAGTCGACGCGATGGCGATCACTGTTTGGATTCCATCGTTGTAAAGGAAGTACGCGAGCAGATATTTGATCGTTTCGGGAAAGTGTTTGATCTCGCGGAAGGTCTTTCCAAGTTGCTTGAATCCGATACTTACGTAGGTCTCGCCTTGGGGCAGGGGTCTCGCTGCGTGGCGAGGACGCAACCGTTGCCACGTGATGAAGGAAAAACCCATCCACCAGATGCCGGCCGATGCGAGGTTAATCCGCACCGCAAGGTCGCTTGGCACTCCGATATCCTCACTAAAGATGTAGAAGGCTAAATTTAAGGCGAGCAAGGTGCCGCCGCCAAGGAATCCCATTGCCCAGCCATACGAAGAGACTCGGTCTCTTTCATCCTCGGTGGCAATATCGGGCAGGTAGGCGTTGTAAAACACGATTCCCGCACCAAAGGAAAGGTTCGCGAAGATGAACAACAAACCTCCCAGCCACCATGTTTCCCCAACTACAAAGAACATAGCTATGGTACAAAGCGCGCCAATGGTCGCGAAGATCTGCATCATCCGCTTGCGGAGGTGTGAATAGTCCGCGATGGCGCCGAGGATGGGGAGGAATAAGACTTGAAGGAAGACCGAAAATGAAATACAGTACGGGAGAAAAGAATCCGGTGCTACCGGAATTCCGAAAAATCGTGCCAAGCCATCGGGATATGCCTTCGCCGCTTCTGCCGCAAGGGCGGCGATGTAGGGTCCGAGGAATACCGTTCCCACCGTCGTACTGAACGCCGAGTTTGACCAGTCATACATTGCCCAGCCGAATATTTCACGCCGATCGTTTGCCTTGGGTTGTGCTGTTGCCATTGCGTCCTCCCGCGGGATGGGGTTGATATCGTATATCTAAACCCCGCGTAACCTAGTCGAGTTGCGGAATACCCGGATTGTGATAAAATCGCCGAAATCGCACGAAGGGAATGGGCTGAAATTCATCGTTGAAATCCCTTGCGTATATCAAACCCTTCATATATAATCAAGTTTTGCTATCCCGTCCATCATGCGGGATGGCTTCGTGTGTTTACTAACTCTGTACGCATCCTAAATTTGAATTGCACCTGTTACCCGGCAAGCACTAAATTCAGGGATGAGAGTGGGTACTTCGTAACGGCGCACAGACATCCAGCCAGTATAGCCAGGAGCCAACCGAATGTCTTCTTCTTTGCCTCGTAGAACCTACGCGCGTATCCCAGTTAATATCAAACTTCCCAACCTTATCGAAGTCCAATTGGACTCATTTGAACGCCTCAAGAAAGAGGGACTGGGCGATCTCTTCCATGAAGTGTCGCCTATCGAATCCTACAACAAGGGGATGAAACTTTATTTCCCCGGGCGCAGCCCCGAAGCAAAGCAATGGGGTCTCAAATACTGGTTTGGCGAGCCGAAGCACACTATCGAAGAATGTGTCGAGCGTGACCTCACCTATGCCAGTCCGTTGTATGTTTCCGTTTTGCTTGCGGGTGCGGACGTACCTGAGCCTATCAAGCAGGATATCTTCCTCGGCGATTTCCCCGAGATGACCGACAAAGGCACGTTCATTATTAACGGGACGGAGCGCGTCGTCGTCTCGCAGCTGATCCGCTCTCCCGGCGTTTACTTTGAAGCGCCCACGGATCGAGCGACGGGGCGCCCGCTCGCCATGTCCAAATTAATTCCCGACCGCGGCGCGTGGATGGAGTTCGAGACCCGCAAATCTGACTACATCATC
Organism: Anaerolineales bacterium; assembly: GCA_034434415.1. Lineage (GTDB taxonomy): Bacteria > Chloroflexota > Anaerolineae > Anaerolineales > Villigracilaceae > Defluviilinea. The sequence continues at coordinate 6,661 of DAOTZF010000293.1, read as the reverse complement.
CTAAAGTTCAATCGCAAACGCACGGTCCCTATCACGGTATTCCTGCGCGCTATGGCGGCTGTCAATGATGGTATCAAAGATTCGCCTCTCAAATTGGGCACAGACGAAGAGCTGCTATCACTGTTTCAGGATGTGGACAACAACCCTGAACGGCTTTTCATTGCCTCCACTTTAAAGCAGGAACCCGAATGGGACCTCTCCGGTGGCTTGACCATCGCCGAAGCCGCGCTGATCGAGTTCTTCAAGAAGATGCGCCCCGGCGACCCTGCTACGTTGGATAATGCTCGCCAATTCCTCGAAGAACAGTTGTTTGATCAAAGACACTACGATCTCGAGCGGGTCGGCCGTTACAAGCTGAACCAGAAACTTGATCTCAACGTTCCGATTCCACACCGAACAGTGACGAAGCAGGATGTGATACGCCTGATTCGCCGCATGATTCAAATTAACAACAGTGTGGAAAAACCCGATGATATTGACCACCTCGGTAACCGACGTGTAAAGACAGTGGGTGAGTTGATCCAAAACAAATTGCGCATCGGTTTGCGCCGTATGGAGCGAGTGATCAAAGAGCGCATGTCCATCCGTGACCAGGAGCAATTGTCCCCTGTAACACTCGTCAACATTCGCCCAGTAGTTGCGGCGTTACGTGAGTTTTTCGGATCATCCCAACTCTCCCAGTTCATGGACCAAACGAATCCGCTTGCAGAATTGCGGCACAAACGCACGCTTTCCGCGTTGGGTCCCGGTGGCTTGCGCCGCGAACGCGCCGGCTTTGATGTTCGCGATGTCCATCACTCACACTATGGCCGTATTTGCCCGATCGAGACTCCTGAAGGTCCGAACATTGGTTTGATCGGACGCCTGGCTTCGTTCGCTCGCGTCAATGAATACGGTTTCATCGAGACACCGTACCGAAAAGTCTTCCGCATCATGGAAGCCGATGACGAACGCCTCGAAGGTCGTACAGTCCGCGAGAAGATCGTTGACCCTAAGACCGAGGAAGTATTATACGAATCGGGCGAAACAATTGACGGAAAGATGGTAAAAAGGCTTGCCAAGATCGGCGCGCCTGTTCCAATTATGCCGTATGTTTCTGACCAGTTCGATTACCTTTCCGCGGACGCAGAGGACAAGTATGTCATTGCTCAGGCGAATGCGCCTTTGACTGACAAAAAGGAATTTGTCCGCGAGCGTGTGTCCTGCCGGTATCACTCTGGTTTTATCTTCTCTGTGCCGGATTCGGTCGATTATATGGATGTCGCGCCGCACCAAGTCGTTGGCATTAGCGCTGCGCTCATACCTTTCCTTGAACATGATGATGCCAACCGCGCTTTGATGGGCGCGAACATGCAGACTCAGGCTGTGCCTCTCGTCCGGCCCGAAATCCCGCTTGTTTCCACAGGTATGGAGTATTACGCTGCGCTTGATTCGGGTCAGGTGGTTGTGGCAGAGGCAGACGGTGAGGTGACGTCGGTGACGGGGAACACGATCACCGTCCGCGAACGAGGCGGAAGCGCGCACACATATCAGTTGCGCAAATACCAACGTTCCAATCAGAGTACATGCATCGATCAGCGTCCTGCAGTTGTAAAAGGTCAAAAGATCAAGAAAGGCGATATCATTGCCGACTCTTCATCCACAGAGAGCGGCCAGTTGGCGCTTGGACAGAATGCTGTTGTCGCCTTCCTTTCATGGGAAGGTGGCAATTTTGAAGATGCGATCTTGATCTCAGAGCGGCTCGTGCAGGAGGATCGCTTCACATCAGTGCATATCGAAAAATACGAAGTGGAAGCGCGTGATACCAAACTCGGTCCGGAAGAGATCACTCGCGACATTCCAAATGTCGGCGAAGACGCGATCAAAGACCTGGACGAGAACGGCATTATTCGCATTGGCGCGGAAGTAGGACCCAACGATATTCTCGTTGGGAAGATCACGCCAAAAGGTGAAAAGGAACTCACGCCTGAAGAACGACTCTTACGCGCGATCTTCGGCGAGAAATCACGAGATGTGAAAGACACATCGCTCCGGATGCCGCACGGTGAGCGCGGCAAGGTTGTGGATGTGAAAGTGTTCACGCGCGAGGAGAATTCCGACCTTTCTGCAGGCGTGGATATGATGGTGCGTGTCTCTGTCGCCCAACGCCGCAAGTTGACCGCGGGCGATAAGATGGCTGGACGGCACGGCAACAAGGGGGTTGTTTCAAAAGTTGTGCCTGTGGAAGATATGCCGTTCCTTGAAGACGGCACGCCGGTGGATATCATTTTGAATCCACTCGGTGTTCCGGGACGTATGAACATCGGTCAGGTGCTTGAGGTCCATCTCGGTTGGGCTGCAAAGCGACTCGGTTATCGCGCGGTGACACCTGTGTTCGATGGAGCATCAGAAGAGGAGATCGAAGCCGAACTCGCCCGTGCATGGATTATTGACGAAGCCTGGAAGGATGTCGGTGCAAAAGCCTGGGAATGGATCAAAGATAAAGAGTATGACCCAGAGTCCATTCAAGACGATGATGAAGTTCGACGTCTCTACCTGGAAGAATGGCTGGGCAAACGCAAATACGATGTGTACGATTTGAACGACCCCGATTATGCCCGGTTGGCAACAGCCACGGAATGGCTTCGTGATCGGGATTATGATCCAGATACGATCTTTTACCCGGAGGATATCAATCCGCGCGAGCGCGAGGAATATAATAATGCAGCGGTTAACGCCTGTCTGCGTTTGTGGATCGAAGCGCATGGGCACACTGGCAGAGTTGCTGAGGCAAGGCTGATGGAAGTGGCACAGGAAATCGTTCATTCGACGGGTCAACCTTTGCCCATCCTCGGCAAACAAATCCTCCGGGATGGGAAGACCGGTAATCCCTACGACCAGCCGGTGACGGTCGGTGTAATGACGATCTTGAAATTGCACCACCTTGTGGAAGATAAAGTCCACGCCCGCTCAACGGGTCCGTATAGCCTGGTCACCCAACAGCCGTTGGGAGGCAAAGCGCAGTTCGGTGGTCAACGATTCGGTGAAATGGAAGTATGGGCGCTCGAAGCCTATGGCGCGGCGTATACGTTACAGGAAATGCTCACGGTCAAATCCGACGATGTTCAAGGCCGCGTCAATACGTATGAAGCCATCGTCAAAGGCGAACCGATCGAGGAACCTAGCATCCCGGCGTCTTTCCGTGTGCTGGTCAAAGAATTGCAGTCGCTGGGGCTGGCAGTGGAAGCAGTCAACGAAGGCGGCGATATCGTTAAGTTTGGAAAAGATGAGGAGAAACAGCATCCTCCCAGGATGGATACGGGTCTGCTTGGGATCGGTGATGGCATGGTCAGCAAGAGAAAATCTTGACGATTATGTTAAGAGCATGATAAAATCTCGCTCCGTTGCCAATCGAAAAAGCGGCAATTGACCCCCGCTGAGCATGGCACTACCTGATGAGGCCATCAATATCCTTGTGATGGCCTCATTTTACGCAAAAATACAATCATCGAAAAAGAAAGACCGGAGGCTGAACGTGCCGACTATCAATCAAATGATCCGCAAGGGTCGCAAAAGCAAGAAGGTAAAGAGCAAGGCTCCTGCTTTTCAATTTACCTTGAATACTTATAAGCAACGCCGCGTGCGCCAGGATAAGGGCGCGCCTCAGAAGCGCGGGGTGTGTACGGTTGTCCGCACCATGACGCCGAAGAAACCGAATTCCGCGTTACGCAAGATCGCCCGTGTGCGTCTGACCAATGGCATCGAGGTGACCGCTTATATTCCCGGCGAAGGTCATCAGCTGCAGGAACACTCTGTAGTGCTGGTTCGCGGCGGACGCGTCAAAGACCTGCCCGGTGTGCGTTATCACATTGTGCGCGGCTCTCTAGACACCACCGGTGTCGCAAATCGGAAGCAGGCGCGTTCCAAGTACGGCGCGAAGCGTCCCAAATAAATGGATGGAGAAGTGAAAGATGCGTAGATCCAAACCCGAAAGACGGGAGATCCTTCCCGATATCCGCTATAAAAGTGTGAACGTGCAGACCATGGTCCAGCATGTACTGAAACGCGGCAAGAAAAGCGTTGCCATTGGCGTAATTTACGGCGCGATGGACTTGATCAAGGAGCGCACTGAGAAGAATCCATTGGACGTCTTCGAAGGCGCTCTTAAAAATGTTTCGCCCGTGATGGAAGTCCGGCCGAGGCGCGTGGGCGGTGCGACCTATCAGGTGCCGATGGAAGTTTCATCCGACCGGCGCACCACACTGGCGATCCGCTGGATTCTCGCCGCAGCGCATGAACGCTCCGGCAAATCCTTCCCGGATAAGCTTGCAGGCGAGTTGATCGACGCGTTCAATGAAACCGGCGCGGCGATCCGCAAGCGCGACGAAACTCACAAGATGGCGGAAGCCAACCGCGCGTTTTCGCACTATCGCATTTAAATTATTAAACTGAGTAATGAGAAGGTAACCACTAGAGAATGGCCCGCGAGTATCCGTTAGAGAAGTATCGAAATATTGGGATCATTGCCCACATCGACGCCGGTAAAACGACCACGACCGAGCGTATCATGTTCTATACCGGTAAGACTCACCGTATCGGTTCCGTAGACGACGGAACAACGGTGACCGACTGGATGGTGCAGGAACGCGAACGCGGCATTACCATCGTGTCTGCAGCGGTTTCGGCGGAGTGGAAGGGTTATCAATTTAACCTGATCGACACTCCCGGGCACATTGACTTTACCGCTGAAGTCCAGCGCTCCCTCCGTGTGTTGGATGGAGGTGTGGTAGTTTTCGATGCTGTACAGGGTGTCGAACCGCAGAGTGAAACCGTCTGGCGCCAGGCGGATCGATACGGGGTTCCGCGCATCTGTTTCGTCAACAAAATGGATCGCGTCGGCGCTTCCTACGAGCGGACGATTGAGACCATTAAAGATCGCCTAGGTGCCAACCCGATTCCGATGCAGGTACCGATTGGGTTTGAGGCAACCTTCAAAGGCGTTATCGATTTACTCGAGATGAAAGCCATTGTCTGGGAGGATGATCTTGGTAAAGAACCGAAAACCGTTGAAATTCCAGCGGATTTGAAGGATAAAGCAACAGAGGCTCGCGCCCACATGGTGGAAAGAATCGCCGAACTCGACGATGAATTGACCGTCAAGTTTCTCGAAGCGAAGGAAATCAGCATACCCGAACTGAAAGCGGCTCTTCGCAAAGGTGTCCTTGCCAACAAAGCCTATCCTGTTTTTTGCGGTTCTTCTTTAAAGAACAAAGGCGTACAAGTCCTGTTGGATGCAGTCATTGATTACCTTCCCTCTCCGGCAGAAGTTCCCCCTCTTAGCGCGATGGATGAGGATGGGCAACCGGTTCAACTTCCCGCACAGGATGACGCGCCTCTCAGCGCGTTGGTCTTCAAGATCGTTACTGATCCCTATGTGGGTCGTCTGGCGTATTTCCGTGTCTATTCTGGCGTTGTCAGCCAGGGACAGATGTTGAACAATTCAACCAAGGGCAAGCGCGAACGCATCGGGCGTTTGATCCGGATGCATGCCGACCGTCGCGAGGATATTACAGAAGTCCGTGCCGGCGATATCGGCGCGGCTCTCGGTTTTAAGGAATCATTTACAGGCGACACACTTTGCGATAATAAGAAGATCGTGCTCGAAAACATCTCGTTCCCTGAGCCGGTGATCTCGATTGCTATCGAGCCGAAAAGCAGTGCCGATCAGGAAAAGATGGGCGAAGCGCTTCGCAAACTTTCCGAGGAAGACCCGACGTTCCGCGTCCGCTCGGATGAAAATACTGCACAGACGATCATCTCCGGAATGGGTGAACTGCATCTCGACATCCTTGTTGACCGCATGTTGCGTGAGTTCCGCGTTCAGGCAAACGTTGGCAAACCGCGTGTGGCGTACCGTGAGTCAATCACCCGCGCTGTTCCGAAAGTGGATCATAAATATGCCAAACAGTCGGGTGGTCGCGGGCAATATGGTCATGTGGTGATTTCACTCGAGCCCGGTGAGCGCGGCAGCGGCATCATTTTTGAGAACAAGATTGTGGGTGGAGCCATTCCGAAGGAATACATTCCGGCGGTTGAAAAAGGTATCAAGGAGGCGGCGGATACCGGTGTTCTTGCTGGTTATCCTGTCGTTGATATGAAGATCACCCTGTTCGATGGTTCGTTCCACGAAGTGGATTCAAACGAAATGGCATTCAAGATGGCCGCTTCCATGGCCTTCAAAGAAGGCGTTCAACGGGGCTCACCTGTTTTGCTCGAACCAATCATGAAAGTGGAAGTCGTTGTACCCGATGATTATTTGGGTGATGTGATCGGTCAGATCAATGGCCGACGTGGAAGCATTCAAGGCATGGATATCCGCCCCGGCAACGCACAAGCGATTCGCGCGACAGTTCCGCTTGGTGAAATGTTTGGTTATGCAACCGAATTGCGATCCGCAACACAGGGACGCGGTGTGTTCAGTATGGAATTCGATCACTATGCGCCAGTTTCACAATCTGTGGCGCAGGAAATCATGAAATAACTAAAAGTATTTTTAGAAGGAGAAAAGCTATGGCGAAGGAAAAGTACGACAGGAGCAAACCGCATCTGAACGTAGGGACGATGGGGCACATTGACCACGGGAAGACGACACTGACGGCGGCGATCACGAAAGTGGCAGCCT
>DAOTZF010000292.1:0-8007 GCA_034434415.1 Anaerolineales bacterium | reverse complement strand
CTGCGCCGCAAGGGACTGCGTTCGATCCTGCGCGATGAATGGGAAGTGTTGGATGAAAACGACAACGTGAAGGGGTTGTTGTTCGAGGACAGCATGGGGCTGGCGTTGCTGCGCCGTTTTCTGCTTGGCTCGTGGTTGCCCCAGAACTACGATATTACTTTCGGTACAACACGCGTCGCTGACCTCAAACAAAACTTCAACCTCTTCCGCTATGAACTACATTTGGATTTCAGCATGGATGTTGCGCGCACGATGGATCGCCGCCTCGGTATCGCCGCTGGAATTCTTCTTGCCGCGGTCGAAGGGAAACAGAGCAGTTAGTGCCTCGCCAACCACTGTTTGCCGGTCTCGTCGTCGATGAATCCGGTCGCGCGGCTGAAACCGCTTTCGTAGGCGATGAACCGTGCTATGTTGTGGACGATTACGGATTCCGCCGTCACATCCCCTCTGGGCAGGTGGACCGCGTCGTGCTGGGTCAATTGGCTGAGTTGATGAAAGGCAGTGAGGATCTCATCTCCGAACAAACCGCCAAGATGCTCGGGCAGGAGGATGTATTCACAAAAGCCGCCATCGAGCAACAACTAAAGAACATTGACAAGCAATTCGATCAACTTATGCAGGTGGGTATTCCCGAAGACATGCGCGCCTACCTCGGCATGATGGGCTTCAAAGTTGTGATCAATGTGCACGGCGAGGTGGTCAACGTGGAGCAACCCGGCGCAGCAGGTGGTGAAGGAGAGTAAGTTGTAATTGGAGAGTAGAGACTGGAGATTTTAAAATTGTAAGGGCACAGCGAAACTTGAAAGAACCACTTTGGTTTTTCGTCTCGCTGTGCCCTTACTTTCTAAGGTCGTAGAAAAATAAATAGACCGATGTACCCGGTTTCAAAATTTCCCGCTTCTTCTCGCCGATCTCATCGAGATACGCGATCAGATAATCCCGTTCGTTGAACCCCGACTGTTCGTAGACGTGGGAGAACAACACCCAAACCCGCTTCTCCCCGACAAGCGGCTGGATCCGCGACTTTAATTTTTCTCCATCGGGATAATCATCGATCTCGCTTGTAACGATTTCAACTTCCCCCAAGCCGTAGAAGGGAGCATAATATCGAAACGCCGGTTCCGCCCACGCGGTGACGAACAGTGCGTCACCGTCCTTCCATGAGTCAGCCAGCACCTGCATCGCCGGGCGGATGTGCTCGTAGTATTTCGGGGAGATGAAATTTTGGAGCGATGTGACGAGGGGACTGATGAGCAAATACCCGCCCAATAAAGTCACAATGCTGATGGATATAATCCTGTTCTGAGAAAAGGTTTTCTGCAAAAACTCGATTGTTTTCCCAAGCAATAGAATCCCCAAAGGAATTAAGAAGAGACTCAGCCTGCCATTCACAGGGTATAAACGCATCGCCGAGGCTATGAACGCGAAGAAGGTTGTGAGGGCTAAAGCAACCGCCAAGATTCGTTCATCTCGAAACAAAACGAACCAGCCTGTCAGGATCAAAACCAAAGCGAGCAAGGGTGTGAATCGAATATCAAACTGATATGTGATGAGTTCATTGATCCAACCGAGGTCGCTCCATGGAGGTAAAGGAATGAAGCCAGTCGCCCAATAGTCCGCGAGGTAATCGTTCTGACTCAAGTTTCGCAAATTGATGAAGTACAAGACTGCCAAATTTGCCAGCCAGAGCAAGCCAATCACCCCTGTTGTTCGCAGATTCTTGTAGTCTCGCGTTTGTAAAAATTGAATGACGAGTGCGATGCCAATTCCCGCCAGCACGAACAACGCTGGATGCGAGAACCACAGCGCGAGAATCCCTGTGATGGCAAGCAGGCTGAAATTCTTTTTGTTGGTTTGATTCTGAAAAATCGGGATTGCGAGCAGGAGCAAACCAAGCGCGACAGCTACATCCACGATGTATTGCTTGGCTTCGGAGGAATAGTCCACGAGTTGCGGGTTGAACGCAAATAACGCAAGAGTGAAGAGGGTGCTTTGGCGATTTGTTACTTGCAATGAGATCAGCAAACGGTGGAACAGCCACAGCGACGCGACCCCGGCAAGGAATGGGAAGAAACGCAAGACCAATTCATGCCGTCCGAGGATCGCGTTGAATAGTTTTTCAACGAGCAGGAATCCAAGTGGTGCGCCCTGGTCGTAATCCAGGGGCTGGAAGAGTTGGGCGAAATTCCGATTCACGATGTTCAACGCGAGCATGGCTTCGTCTGCCCAGAGGGAGCGCCCGCTGAGGTATTGCCGGAGGCGGAGGGCGAATCCGATGAAGAGGAGGATCCATTCCAACGAGAGGTAACTCTTCCAGCGCTGCATCGTCGTCAATTATAGAGCAAAGGATGGGGAAACGGGATCAACTGTCCTTGCGGGATGAAGCGGGTATCAAATTGCAATTCGTCCTCGGTTGTGGAATCCAATTTTCGGGCGTACAATACGTCATCATGTTTCATCAGGATGAAGGCAAGTCTTCCAGTTCCGAGAACCAGCCTCCCAGTTCGGGAGGAGTCGCCGCGTCGAAACATCGTATTCAACAAGTCACCTAGGAGGTGAGCGCGCCTCCTAAGTGGATATTTCACTTGCAAGGAGGCTCACATGCTCACCATTTACAAAACCACTGAGGGCGGAATCGAAGAATTGCAATCGATGGAGAACGGCACATGGGTGAAAGCCGTGGACCCCACACCGGAGGAAACTCAAAAACTTGTGGATTGGGGCGTAGAATCTGAGTACATCCATTATTCGCTTGATTTCGATGAGATGCCGCGTATGGAGCGCGACGACGATTACACGTTCATTTTGATCCGTATTCCTCATCGCCAGCCCGACAGCGACATCCCTTATATCACCATCCCGCTTGGGATATACATCAAGGGGAACACGATCATCACTATTTGCCGCTACGAGAAGGAAATGTTCAAAGTGCTGGCGAATGGGAAGTATCGCCTGTTGAAAACGGGAAAACGCTATCGTTTTGCGCTCTATATCTTTTTGGAAACCGCCACGCGGTACCTCACCCACCTGCGCGAGATCAACCGCATGACCGAGGCAATTGAAGATCAATTGCAAAAATCCACGCGCAACCGCGAAGTGCTCGAGCTGCTCAAATATCAGAAGAGCCTCACTTATTTTGCCACCGCGCTCCGCTCGAACGAGGTGATGATGGAACGCGTGCAGCGCACGCAAATCTTTAATTACTACGAAGACGACCAGGACCTGCTGGAAGATGTGCTTACCGAGAACCAGCAGGCGATTCAAATGACAACGATCACCACTGAAATTCTTTCGAGCATGATGGACGCGTTCGCTTCGATCATCTCGAACAACCTCAACGGCGTGATGAAAGCGCTTGCCGCCATCACCATCATCATCAACGTTCCGGCGGTGGTCGCGGCATTTTACGGCATGAACGTGAATCTCCCCGGCGAGAACCATCCCTTTGCATTTCTCACCGTCTTCGGTATCGCGCTGACTTTGACTGCCATCGCCACATTCATCTTTTACAAACGCGATTGGTTCTAACATGCAGGTCGAATTGTTGTACGATGCAAAAGCATGGCTTGGTGAAGGTCCCGTGTGGGATTCGCGCACACAGACCCTGTATTGGCTGGATATTCTTAACAAGCGTGTGTATGTTAACTCGGAGATACTCCTCGAACTTGATGATTTCATCGGATGTATCGCCCCGCGTCAAAGCGGCGGATTCGTTCTGACAAAACGCTTCTCCTTCTGGACGTTCGACCCGGATTCTTCCTCATCGACCTTTCTCGCCGCCCTCACGGACGAGCCCGCGAATAACCGCTTCAACGACGGCAAATGCGACCCGCGTGGACGTTTAATCGCCGGGACGATGGACATCAACGAGAAAGACCCAACGGGTTCGTTATATTCGTTCAACGGAACATCCATCACGAAGTTGTCTTCGAACATCACCATTTCCAACGGCATGGCGTGGAGCCCCAACGGGAAAACTTTTTACTACATCGATACACCGACGCGTGAAGTGAGAGCCTATGATTACGATTTGGACTCGGGTGTCATTGCCAATTCGCGTGTAGCAGTGCACATGCCCGAATCACTCGGCTGGCCCGACGGCATGACCTCTGATGCGCAGGGCAACTTATGGATCGCGATGTGGGGCGGCGCGCAGGTCACAAAGTGGGATCCGAATACGGGGAAATTACTGGAGCAAGTTCGCGTGCCTGTGATTCAACCGTCCTCGTGCACGTTTGGCGGGAAACACATGAACGAATTGTTCATTACCTCTGCCCGAAAAGATCTGGATGAAACAGCGCTGGAAAAATATCCGCTTTCGGGTGGGGTGTTCCGCGTCGAAACGAACGTCGAAGGTCTGCCGGCGTTCGAGTTCGCGGGGTAAAATTCAACGAGAGACTTCGCCACAGAGCTCACAGAGACTCTGAGAAAAAACTCAAAGAACTCTGTGAACTCTGCGGCTAGGATAAAGGAAACTCCATGCCCAAACGAATCGAATACATCGACATTGCGCGCGGCATCGGCATCCTGCTGGTAGTGCTGGCGCACAACGATTTCGGTTTCATCTCGCAGTACGGCTACGAGGTGATCTATTCGTTCCACATGCCGTTGTTCTTTTTCCTTTCGGGGTATTTCATCAAAACGGACATTTCGTTCTTCGAATTCTTCAAAAAACGATTCCATTCCCTGCTCAAACCGTTCCTGTTCACCATTTTCCTGATCTACTTCATGCAGGTCTCGTTCGAGAAGATGGCATTTGGGACAGCCATCCGGCGCATCGTCAAATCGCTGTACGGGACGGGTGTGTATATCGACTGGGTGCAGTTATGGTTCCTGCCGAATCTGTTCGTGGTGAGCCTGTACGCGTTCATTTTCCTCGTCATTGTGGGCAAACTCAACAACCGCTGGCTGCGGCTGGGAATTTTGACCGCGACGCTGGTAATCTCACTCCCCTTCCTCAAATCGTTCTATCCGTTTTCCGTTTCTTTGCTTGGCAAAGAGTACGAACTTTTCGGTTTGCCCTTCAGCCTCGACCTTGTTTTTCTCAGCGGATTTTTCTTCATTCTGGGAAGTGAAGTAAGACAGGTTGCAAATGAATCCGTGTTCGGAAATTATTTCTTACTGGCAGGAACAGGGATCGCGGTCTTTGCGATGAATTACTTTATTAAATCCCCGATTGATTTCAACACGCGCGTATACAGTTCCTTCTTCATCAATACCCTCGAAGCCATTGCAGGGATTCTGTTCGTGCTGGCGTTATCGCGGCAAATTGAATTGCATACGGACAGGCTTGCTTCGTTCTTCAAATATCTTGGCCGCGCCTCGCTCATCATTCTGATCTTCCACGTTCCGATTCAGGATTTTTGGGGGCAGAAGGTGCTCGCTTCGACGGACAACCTTCCCCTCTCGATATGGATCGGATTCATCATGGGTGTGGGCGGCTCGGTGCTAATCCACGAATTGTTCATCCGCAGGAACCCGGTCGCTTCGTGGTGGTTTGGGAGGGAGGCAGAACTCCCCGTCCGAAATGAAGCGAATGTGTCGAAAGCGGACTGAGGTCCGCATTCCGTAATCCGAAATAAAAATCCCTCCGTATGGAGGGATGATTTTTACTTATCCACCGAGTCGGTGACTGCCGCCCGGCGTTCCTGTTCGTCCTGCACCACACGGATTCCGTTTGCCACCTGGTTTGAAATTCGCTCCAACTCTGCCTGCAACTGTGTGAGGCTTCGCATCACGTAATCATCGGCGTCTCCGCGTGTGTTTTCTGCATCCGCCCGCGCCTGTGCAACGATCTGTTCTGCGCGGCGCTGCGCCTCCTGCACGACCACTTCGCGTGAAGCGAGTTGGTCTGCCTTCTGGCGGGCGAGTTCGAGGGTGCGGTTTGCCTCCTCCTGCGCCTGCGCAAGGACACGGTCTCGCTGACCGAGCAATTGCTGCGCCTTCTTCACTTCCTCAGGGATGGCGATGCGCATCTGGTCGATGATATCCAGCATGCGATCTTCATCCACCATCACGTTGCGGGTGAGGGGAATGGATTTGCTTTCGTTGAAAAGTTCTTCGAGTCGGTCGATCAGTTGAAGAATATCCATACGCGGCTCCTCGGGTGGAGGACGATAGAGGCTATTCTAGCACAGATTAATCCCGAAGCGAATTAGGGATGGGGTTATCACCCATGCCCGCCACTTTTTCCTTGAACGCTTTCTCGACGAAAGGCGGCACCATGGAGGAGATGTCGCCGTTGAGCATGGCGATCTCGCGGACGGTTGTGGAGGAAAGGAACGTGTGCTCCTCCGCCGTGATGAGCGCGGCAATTTCGATATCAGGCGCGAGGCGGTGATTCGCCAGCGCCATGCGGAATTCAAATTCAAAATCCGAGAAGACGCGCAGACCGCGCACGATGACCTGCGCTTCGATTCTTCGCGCGAACTCGACGGTGAGTCCGCTGTAACCAGTCACTTTGATCTTCGGGTTGTCCTTGAACGCTTCTTTGACCAACCCGATGCGTTCTTCGGGCGTAAACATGAGCGATTTCAACGGCTTGTCGTAGACCGCCATCACGATCTCATCGAAGAGACGCGAGGCGCGCGAGGCAATGTCAATATGTCCAAAGTGGATGGGGTCGAACGTTCCGGGAAATAAGGCTCGAACCATGTTAGTCTTCTAGTCTCCTAGTCTACTGGTCTCTTAGTCTCTAAGTCTTGTTGTCTTGTCGTCAAACACCTGGAATGCGGGTTGGTCACGATGCTGACGAGCAGACCACGCGACCAACCGACTATCGGACTAGCTGACGTCTCCCTTGCCTTCGCCCCAAAAGCGACCAAGGGACTCGGCGAGGAGTTTGTGTTCGGGCTGACTCAGTTCCGCGTCTTTCTCGAAGACGGCTTGCGCCTGGGCACGCGCTTTTTCGATCAGTTTGACATCGGTGATGCTTGCCATGCGGAGTCCGCTGGCGAAACCTGCCTGACGCGTTCCCAAAAATTCGCCGGGACCGCGCAGGTGTAAATCTTTTTCCGCGAGGAAGAAGCCATCGTTCGATTCGGCCATTGCCTGCAAACGTTCGTTTTCGGTCGCGTCTTCGCGCGTGGGAATCAGCAGACAATACGATTGATCTGAACCGCGACCGACGCGCCCGCGCAATTGATGCAGTTGCGCCAGACCGAATCGGTCCGCGCCTTCGATCAGCATGACCGTCGCGTTGGGAACGTCCACACCCACTTCGACGACAGTCGTCGAAACGAGAATGTCATAGGCTTTGTCGCGGAATTTGAGCATGGTTTCGTCTTTTTCACTGGGGCGCATCTTGCCGTGCAATAATCCCAGTTTCAAATCGGGGAAGACCTCTTTGGAGAGTGTCTCGTAATCGTCCACGGCGGCGCGGGCTTCGATCTTTTCGCTCTCCTCGATAAGCGGATAAATGATGAACGCCTGTTTGCCATCCTTGATCTGACCGCGCAATAACGTAAACGCGCGCTCGCGTTCCTGCGGACGAAGCACAAACGTGTTGATCGGGATTCTTCCCGCGGGCATTTCGTCCATGATGGAAATGTCGAGGTCGCCGTATAAAGTCAATGCAAGCGAACGCGGAATCGGTGTGGCGGTCATCACCAACAAGTGCGGATTCGTACCCTTGCTTCGTAATTCCGCGCGCTGTTCGACGCCGAAACGATGCTGTTCGTCAATGACGACGAATTGCAAGTCCGCGAATTGCACGTTCGGTTCGATGACCGCGTGCGTGCCGATTACGATCCTGATTGTGTTGTTTGACAGACCGTTGCGAATCTCTTCTTTTTCAGATTCAGGTGTATCACCTGTAAGTAACCGAATTTCTTCAGGCTTGAGCGACTCTTTGAGCAGACTTGTGAAATTGCGATAATGTTGTTCCGCAAGTATCGAAGTCGGTGCCATGATCGCGGCTTGCGCATTGTTGCTTGTGATGATGGAAGCGGCTAGCGCGGCTACTACAGTTTTGCCTGAACCAACATCACCTTGGAGGAGTCGATTCAT
>DAOTZF010000291.1:0-1863 GCA_034434415.1 Anaerolineales bacterium | reverse complement strand
CTGCGTAAGAAGCGGATGGTTTCTGTTTCTCCCTTGAGTTTGGATCTTACTTCCCGCGTAGATTTTTCTGAACTCGATACGTTGATGAGGAAGTGAAAGGACGGACACGTAATTGTGTCCGTCCTTTTGTTGTCGTTGCGAGGAGCGCTCTTGTTCTTTGCGACGAAGCAATCTCCTCGCAAACAGGAAGATTGCCGAGCCCTGTGGTTTCGATACGCTCCTCGAAAAGCACTCGGGGCTACTCAACCAGCAGGGCTCGCAATGACATTAATTGAAGTGCGGACTGAAGCGCGCGATCAGTTTCTCTTTCGGTAAAAAGCCGGTGATGCGTTCCTTGATCTCGCCGTTCTTCATAAATAGCAGGGTGGGGATGCCCATCACGCCGAACTGCATGACGAGGTTGGGGTTCTCGTCCGCATCGATCTTCACGACTTTCACCTTGCCCTCCCACTCGCCTGCCAGTTGCTTGACCACCGGGTCGAGCATTTTGCAGGGCTGGCACCACACTGCGCTGAAATCCACCAGCACCGGCTCGCTGGCGTTCATCACTTCGGTTTGAAAATTCTTTTCGTCAACATGCAACAAATCAGCCATCTTTGCCTCCAGCCTGATGGACGCATTGTGATGGAAAGGTCTTACAATGTTAGCCACAAATTGCCACTGATTCACACAGATTGTTTTTTAGTGAAAATCCGTGGCAGAGGTTTTGTTGACGCTCACTTTCCGCCGTGTTAGAATGCCCTTCGCTCGATTCGCGGGCGCGTAGCTCAATGGCAGAGCAGCGGCCTTTTAAGCCGTTTGTTGAGAGTTCGAGCCTCTCCGCGCTCATCCGTGACCCTCAACTCTTGAAGGTCGTTTTGTTGAGTGTCCCCACAGGGGGGATGGTATTCGATCCCCTCCGCGCTCATACGAAAATCCTCCGTGGGGAGGATTTTTTGATTGGTCTTATCTGTACAAGAAAAATGAATGCCGAAATTTCGGCATTCATTTTGAAGAGACCATAACCCCCCTTACTCCCCTCTTTTATTTTGTGAACAGTCACGAATATTGTATACTTCTTGTAAACAGTACTCAAGAGAGAGCCAGCCTTGCGGCGTAGACATTTGTACTCAGTTCGGCAAAAACCTTGAAACGGACGGTAATTTTTGCTACCCTTGAAATGTCACCAAAGGGAGATACGATGGCAAAGAAAATCCGTGTGACGATCCTCGACGATCACCAGTCCATCGTGGATGGGTATCACCTCCGGCTGGATGGCAGTTCGCGGGTGGAGATCGCGGCGACCATTCGCTATGGGGATGAACTCGAAGAGACGCTGAAGAAACATCCCACCGATGTGTTGCTGCTGGATGTGGGCGTTCCCGCGTCTGAGGTAAACCCGAACCCGTATCCCATCCTGCACATCATCCCTGCCTTGTTGGAGGAGTATCCCAACTTGATGATCCTTGTGATCAGCATGCACGCGGAACGCAACCTGATACGCGCGATCATGGAAGCCGGGGCAAGCGGATACATCCTCAAAGAAGATCAGGACACACTGCGAGAATTGGAAAATGTGATCGCGTCGGTGGCGAGCGGGGGAGTTCATATGAGTCGGCAGGCAAAGGACGCCCTCCTGCGAACGGGAGAAGAGGACGGTGAATCGCCCCTTGCTAAACGACAATTGGAAGTGCTTTCCCTGTCCCTTTCCTATCCCGATAGTTCCACTGCCGATCTGGCAAGGATGATGTCGGTTTCGAATTCGACGGTTCGCAATTTGCTATCCAAGGCTTATATGAAATTAGGTGTTCATAACCGCATCGCCGCAGTGACCAAAGCCCGCCAAATGGGATTGATCTCCCCCGAACCTCCCACCATTCCCGC
>DAOTZF010000290.1:0-1730 GCA_034434415.1 Anaerolineales bacterium | reverse complement strand
AGCGCTGATAGTCCTGTGGCTGTCGTTTGCCCAAATGCACTGAGCAGATAGTCGCTGTACAAATCAAGTAGTTCGTCGTTAGTCATCTCTCAAGTTTACGCCTTTTTTGAACCATCTGCGTAAGGTGAGTTAGCATATCTCTGCTCCTTTACACGCCAAGCCACTTGCCAGCCTCGCTCGCGAGATTCGTGGCAGGACCCTGACGCGCGGTGCAGGGCGGTAATGACTCCAGGATTATTGTTTCCACGGATTCAGGATTTCAACCCCTGCTTCTGTAAAATCTGCTTCATTACGCGTAACGAGAATTAACCCTTTGTTTAGCGCGGTGGCGGCTATCAGCGAGTCAACAGCAGGCATTTTTTGTCCGTTTGATTCCAGTTCTGCATTTAACTGTCCCCATTGGATAAGAATATTTACGTCGAGTTCAATCAAGTTTTCTTGAAAGCGAATCAGTAATTCATTCTCCAGCCAGTCGCTTAATTCCTGTTTGCGCTTTGAGTTCGGCAGTTTCTCAATGCCTTTGGTGATCTCCCCGATTGTGATGACGCTTAGATAAACTCCATCAGGGTCAACCGAGTCGATCCATTCCAGTACACGCGGATTGGGTTGTTTAGCAACCAACTCCGAAATGACGCAGGTATCAAGGAGATACTTCATAGTTTCGCGTCCTCACGCGGGAGGCTTTTATCGCGTTTCAGGTTCAAGTCAACTTTTGCGAGCGGGGAGGCGCGGAAAAATTCGGAGAGTTTTGCCTGAGATTTTTTCATCTGTGTGTACTCTTTATAGGACATGATGATGACGGTCTTTTCCCCTCGGCGCGTGATAAGTTGGGGTCCGTGCTTCAAGGCGCGCTCGATGACTTCGCTCAGTTTGTTTTTTGCATCCTGTAATTGCCAAATTGTATTCATCAGATTCTCCTGTCTAGTCTGTCTAGATTATAGACCTGTCATCCTTTGATGTCAACTGGCTTTTTTATTTCATATCCCCAACCATTTCCCAGCCTCACGAGCGAGATTTGTGGCGGGTCCCTGCCGCGCGGTGCAACCTGGGAGTGATTCCAAGAACAATCTGCCGTATTGCTTGGTCAATACACGCCGATCTAAGATCGCGACCACGCCGCGGTCTGATTGGGTGCGGATGAGTCGCCCGAATCCCTGACGGAATTTCAAGATGGCTTCGGGCAGGTAATACTGATTGAACGAGTCTTCGTACATTTCGGAGCGCGCCGCGATGAGGGGGTCGGTGGGCACGTCGAACGGGAGTTTCGTCAGCACGACGACCGAAAGTGATTCGCCCGGCACATCCACGCCTTCCCAGAAGGATTTGGTTCCCAATAGCACTGCGCGTTCGGTCACTTTGAACGACTCGAGCAACGCGTTCGGCGATGCGCCGTCACCCTGTTCGTACACATAAATATCATCACGCGCCAGCGGACCCGTGATGGCTTGCGCGGTCTTCTTCAACGCGGCGTAGGACGTGAACAGCACGAGCATCCGTCCGCCCGTGGCCTTGGCGGTGGCGATCAGGGTCTTATCAAGGATTTGCTGAAAACCATTTTGATTCGGTTCAGGAATATCGTTCGCGATATACAATAACGCCGCGCTCTCATAATCGTACGGCGAGCCGAGTTGCATCTCCTCGGCTTCATCCGCACCGAGGGTATTGCGCAGATATTGGAATTCGCCGTGCGCGGTCAACGTGGCGGAGGTGAGAATCACGGAACGCTTCTC
>DAOTZF010000289.1:0-10669 GCA_034434415.1 Anaerolineales bacterium | reverse complement strand
ATCCGGGTGTGGTGGCTTTGAATAGCGCTTTGACCTTTTCATTCGGCTCATTGAAGGTTCCATCCCACGCCCACATGGGCACCCAACCCGAATTGTTTACATTGTAGTCGGCGCTTACGATGTTCGCGTTGCCTGTGGCAACATCGTCAGCGGTTGCCTTAACCCAGATCCAGCCGTTTAAATAGACTACCGTGGGAATAGTGTATACGTTCGTGACCACGGGTCCATAGCAGTCGGTCAGCACGTTAGGCTGGAAGCCGGTGTCGGCAGAGGTATCGGTTCCGTTGCAGAGCCATGGGGTAAAGTCTACATCGCCGCCCACCTCGTCACCGCTTCCGGTCGGCGCGGGGCCATCCGGGCTGTTCCACCAGTTCAATTCTGCGTTGACTGGGATCGCATCGGTGTTGAGCAAGCCATAATCCGTGTTGCCGGTGATACTGTTCAAATTGACGACCACGTTTGTGAAAACGGATGTTGTGCAACCTGACGTACACTGGTAGATATCCAGCCCAGTGCCGAAGTTGAATACCTTGTTATTTTTCACGGTCAGGTCAATATCCAACGCGCCGTAGCCGCCATACGCGCCGATGCCGTAACTGGCGCTTGAACCGTCGCCGGTCAGTTCATTATTCAACACATCCACGTCTTGCACTGCGGAGGATAGTGTCGAGACGGAATTGATCGCCGCCAACGGCTCAGGAAGCCCCGCATCTTCAAAGGGTGCAGGCTTCAATCCCGGCGGAGGCGCATCTATCACGAAGCCGTAAAGATATGGCGAGCCTGTTCCCGCTGTTGAGACGTTCAAAACGTTCGCTTCATGCACACCGGAACCCTCGATGTGGTAAATGCCGGTCTGGTTTTCGCTCAAGGTGTTTCCGTATGTGTCTGCATCTGCCGCAAAGATTAACATGCCAGTGGAGGTGTACGAGCCGGGTGAATAGGAGTGATTGGAGATCGTGTTCCCGTTGATCTCGGCTGTCGCGCCACCGCTGACTTGCACACCGTTTTGCGCGATGATGGTGGTCGGGCCTGCGCCTGTGATGACGTTATTCGTCACGGTAGCAGACGAACCGACATTACTCACGGTCACACCGTTCTTTTGATAGCCGGAGATTTCATTGTCGCTGATATCGGCTGTGCCGCTGGTGCTGAGCGACGCCCGTCCAATCTGGATGGCAACGCCGTTCTGACATCCGCTAAACGGATCGTCGCGGACATCCACAATCTTGTTATCGTGTATGTTCGCGTACGCGTCATCGCGCACGAAGATGCCGGCGTTGATCGTTCCGCATCCGCCCGGACCCGGACCTGCCACAGTGAAGCCGCTGAAATCCACGCTGACACCGGCTCCCGTGATCTTGACAATGTTCGACTCAGGATCGGAAGCGATGGGGATCGTAGACGGCGCAAGGATGAATGTGGAGGCTGCGCCGGATTCTCCCAGCAGTGTGAGCGATGTATCCACCGCCACCTGTTCTTCGTATGTTCCCGCTTTGACCAGGACCGTGTCACCCGCGGTTGCCACATCCACACTTCCCTGAATGCTTACGCCGATACGGCGCACGTCGAATGAATAGGTGCCGCTGGTGTAGTTGTACTCGCGCACATCAAACGGAGGATACGCGCCAACCAGGGTAACAACCGCCTTGTTGAAGGTATTGTCGTTCCAGTAGGCAGTCCAGTCGAACTGGCTCACCTCCACATCCCCGCGCACGCGGATATGACCCGCACGCACATCATTGCCGTTGAACGTATTGGTGAATGTATTATCTTCGATTACCGCGCCGCCCACCGACTGGACGAACCACGGCACGCCTGTTCCCGACCCATTGAAGCTGATCGAGGGCCAGAACTCAGCGTTGATAAACTCATTATTCGTGATCCGCCGTCCGCTAACGGGACCCGAATATCCTGCGCCGCTGGTGATATCAATGCTGGTGTTTTGGTCGATCAGGTTGTGGTCTATCACGTAACTTTGCAGGTGGGAAACATCGTTGATCGTATCGAACTGCCAGTCGTTGAAATAGACCGACCCGCCGCCGGGCACATCCACGTGCGAATCTTTGAGTGTGAACCCGTCACCGATGATTTCGATGGTCTTGTTGTCGCCGGGAATGTTGGGACCGATGTGGAGCCCTGCAATGGTGACATCATCGCCCTGAACGAAAATGCCGCTGGCTCCAAAATTATTTGTAGCATTCGTGGTGACGTTCGCGCCTAGCGCGTTGTAATCGGTGATGGGCACATCGCCTGCGGTTACGCCTTGAATGGTGACGCCGTTCTTGTCGATGAACAGACCGAATTGATGAGGTCCGTTCGTTCCCAGCACCCAGCGATTCGTTGCCGTTTCATCGTAATTGCCGGGGAGCACGCGCACAGTTCCATTGGGCGAAACAGCATCCAGCGCGGCTTGAATCGTCTTCTTTGCGCTGGCGGGCGAATCGCCGCCGAACGAGTCGTTCCCGTTCACCGCATCTGCATAGCAGACCGTCGTGCATGGTGTTTCGGGTTCAAAATCGTACGTGGTGTCATCGCCTGAAACGCCGATGGTGAACGCGTCCACGTTGCCGTCAAATCCGGCGGGCCAACCGCTTCCGGCTTTGAACTGGACTGCGCCGAAAACGCTGTGAATTCCGGCATCCGGGAAATTGGACAACACATCGGACCAGGTGCAAGGCGTGGCAATCGAACAGACGGCGTTCATGGTCGCGCCGGTTGCCCACCACCTGCCCTGTGTCAACGCGTCCCAAGTCTGCCATATGCCGTTCGTTACCGTTTCTGAATAATAAGGTTCAAAGACCAGCCGCCCTTTCCAGGCTATATCGCCGTCGGTCACATCATCGTCTATGTTGAATTGCAGGCTGATCGCTTGAACAGTGCTTGTTGAAGTGACTGATTGGTAGGTGCTGTAGCTGAGCGTGGTGATGTCGCCCAACCGCGTGCCCCCATACTCTGCCACTCCAATCAGCATTCCATCACTGGAACTTCCAAGCGTGAGGTGTACGCTTCCAGTTCCCAACGGAACCGCGCCAGGTCCGCTGACAAAATCTCCTGCTCCGTTGGCGCCGCTTTCGAGCAGGAATCCCCAACCGTTCATTGCCGAGGGCTTGACCGTAATACTGCCGGCCGCGCCCGCCGGTAGAACAGTACTTAGCGCAAGCGCAACTACGAGACTCAAAGCGAGAAACTTTAGTTTCATTGTGCAACTCCCTTTTATTGTTTGTTAGGTTTGTGTAAACGGGAACGAATTGAAATTGATAGCCTGCACCTCCACTAGTTTAAAAAATTAAAACCGGCATGAAAGCCGGTTTCGCTATTAGCTCGCTGGGTCCCCGCGTAGTGTGTGCGCAAGCGACCAATTAAGGGAACCCCAGGTCATCGCTTCCTACATTTTTCATTGTAGAACTTTTAAAGGAAAAGTCAAGTGGCTTCCATAATCAAATGGTTACAAGACAGGGTACGAGGAATAAATCGGACTTAATCAGTACAAATGCCTATTCGATTCGACTATAATTCGGCCATGACAACCAAATCCCGGTACGAAGAACTGAAAGAAAAAATCCACTTCCACAACCATCGCTATCACGTGCTGGATGCACCGATCATCAGCGACGCGGAGTTCGACAAACTGTTGAACGAACTCAAGCGGATCGAAGCCGAGCATCCCGATTGGGTCACGGCGGATTCGCCAACGCGTCGCGCCGGAGCCAAGCCTGCCGACCGCTTTGAGAAGGTGCGCCACCCCGCGCCGATTCTCTCGCTCGCCAACGCGTTCGGCGCGGACGATGCGCGCGCCTGGCTGGAGCGCGTTTCCAAAATTGACGACCGCGTGGAAAAAGCAAAGTTCGTGGTCGAGCCGAAAATCGACGGCTTGTCGGTTGTTTTGCATTACCGCGATGGCGTCTTTGTGCAGGGCGCTACGCGCGGGGACGGGGAAGTGGGAGAAGATATCACGCAGAATTTACGGACGATCCGCTCCATCCCTTTGAAAATCCCCGTAGATGCAAAGGGACCAAAGCCGCCGAATTATGTAGTGATTCGCGGCGAGGCATATCTCCCTATCAAAGAATTTGAAGAGTTAAATCGTCAGCTCGAAGAAAAAGGCGAACGGACGTATCAAAATCCGCGTAACACAGCGGCAGGTTCATTACGCCAGCTTGACCCTGAATTAACAGCCTCGCGTCCGCTGACGATTCTGTTATATCAGATCATCCATGCAGAGGGCGGAAAGATTCCAAACAGCCAGTGGGAGATACTGGAATATCTGAAAGCATTGGGATTCCCTGTCACTGATATTGCAAAGCGATTCGAACATTTCGAAAAAGCCGTTACGTATGTTGAATCATGGGAGAAGAAGCGGGACAATCTCCCGTATGAAACAGACGGCATGGTCATCAAAATTGACGATCTGACCCTCGCCGCGGAACTTGGTTTTGTCGGCAAGGACCCGCGTGGCGCGATCGCGTTCAAATTCCCTGCGCGTGAGGTCACTACAAAATTGCAGGATATTCGCGTCACCGTCGGGCGGACAGGCGTGCTGATCCCCAATGCGGTATTGGAACCCGTAGAGATCGGCGGCGTGGTCGTTGAGCGCGCCACACTGCATAACTTCGATTACATCGCGGAGAAAGACATCCGCATCGGCGACCGCGTGCTGGTGAAACGCGCGGGCGAGGTGATTCCGTATGTTATCGGTCCCGTCGTGGATGCGCGCACAGGCAAAGAGAAAAAATATAAACCGATAACAACTTGTCCGTCGTGTGGTCAACCCGTGGAGCATATCGAAGGGGAGGTGGCGTGGTACTGCGTCAATGCCGCGTGCCCCGCGCAGTTGGTTCGAAACGTGGAGCATTTCGTCTCGCGCGGCGCGATGGATATCAACGGGCTTGGCTCGAAGATCGTCGAAAAATTGATTGAGACTGGCAAAGTGAAAGATGTTGCGGATATTTACACGTTGGAACGTGAAGACATCCTCGATGCCGTCACAAAGAAGGATAGAAAAACAGACAAAGAACCACCCGGCAAGATCGCGGAGAATTTGTTAACCGCAATTGAAGAGTCTCGAAGCCAACCGTTGAGTCGCTTGATCACCGCATTGGGAATCCACGGCGTCGGTGAGGTGATGGCTGGGGACCTGGCATCCACTTTCCCTGATCTCGACGCGCTCGCGAAAGCGAAAGCGGATGACTTGTTGAAAATCGAGGGAGTTGGTCAAACCACCGCGGAAGGCATCGTGGATTGGTTCTCGCGTCCGTTCAATCAGAAAGTATTGAAAAAGTTGAAGAGTGTGGGGATGTGGCCCCAGGGAGGAAAGTCTAAGGTTGAAATCCGAAAGTCAGACGCGTTTGATGGCTTGACTTTTGTCGTCACAGGAACGTTGCCCACCTTCTCGCGCGATGATGCCAAAGCGTTTATCGAGTCGCACGGCGGCAAAGTGACCGATAGCGTCAGCAAGAAGACAAGTTATTTGGTGTTAGGTGAAAACCCGGGCTCGAAATTCGATAAAGCAAAATCATTAGGCGTGAAGATCATCGGCGAAGTGGAATTGAAGAAGTTGGCGAAGTGAAAAACCCCGAAGGGGTGTGATGATTATAGATTTAGCAGATTAACCCAAATCCCGAAGGGATGACATATATTCAACCCATATCACCCCTTCGGGGTTTGGAAATAATGAAATCTTGATTCTATAAAAGTACCATCCCTTCGGGATTGTTTATTTTGGATATTCAGCCAATCGAAAAAGGAGAAACAATGGCTGGTACGTATTCCCAAATCTACATTCAAATCGTGTTCGCCGTGCAGGGGCGCCAGAACCTCCTCCAAAAAGAATGGCGACAGGAAGTGTTTAAGTACATGGCGGGAATCATCAAGAACAAGGGACACAAGCCGATCATCGTCAACGGCGTGGAAGATCATGCGCATGTGTTTGTTGGTTTGAAACCAGCAATGGCTTTATCCGATCTGGTGCGGGACATCAAGAACAATTCGTCCAATTTCATTAACGACCATGCATGGATCAAAGGCAGGTTTAATTGGCAGGAAGGTTATGGAGCATTTTCCTACAGCCATTCGCAGATCAGGGATGTCTATAACTACATTTTGAATCAAGAACAACATCACGCCAAGCAGACTTTCAAAGACGAATATACGGATTTCCTCAAGAAATTCGAGATCGAACACGATGTGAAATATTTATTTGACTGGTTGGAGTAGTTGGAGTCACGATGAAAAAACAAACGACCTTTCTTGTACTCGCGACATTTCTGTTTTCGGTGGCGTGTCAGTTATTGACTCCATCCAACAGAGACGGGACGATGATCTCCGCCTGCACGGACGTGGTGCAAGCTTTTCGCGATGTTCAACCTGGGGCAGTTCCTCAATCCCTGCTCGAAACGGGAGTCAAACAGGGCGGCGAGTTTGACGTCAACGACTATTTCAACGTATTCACGCACGTTTCCATGGAGGAGGGATACGCGCTGGATTACGTCTATCAATTGGACAGCCTCGGCTCGTATCCGATTCTGTATGCCCGCCCAGCAGATCAGCCTGCCTACGCTTCCACCAAAGATTTGCCTGCGGATATTGTATTGTCTGATTATCTCAATCATATTTCGATTGACGACACTGAGCAGGGATATTTCGAATTCGTCGCAATGAATCTCATGGCGCGACAGTTCTATCTCGACTGGCACGCCAACTACAACGACACGGAGATCGTGTGCAACAAAAAAGAGATCAATGACATCATCAC
This sequence comes from Anaerolineales bacterium, assembly GCA_034434415.1. Classification (GTDB taxonomy): domain Bacteria; phylum Chloroflexota; class Anaerolineae; order Anaerolineales; family Villigracilaceae; genus Defluviilinea. Next base: position 3,918 of record DAOTZF010000289.1, on the reverse strand, counting down.
AGATATCAACGATGGAAATTTCGGTCTTCCCCTCGACGCTTCACAACAACTGAAAGCCCGCGCGTTGACAGATATCGATCCGCTCGTAAAATTGACAAATTACTCGGCTGTGGTCGAGATTGTCACCTTCACCAAGTGGGGCGGATTCTATCGCCTGACCTACACGATAAATCGTTCGTTCCCGTATACGATCCTCGATGTGCAATCGGAAAACCTTGTGAAATACGATTGTGGGATTATGTTTTAGCGTGTAGGCAATTGACGCGCTTCTTCCGCTGAAATTCGTATTAAGGGCTTTCAAATGTCAAAAGATTACTCACCTAATGACGTTCTAGAGAATTACCGAGCCTCGTTTCCAGATGAGATAGGCGATCTGTTTTATAACCTATTTAATCAAGTTTCCGCTTTACATATTGATTGGAAAAATTACCGCAGTCTTTACGGAACTTCTCCCGAAAGAATAATGTTGTTAAATTCATCAGCTTCTTCCTTCTTTAGACACTTAGAGCGCATTATGCGCCATTATGTAATTATGGCTATTGCACGATTGACAGATCGCGCACAGATGAGGAATAAAGAAAATGCAAGTCTCCAAAAATTGTTGATAATGATAAAGCCCCATGTAGAAGATAAGTTCTATAATGAACTAGAATCTTTGTTATCAAATCTCGAAGCGTCTAGTAGTAAAGCGAGAAAGTTAAGAAATGCGATTTTGGCTCATTCGGATTTTGCTGTTGCGCTTCACTATAATTCAGAACCTATAGAGGGAATTAGCCGTGAGGAAGTTGAAAATATTTTGGGTCAAATTAGAGTCTTTATGAACGAAATTGAATTCTATTTCAAAAATTCTCAAGTGGCTTACGAGCAGGTAATTACAAGCTCAGATGCAGAACGGCTATTGAAGGTTTTGAGTGTATCGAAAACTCTAGAGAAACGATTAAAGTGATAAAATCTCGCCACTAACACAAAGGACGCCTTGGGGGAGCAGTGAGCCTTTGTGAGATTACTATTTTCGGAGAACAATTTATGCCGCGTCGTTCACTCGCTCGTCTCTACAAGGACGAGTTCACTGGCTATTCGCTCGCCAAATTCCAACAGGATTTATTAGCAGGTCTCACTGTTGCCGCTGTTGCCCTTCCGCTCGCGCTGGCATTTGGGGTTGCTTCAGGCGCGTCCGCCGCGGCGGGGTTGGTCACTGCCATCCTCGCGGGCTTTATCATGGGCGCTCTCACCGGCGCGCCGTTCCAGATCAGCGGACCCACAGGCGCGATGTCCGCGGTGCTGATCGTGCTTGTTCAACGTTATGGTCTTGAGGGCATCTGGGTCGCAGGCTTTTTCTCAGGTGTGCTCTTGCTTCTCATCGGTCTCATGCGCCTCGGCCGCTTCATCGCCTTCATCCCTTCTGCCGTCATCAGCGGCTTCACCTCGGGCATCGCGCTCATCATCTTGATCGGTCAAATTGATAATCTCCTCGGCATTCAGACTCCTGCCACCGAAACCGCCGCGCAAAAACTGCTCGGATATTTCCAAGGCGGATTCGCGCCCAGCCTCCAGTCTCTGATGCTCGGACTTGTAGTCATCGCGACCATGCTGTTCATGCCGAAAAAATGGACAGCGCGCTTCCCCGCTTCGCTCCTCGGCATCATCCTCGCCACGCTTCTCAACTACGTGTTGGCTTGGTCTGTCCCCGTCATCGGAGCCATCCCCCAATCTCTAATTCTCCAATCTCGACTCTCGCTCTCGAACATCCCGTGGGCGAATCTCCCCGACTTCATCGCTCCTATCCTGACGATCACCGCGCTCGGTGCGGTGGAATCATTGCTGTGCGGCGCGGTCGGTTCCAACATGACGGGGATTCGGCTTCAAGCGAATCAAGAGTTAATTGCTCAAGGCGTGGGCAACATGATCATCCCGTTCTTCGGCGGAGTCCCTGCCACGGCGGCGATCGCGCGCTCCAGTGTCGGAATCAAATCGGGCGGACAGACCCGCCTTGTAAGCATCGTCCATGCAGTTGGATTGTTGCTCTCGATGTTTTTGCTGACTCCCTTCATGGAGCGCATCCCTCTCGCCGCGCTGGCGGGCGTGTTGATGGTCACCGCTGTCCGCATGAACGAATGGGACGCGATCAAGTTCATCTTCGGCAAGCGCTTCAAGACCGACATGATCGCATTCACGATCACGATGTTGGCAACGATTGTTCTCGATCTGACTCAGGCGATTCTCATCGGCACGTTCCTTGCTGGCGCGGTCTTCCTCAATAAAATTGCCAGCATTGATATCGAAGTACAGGAAGTGGACATTAACCGCCTCAAGCAAAAAGGAATCGAAACGGCGGGCAAATGTCAGCATGTGCGTGTCGCGTTTCTCACGGGTCCGTTGTTTTTCGCGGCGACGGGTCAATTCAATGAGGCGTTTCAGAACCTGAGAGATACGCACGCGTTGATCCTATCCATGCGCGGGGTGTCGCTCATTGATACGGCGGGACTGGAAGCCCTTCACCGCCTGCATGAACGGTTGCACCGGCAAGGAGGCACGCTCATGTTTGCGGGCATGCACAATAATGCCTACGATATGCTCAAACGCGGGGGGTTGGTGGAAACCGTCGGGAAGGAAAATTTCTTCTGGTCGAGCGATCAAGCCATCGTCGAAGCCGAGAAGCGGGGATGTAAATTCTGCTAGAGCATGACAATTCGGGCTAAACCAACCCCGAAGGCGCCGCGTTGAGCTTGTCGAAATGGGTGACATGGATTAATGCTATGTCATCCCTTCGGGATTTCGGGTATGATGCGCTTGTTCCTAGAATCTTGCCATCCCTTCGGGATTATTTTCATCAAGAGGCGGTTCGCCATGTCTAAAACACTCCATTGGGGTTTTCTCTCCACGGCGCGCATCAATCGCGCGTTGATCCCGCCACTGCAATTCTCCAAACGGAATGAATTGCTGGCGGTCGCATCTCGTTCACAAGAAACGGCGGATGCATACGCCAAAGAGCACAAAATTCCACGCGCGTACGGTTCGTACGAGTCCCTGCTTGCCGACCCCGATATTGACGTGATCTACAATCCGCTCCCCAACCACCTTCACTCCGAATGGACGATCAAAGCCGTGGAGGCGGGCAAACATGTACTGTGCGAGAAGCCTCTCGCACTCGGCGTGGACGAAGTGGATGCCATCAAATATGCCGCGCACAAACACGGGCGGATCGTTGCGGAGGCGTTCATGTATCGCCATCATCCGCAGACGTTGAAAGTGCAGGAGATTGTGAAAAGCGGTTCGCTCGGGACGTTGAAACTGATTCGCGGCTCGTTCAGTTTTGTCTTATCCCGCGAAGGGGACGTGAGATTGAATCCCGATTGGGGCGGAGGCAGCATTTGGGATGTGGGTTGTTATCCCATCAGTTACACGCGGAGCGTCGTCAGCGCTGAACCGGTCGAAGTGTTTGGCTGGCAGGTCGAAGGTTCGACGGGAATCGACGAGTCGTTCGTCGGGCAGATGCGATTCGAGAGTGGAGTCCACGCGCAGTTCGATTCGAGTTTCGTCATCCCGTTCCATGCGTTCATGGAGATTGTCGGCACTGAAGGGACGTTGAACATCCCGCGCCCGTTCAAGCCCGGCGTCAATGAAAAGATCTACCTGACGCGCGACGAAAAGACGGAAACCATCACCATCAAAGGGCAGGAGTTGTATCTTGGCGAAGTGGAAGACATGGCAGATGCGATCCTGCTCGGCAGGGATTCGCTCATCTCGCTGGATGACAGCCGCGCAAACGTGGCAGTAATTCGCGCATTCCTCGAGTCCGCGAGGTCAGGCAAGCCTGTTAACCCGGGTTATTAAAAGTTTCGCACTCTCTGGTACACTTGCGCCATACTTTTCTGGAGGATTCTTTATGGATGTGCACGCCACTGACGATGCCGTAAC
>DAOTZF010000288.1:0-2037 GCA_034434415.1 Anaerolineales bacterium | reverse complement strand
CTCGGAATATTCCAGAGCCGCGCCATCTCGAATCAACACGGACTTTTTTGCGGTCCGAACTGGGGTTGATTTTCCCCTTCCCACTAATGCCTTATTTTGTCTTTTGGAGTCTTTACGATTTGCCTTCATGGACTTCACTTCCTGCTATGAGCCACATACGTTCTTACGATGCGCCAAACCCTGTCACGTACGTACCATTTCGTTACATTATACAACCGGGTTTCCCGGCCGAGTTTGCAGAGTTGTTTCCCCGGCGCAATGTTCTTTACAAACTTTCCCCAACTATACCCCAGCGTTGCCGCAAAACAGAAGACCCATTAGATTGAATTGATGTTGAAATGCACCCGCGCTGAAGATCCAGGAACGGGAATAACACAAAATGAACTCCCCCGGTTGAACCAAAACCCGCTAATCCCTGCGCTTATACGGATGGAAATACTCGTCCGCAAAGCGGGCGATCAGGTAAAACAACCCAGCCGACAAAGCGACGAGGATGAATTTGATGGCGGTGATCATTTAGACTCCACGTATGAATAGGCGACCTTCATATACAGGACGTAGATGTAACAAAAAGATTTGCCGCTCACCTTACAGTCAGATTACATGCCGGGCTTGTGGTGGTATCATCGCTCCATGACCACTGCCACCGCGCAAGCACATCCAAATATCGCCTTCATTAAATACTGGGGGAATCGCGATAGCGGGCTGCGCATTCCCCTCAACGGCTCGATCTCGATGAATCTCGATGGATTGACCACGCGCACAACGGTCAGTTTTCAACCTTCCCTGCCGTTTGACGAACTCATCATCAACGGGCATGAAGTGACCGGCGCCGGGCTAGAGCGCGTCTCGCACATTTTGGATTTGATTCGCGGCATGGCGAACATCAAAGACCGCGCCGAGGTGATGACCGAAAACAACTTTCCCTCCAGTGCGGGCATCGCCTCGTCTGCGTCTGCGTTTGCCGCGCTGGCATTGGCGGGGAGCAAAGCCGCGGGACTGGATTTGGGCGAACCGGAACTCTCGCGTCTCGCGCGACGGGGATCCGGCTCCGCTGCGCGCTCCATCCCCAGCGGATTCGTCGAATGGCAGGCTGGCTCAACCGATGAAGATTCGTTTGCGATTTCGATTGCGCCGCCGAATCATTGGGGGCTTGTGGATTTGATCGCAGTGGTCAGCGCCGCGCACAAGAAGACCGGTTCCACCGAAGGGCACGCGGTCGCTCCCACCAGTCCGCTTCAAACTGCCCGTGTGGAAGACGCGCCCCGTCGCTTGGATCTCTGCCGCAAGGCGATCCTCGATAAAGAGTTCAATTCATTTGCTTCGATCGTCGAATTGGATTCGGATATGATGCACGCGGTGATGATGACCTCCACGCCCGCGCTTCATTATTGGAAACCCGCTTCGCTCAGCGTGATGGAGGCTGTGCGAGCGTGGCGGATGGATGGACTCCCTGTCTGCTACACTGTGGACGCAGGCGCGAACGTTCACGTGATCACGCTCGAAACCGAAGCGCACCTGGTCGAAACCCGATTGCGAGACATTTACGGTGTGGAGAAAATTCTCGTTGCGCGCGCCGGCGGCGCAGCAAGAATTGTTGAGAGTGGAAAACAAAATTCTTAGCCACAGAGCGCACAGAGAATTTGAGAATTAAATCTCAGAATCTCTGTGTTCTCTGTGGCTGAATGCTTGACTTCGAAATTCAATTGCTCACCAACGATTACTGCTTAACCACCTTCTCCAACACCTCCCCAAACTTCTCCAACTCCTTAAACGTGTTGTAATGCACCGGTCCCACGCGGATCATGCCGCCTGCTTCGAGTAGACCCAAACGTTCCACTACCGCCAGCGCGTAATTGTGTCCATCCCATACATAAATATTTTGCTTTCCAAATTCGTCCGCAACGCGTTCGGGATGCTTGCCCTCCAACGTGAATGAGACTGTCGGCACGCGTTCATCGAGTCGATTCAGATCGGTGACACCGTAGATGCGCGCCCCCGGAACCGATTCGACAATGCCGATCAATTTTTGGGATA
>DAOTZF010000287.1:0-4438 GCA_034434415.1 Anaerolineales bacterium | reverse complement strand
TTTACGGGGTCTGAAATAGCGGTCCACGTGAACATCACATCCTCCGCGTTGACCGGTTCCCCGTCCTGCCATTGAATATCCTGGCGCATCGTCCACGTGACAGACATTGTTCCCGCATCCTCGTCGATCGTCACGCCTCCGTTTTCAACGGTCGGAAGATCGGCGGCAAGCTCGGTAAAGACGATGCCGTTCGGGTCAATGTCCGTCATGCCGAGCAGGACGAGTTCCATCACCAGCGCGTCGTAGCCGGTGTCCGCGACCATCGGGTTGAACGACGGCGGGTCTTCAGCGATGACGATCGTGATACTTTTTTCCGAACCGGATGTAGTCGGCTCCTCTGTCCCCGACGATGCTGGTCCACAGGAAGTAATTGCCAGCGAGAGTATGACCATGAAGGTCAGAAAGAGCAACGTACGCTTTTTGGTGAACATTGGTCCTCCTGCAAATTTTTAAATTGGCAAACGTCGTATTATTGCACGGTTTGCCCCTGATGTTAAGGTTTTTGGCAGACGAATTTGCAGGTAAAATCTCCCCCATGAGAACTGTATTCTGGGAAGATAACAAAGTCAAAATGATAGACCAGCGGATTTTGCCCGCGCGTTTCGAAGTCGTTTCGTTCCGCGATCACAAATCTGTCGCACAAGCGATCACGGATATGGTCGTACGCGGCGCGCCTGCTATTGGAGCAACTGCCGCCTTCGGACTCGCGCTCGCCGGTTTCGAATCCGCTTCAAATTCGACGGGCGGTCTGCTTACCGATTTGGAAGCCGCCGCATCCACGTTGAAAGCCGCGCGCCCAACGGCTGTAAATCTTGCGTGGGCTGTGGATCGAGTGATGGATGTTGCAAGAAAGAGGAAAGAGGAAAAAAGCGCGGATGTATTGAGGCGATTGGTGCTTGAAGAGGCACAACGAATCGCCGACGAAGACGTCGAGATCAACAAGCGCATGGCGGAACACGGTGCGACACTCATCAACGATGGCGACACGATCATCCATCACTGTAACACCGGCGCGCTCGCCGCCGTGGACTGGGGCACCGCTCTCGGCGTGATTCGCACCGCGCACGAACAGGGGAAAAAGATTCACGTGCTGGTAGACGAGACCCGTCCGCGCTTGCAGGGAGCGCGGTTGACAGCATGGGAACTGGAACAATACGGAATCCCATACGAAATCATCAGCGACAACACGGCTGGATATTTCCTGAAAGCGGGCGAGGCACAGAAATGTTTTGTTGGCTCGGATAGAACCGCCGCGAACGGCGACGTTGCCAACAAGATTGGCACCTACATGCTGGCGCTTGCCGCGCACGACAATGGCGTGCCGTTTTATCCTGTTGTGCCGACCTCCACAATTGACCTCTCCCTCGCGCATGGCGACCAAATTCCGATCGAAGAGCGCGACCCGGAGGAAGTCCTCGGCTTGGAGTTCAAGGGCGAGCGCGTCGCGCCGAAGAACGCCAAAGCGCGTAACATCGCCTTCGATGTCACGCCTAATCGACTCGTCACTGCCATTGTCACCGAAAACGGAATCGCCTATCCGCCTTTCGAAGCAAGTCTTCGCAAAGTGGTATTGAGTTAATAAAATTAGTGTAATCATGTAGTGGTTGAGTAGCCCGAAGCGTTAGCGAAGGGCGTATCGAAACCACAAACTCCGGCATTTTCTGCTTATTGTTGGTTTCGATACGCCCCGCAAATAGGACGCGGGGCTATTCAACCAACGAGTTTTTTCTAGACAATCCACCCATCGCGTGATAAACTTTTGCTCGCTATCAACGGCGTGACGCAACCAGCGTCACGCCTTTTACTGCGAATTTATCATGGACATCCTTCTTACCGGCTCAGTTGCCTACGATTACCTGATGACCTTCCCCGGTCATTTCAAGGAACACATTCTCCCCGAACGATTGGCTTCGATCAGCCTTTCGTTCCTCGTCGAATCAATGTCCAAACAGCGCGGCGGCATCGCGCCGAACATCGCCTATTCGATGGCATTGCTGGGCGCCAAGCCGCGCGTGATGGCGACTGTGGGAGAGGATTTCAGCGATTACCGCGAATGGCTCGAATCCAAAGGCGTGGACACCTCGTTAATGAAAGTCATCCCCGGCGAGTTCACCGCTTCGTTCTTCGCGACCACGGACCGAATCTCCGCGCAAATTGCCTCGTTTTACCCCGGAGCGATGGCGCACTCCGCGACGCAGTCGCTGAAAGAGTTGGATAAAAAACCAGATCTGGTGATCGTTTCCCCGTCCGCGCCCGAGGCGATGATGAAATTCCCTGCCGAAGCCCGCGAATTGGGAATCCCGTACTTATATGATCCAAGCCAGCAGGTGCTTCGCCTCGAAGGGAAGGAACTTGCCCGCGATATGGAAGGCGCGTATTTTCTGTTCTGCAACGATTATGAGTTCGGGTTGATCTCAAAGAAAACAGGCTGGAGTTTGGATCAGATTCTCGATCATGTGAAAGTGCTGGTCATTACGCGCGGCAAAGACGGCGCAGACCTGTATATGGGCGGCGACTCGGTTCACATCCCAACCGTGCCCGAAGATGAAATTGTGGACCCAACGGGAGTCGGCGACGCATTCCGCGGCGGGTTCCTTGCGGGTTACTCCCGCGGCTTCGATTGGAAGTTGTGCGGCGAGATCGGTTCACTCGCGGCAGTCTATTGTTTGGAGCAACGCGGTCCGCAGAGTCATTCCTATTCGCGGCAGGAATTCGTTGAACGGTTTCGAAAACATTTCGACGATGATGGGAAATTGGACGAATTGTTAAGTTGAAAAAACGGAGCGCGGACTTCAGTCCGCCGCTACACAAAAAATGCGGACTGAAGTCCGCGATCCAGAAGGAGCAACAATGAGCAATTACGATATCAAAGACATCAACCAGGCGGAAGGGGGGCGCCGCCGCATGGATTGGGCGGAACACGAGATGCCCGTCCTGCGCCAGATCCGCGAACGGTTCAAGAAAGAGAAGCCGCTCAAGGGTTTGCGCGTGTCGGCGTGTCTGCACGTGACAACCGAGACTGCAAACCTTATGGTCACGTTGCAAGATGGCGGCGCCGACATCGTCCTCACCGCTTCGAACCCGCTTTCCACGCAGGATGATGTTGCTGCGGTACTTGTGAACCAATTCGAGATTCCCACGTTTGCGATCAAAGGCGAAGACAAAGCCACCTACTTCAAACACATCCGCGCCGCGCTCGAACACAAGCCGCACATGACGATGGATGACGGCGCAGACCTTGTGTCATCGCTGTTCTTCATTGAGATGGGACGATTCGATAACCTGGAACCTTCGCTTGCGAGTTGGGCGAAAGGTCTCTCTGCCGAGGAGCGCAGTGAATTGTTGAAAGGCGTCATCGGCGGCACCGAAGAGACAACCACCGGCGTTATCCGCTTGAAGGCAATGGAAAAAGACAAAGTGTTGAAGTTCCCCGTCATCGCGGTGAACGACGCGTTGACCAAGCATCTCTTCGACAACCGCTACGGGACAGGTCAATCCACCATCGATGGCATCATCCGCGCGACGAATGTGCTGCTGGCTGGCAAGAATTTCGTGGTATCCGGTTATGGCTGGTGCGGACGCGGTCTCGCGTCACGCGCGCGCGGCATGGGTGCACAGGTCATCGTCACAGAAGTGGACCCGATGAAGGCGCTCGAAGCGGTCATGGACGGGTATCAGGTCATGCCGATGGCAGATGCCGCGAAGATCGGCGATTTCTTCTGCACGGTCACGGGCGATATCAATGTGATCGACGAGGCGCACTTCAAGGCGATGAAGGATGGCGCGATCGTCGCGAACTCCGGTCACTTCAACGTGGAGATCAACATCCCCGCGCTCGAGAAGATGAGCAAGGGCAAGCCTGAACTCGTCCGCCCGTTCGTGGAGCAATACGAAACGAAAGATGGACGCAAGATCAACATCCTCGGCGAGGGACGCCTGATCAACCTCGCCTCTGCCGAAGGGCATCCTGCCTCCGTCATGGACATGTCGTTCGCCAATCAGGCTCTCTCCGCCGAATACATGGCGAAAAATGCGGACAAGTTAGAGAAGAAGGTTTATTCTGTGCCTGAGGATATCGACAAGGAAATCGCGCGCCTCAAATTGCAGGCGATGGGCATAAAGATCGACGCGCTTACCGCTGAGCAGTCACACTATTTGAATTCGTGGGAAGAGGGAACTTAACCGATTTACGATTGTTGATTGGCGATTTACGACATCGTACTCGTAGAGTATTAAGCCTCGCGGATACCGAAAGGTCCGCGAGGCTTTTTGTATGGTCAGGGCTTTGTTTGTAATATCCCTGTGATGATATCCGCCTTGATCTGTTCCAGTTCTTGTTTCACCTTGTCAGAGATCTGTGAATCGAATTGATAGAACGGTGCAAGACTTACTTCGCCGGTTTCCAGTCCGCCGAAATGAATACCGCCTGTAAATGCAT
>DAOTZF010000286.1:0-1970 GCA_034434415.1 Anaerolineales bacterium | reverse complement strand
AATGGGGAATTTAATCCGTCCGAATCCAACGCCATCACTTTGCTGTTCGCAAAGAATCCAAAATCGAAATTCGTCTCGTCGCCCGCTTTCTTGCCGGGGATCGGCATCAGCCGCGCGGTGAGGGGTTTATCAAGGCGCAACGCCAGCGCGGACAGATCCAACAACAACGGGACGAGTTGCTCTGCGGTTGTATCCCCCGGCAAGGGAATCGTATCCAATCCTGTGCCGCACACCGCCGAGTAGAGCAACGCGTCTTTGATGGTGAGCGTCCCTTCTTCCGCGCGGCGCGCAAGGACGGAATCTTCGAGCACGGGCTGCATGAATCCGTTGAAGCCGGTGTGAGGGAAGTCCGCGCGGTCAATGGCTTCGGTGAGGATTGCCGCGGCGGCGAGCGAGCCGTGCAGTCCGATCTTGGGGATGCCCATTTTTTCAACAGCATTTCCCAGTGAATGAGCATCGTCAGGGAAGGGGGCGAGCGAAAAGTCAATGCCGTAAAATCGAGTATTCGATAATTCGTTTTTCGATATTCGTGCGATCGTCTTCCCGTGTTTCTCTATTTCAGCAATTAAATTATTTCGTCCCTCTTCGATGCTTTTTGCATTTTCAAACGCGCTGACAGCCAGATCCGCGGACTCGGTTGCGATGGCGAAGGCAGGTTTATCTTTGTCGTGATACGCAGCGGGGAAGAACGGCGCACCCGCAGGGACGTTTGCCAGCGCGGCGAATTGCAGGTTGGCGAACCCGTTCGGCTCGATGGGCGCGCACTTGACGATCACCTCCGCACAGGCGCGGACGGCGGCGATGTGGATGCCGCGTGTTTTGTCCGCCATCACGCCGCCGAAGAAAATATTCTTCGAGACGAAGACCGCATCGGGGATCAATTCGTAACTGCGCGGGGATTCCGGCAGGGCGGGTCCTAGCGACACGTAGCCGATGTTGAGTTTCTCAGCAAGATCGGCGATCTGACTCGTCAGTTCCAGCAATTTGTTGATGTTTTCATCGCCCAGCAATTTCGGGAACGGGATTGTCGCCACGCGGACGGTCTGCACTTCGTATCCCGCCGCCTCATACGCGGACCTGGCGTCCGCGAGGAACTTCCCCGCCTTTTGCAGGATTTTTTCCTCCAGCGGATATTTGGGATTGCAGAAATAAGTGATCGAGCGGATTTTCATATTTTCAATTCTACTCGGTGGTTGAGTAGCAGCGAAGCTGCGTATCGAAACCACCGAATTATTTATGTTTTCCTCTGCCTCACCACCTCAAACATCAACACCGACCCTGCCACACCTGCATTCAACGACTCGATATTTCCAACCATCGGGATCGAAATTTTTTGTGTTGTCAATTTTCTCGCTTGTTGACTTGCACCCTCCGCTTCACCGCCGACGATCAACGCCAATGGCTGCCGAAGGTCTGTTTCCCAACAAGAGCTTCCATTCATATCTGCCAACAACATCTGCAAATTTGCTGATTTGCTCATTTGCTCGATTTCCTCCCACTCCATCACTCGGATTGGCACTCGAAAATGCGCGCCCATGCCTGCCCGCAGCACTTTCGGCGCGAAGGCATCCGTCGTTTCGGGCGGAAGCAGAACAGCCTGCACACCCGTCGCCGCGGCAGAGCGGAGCAACGTGCCAAGATTTCCCGGGTCGCGGATCTGGTCGGGAATCAAAACGAAGTTCGAGTTATTGGGGATTGGTAATTCGTAGAATTGGAGGATTGCGAGAATACCTTGTGGGGTTTCTGTCTCGCTTAGTGATTTCATCAAATCTGTTGAGATTTCCTCAACTTCGACCCCTTTTGATTTGAGACTTGAGACTTGAGACTTGCCTCTCTCACTCAACGATTCGTCGAATAAAATAGTCTCTAGTCTCCAACCTCCCTTTACCGCTTCTTCAACCAATCGCACACCTTCCACAACAAACATCCCCGCCTCGCGGCGTTCTTTCGCGCGTCCCATTAACGAGCGG
>DAOTZF010000285.1:0-8136 GCA_034434415.1 Anaerolineales bacterium | reverse complement strand
CAAGGTCCATATTTTGAAGAAGCATTGACCGTCTGCGAACTTGACCTCAATCAACTTCGCCGTACCCGCGCGCGCCTGCCTCTCCTACGCGATGAGCGCACCGCGCTCGTGCAAAAAGAGATGAGCAGGATACTTTCGGCGCGATAGCAGATTCTCAACACCATGCAAATAGACTTATCTATCAACACAGACGTTGCGCGGCAAATTCTTGTCGCCTTCATCAAAAGCGAAGTGACGCGCGCAGGTTTTTCACGCGCCGTGGTCGGTCTCTCGGGCGGAATCGATTCCGCCTTATCGTGCGCGCTCGCTGTCGAAGCGTTGGGACGCGATAATGTACTGGCAGTGCGTATGCCATATAAATCCTCCAGTCCTGACTCGCTGGCTCATGCTGAATTGCTCATCGAGCAGTTGGAAATCCCGAGCAAGACCATCGAGATCACGGATATGGTCGAGCCTTTGTTCGCGAAGGATGAAGAGATCTCAAAACTTCGCAAGGGCAATATCATGGCGCGCGAACGAATGATCGTTTTGTACGACCAGTCGGAAGCCTTTAAGGGTTTGGTGATCGGCACGAGTAACAAGACTGAAATCCTCCTTGGTTATAGCACGCAGTTCGGTGATTCGGCATCGGCGATGAACCCCATTGGCGACCTGTATAAAACGCAGGTCAGGCAATTGGCGCGCGCGTTGAACATCCCTGCGCCGATCATCGACAAGGCTCCGTCGGCGGATTTATGGGACGGTCAAACGGATGAAGGCGAACTGGGATTCACCTATGAAAATGTGGACAAGCTGTTGTACCTGCTTGTAGACCATCGTTTTAGCGCTGCGGAGTGTGTGGAAGCGGGATTCGACGATACATTTGTGAAAACTGTGGCTAAACGAATTCAACGATATCAATACAAACGGATGCAGCCGCCCATAGCAAAGTTAAGCAACCGAACAGTGGGTTATGATTTTCTATATCTACGCGATTGGGGAACATGATGAGGTTCCATCTTCCGCCTGCACTCACACATCGAAAATATTTTTATTTGTGGGTGGGGTTGCTGATCTCCATGGCAGGGTCGCAGATGCAGTTCGCAGCCATCCACTGGCACATCCGCGAATTGACCGGCGAGCCCGACCCATTGGCGCTTGGCGGAATTGGTTTGGTGCGGATTTTGCCTGTCATCGTTTTTTCATTCGTTGGGGGTGCGGTTGCTGATAATTTCAACCGACGCAAAATATTGCTTCTCACTCAGTCGATGCTTGCAATACAAGCCGCCGTGCTTGCCTACCTGACCTTCAGCGGACAAATCGAGATCTGGCATATTTACGCCCTGACAGCTGTTCAGGCTTCCGCGGCCGCGTTCGACCTGCCGGCACGACAGGCGATGATTCCGAATCTGGTTTCACGTGAACATCTTCCCTCCGCGTTCAGCATGAACTCGATAGCGTTCAATACCGGAGCCATACTTGGCCCTCTTTTCTTTGGGTTTGTCCCTGAAGGCGGGCAGGGCTACGCGTATTTACTGAATGCATTTTCTTTCCTCGCGGTGCTGGGAGCATTAATCTTGATGGGGCACGTGGAGCAGGATCTACATCGCGCCAGTGGTATCAATCTCCGCTCGATGTTCGATGGCGTGCGATTTATCCGTTCGCATCCGTTGATCCTTTCGACCATGCTGATGGATTTTGTCGCGACCTTCTTTGCGTCGGCAAATACGATGTTGCCGATCGTGGCCCGCGATATTTTGAACGTCGGCAAAAACGGATACTCGTGGCTGGTCTCTGCACAGGCGATCGGTTCTGTCGCGGCGGGGATGGTTGTTTCGCAGGTGCGTGAACTTCGCCGGCAAGGTCCGCTTTTCCTCGTTTCGGTGGTCTTCTTTGGGTTGGCGACTGTCTGGTTCGGGTTGAGCCGAACATTCCTGCCCGCCCTGGTCGCATTGATGATCATGGGTGCGGCGGATGCGGTCAGCACCGTCATTCGCAATACGATTCGCCAAATGCAGACCCCGGATCACATTCGAGGCAGGATGACTAGTGTGAATCAAATTTTCTTCCTCGGCGGTCCCCAGCTAGGGGAGGTCGAAGCGGGGATTGTTGCAACCCTTTTCGGCGTCCCGTTTGCCATTGTCAGCGGAGGGATTGGCTGCATTGCAGGGATGTTCCTGATCATTTGGAAGTGGCCCCAACTCGTTTCGTATAACGGAGACGAGCCAAATCTCGCGACCGCTCCCGCTGATTGACGCCTACTTTGCGATTCCCATACGATTTACCCGCGCACCTTATTTGGGTGTTGACTTGCACTTTGAATGGGGCTATACTGCGGACAACGAGGTACATGCCCTATGCGAGCAGATGCCGACAAGGATTTACATCACTAACCCGAAAGCACGCGCGTGTTCGCGTGCTTTTTTATTTCCACTCTTGAAAGGAGATTGAACGATGGACTATGGAATGATCGGCAAGCGTGAGAAAGCCAAACGGTACGCGGAGGAGCGGCACCGCTTCCTCTTCAACAAGTTCGATGTCACCTTTCATGGGGATAACAACAATCATCGCGTCACGTTCGACAACGGCGTCTACACCTGCGATTGTGAATTTTTCGTGACGCACCACCGATGCGCCCATACAATGGCGATGGAGATCCTTCTCAAAGATATGGTGCCGGAAACAGTCGAATCGTAGTCGGCGGACAAGTTCGGAAATCCCTGCCCTCCAGCCCGGAGGGCAGTTTTGTTATGGTCGTGGGGCAGTTGAACTACCCCAATATCCTTGACCTGAAAATTTAATGAGAGTAATTTAAAAACGAGAGAATTCGATTACAATTTTCACAACATGAAAAACATTTCACGGCGTGATTTCCTCAAACTTGGCGGACTGAGTTTCGCAAGTTTGGCATTTTCGCCATCGCTCTCGAGCACCTTAGATTTCGATGACAGCAACCTGGTCCGCGTTGCCACCGATTCAGTAAGCGTCTACTCGAAACCAGACGATGAAAGTTCCATCGTGTCCACATGGTATCGCGATGAACTGATCCACGTGTACGGTGAAGTAACGGTCAAAGAACCCGCGCACAACCCGGTCTGGTACCGTGTGTGGGGAGGTTATGTCCATCGGGCGCGGTTGCAGGAAGTGAAAGTCATTTTTAATAAGACATTGACTTCCATCGAGGAAGGCAACCCGCGTCTAGTGGAAGTGACCGTACCTTTCACACAACCGTGGCGGACGAGTCAGGCATACGGCTGGCAAAAATTGGGATTCCGCCTGTATTTCGGTTCGATCCACTGGGCAGAGGCTATCGAACCGGGACCGGCTGGAGATTCGTGGTATCGAATCTACGATGATTTGACCGGATTTCCATACTACATCAACCCATCACATGTGCGCCCAATTCCACTCACAGATTTGGCCGCCATCACCCCCGAAGTGCCTGTGGAAAAGAAGCGCATTGAAGTCAACCTAACAACTCAAACGGTGGCAGCCTTTGAATACGACAAACAAATTCTCAAAACCACCATCAGTTCGGGAATCCCGAACGGTCCTCGTAATGCGAACGGGCTTTCGACGAAAACTCCCAACGGCGAATTCCGCATCATGGACAAGATGCCGAACAAACACATGGGAAACGGAAATTTATTTGCGGATTTCACCGACTACGAACTGCCCGGTGTGCCGTGGACGAGTTTCTTCACGCCTCAGGGTCACGCGTTCCATGGAACCTACTGGCATCAAAACTTCGGCGTACCGATGAGCCGCGGCTGTATCAACATGCGCACCGAAGAGGCGATGTGGTTGTTCCGCTGGGCGAAACCGGACCATCAGATCGGCAAGACTTTCAATCGCGGGTTCGGCACACTCGTGCAGATCTACTATTAACCTATGCCTGAGTTGATTTGGCGGGATAAACAACTTGAAATTCCTGCTCCAGCCTCGCTGGTGACCGATTCGATCATTTATCCCGGTGGTAAGGGATATCCAAAAGCCCATCCTAAAAATCGATTGATTCTGGGGGATAACCTTGCTGTCATGGCATCGCTTCTCCCCGTCTATGAAGGTCGAATCAATTTGATCTATGCCGATCCTCCATTCTTCACCAACAAAAAATTCTCCGCCCGCATTGGACGCGGAGAAGATTCGCGTAAACCGAAGCAATGGAAACTCGCTGAAGGCTACCATGATAATTGGGAGGATCTCGACGCATACCTCGATTTTTTATACCAACGCCTCTTTCTGATGTTTCGACTGCTCGCGCCGAACGGGACTCTCTACCTCCACCTCGACTGGCACGCCGACTCGTACGCGCGTCTCCTGCTCGATGAGATCTTCGGCACGGATCGCTTCCTGAATGAGATCATTTGGGCGTATCACGGACCATCACCCATTCGCAGGGCGTTTAACCGTAAGCACGACACCATCCTGTTGTACGTAAAAGGGGAGAACTACATATTCAATGCCGATGCGGTCCGTGAGCCTTACAACCAAAATACGGTGAACACATTTAAATCGTCGCGTAAGGCGGGTTTTGGAAAAATTCCAAACCTCGCGCGCGGCAAAGTCCCGGAGGATTGGTGGTATTTTCCAGTCATTGCCCGATTACACAATGAACGGACAGGGTATCCCACCCAGAAACCCATAGCGTTGCTCGAAAGGATTGTTTTGGCATCTTCAAATCCGGGCGACCTGGTGGCTGATTTCTTTTGCGGTTCGGGCACAACTCCGTTTGTCGCTGCCAGGCATGGAAGAGATTTTATCGCTTGCGACGAAGCCTTTCGGGCAGTTCACACAACCCGTAACCGGCTTGTCGGTTTTTCGAGTCCATTTTCCTTTGAGCGTCAATCGAATTTCGAAACCCCGTTGTCATCTCTTCCGGCAACCACCAAAGTCAAGATGTCCAAGGGTTTAATTTCCTTGGAAACAAAACTTGATTTGGATTACTGGGAAGTGGACCCGGATTGGGATGGAAAAATCTTCCGAAGCGCCGCGCAGGTATCCCGTCCAGTGCGAAGCGGGGAAATCGCGCGTGAGCTCAAAACAAAAATCGGACGCAAAAATTGCATCCGATTTGTTTCGTCCGACGGAAAGCAGTATCAGTTAAACGTCTAGGCGATAACCCACGCCGCGTATCGTTTTGAGAAATTTCGGATTGTCAGGGTCAAGTTCGATGGCGCGTCTCAGCCATGAGATATGCACATCCAGTGTGCGTGTATCGCCGGTGTAGTTCGTCTCCCATACTTTTTTGAAGAGCGATTCGCGCTCCACAACTTCACCGTGTTTATCCATAAGAATGTGAAGCAACGTGATCAAGCGCGGTGTAAGTTTTGTGTTCTTCCCAAGGCTTCTCACGCGGCGATGCTCGATATCCAGACGAATGGGACCGACGCTTACAAGATTATTCCCGTCACCGGGCATCAGTGCCTTTACCCGGTTGACCAACTTCTGCACGGTGAACGGAAGCGCCAACACCGAATCGGCGAGACTCTTGTCCACCGGTTTATCCTTTTTCAATATCAGGATGATGGGATACTTTGCATCCTTTTTGCGAAGGGAGAGACAGATGCGTGTGCCTGTGCTTCTCAGCGATGCAGCGTTGACGACAATCACTGCCGGGCTGATCTGTTTGAGCTTCGATGCAGCCTGACTTCCATTTTGGAATAAGCGAATATCAAATCCCTTCTTTTGCAAATCATTTGCAAAAGAAGGGATTTCTGCATTTCGTCCTTCAACAAGGAGGAGGGTGGTCTTTTTCATTTTGAATGCGCCGTTGCTTGCAAACCAAATCCAACAATCCGAACGCGCAAAGGCATTATACCTTAAATCTTAACAAAAGTTGTCTTGTGGGTCATTCGGCTTTTTAAGGTAGCGCCGATTAAACTACAAGTTGATGATCTTATCAAGATGCAATTTGTTGTATTCAAACCAAAGGGCTATTAACTGTTTATGAGCATCCTTGCTTGACTCTGATTCGCCCTTGTGGTACTATCGGCGGGCTTCGATGCGGGGTGGAGCAGTGGCAGCTCGTCGGGCTCATAACCCGAAGGTCGCAGGTTCAAGTCCTGCCCCCGCTACTAAAAGCCCATGAGTCACCTCATGGGCTTTTTATTTCTCTTTTGATTCAACTTAGGTCAATGTTGTTTTGATTCTTATACCCTACCACTCGCAACCGGATGTCGTGCTGATGTTTGCGGTGATACCGACTCGTTTGTACATCGTTACGTTTGTAAATGGCTCGCCGAGGATTCCGTCGTGGATCGCCCATGAACGCAATCGCACACTATTCGCAGCGGCACGAGCTCGAAACGGATTGGTGTCGTCCAACCGTTGATTCAAAACGCCTCCGTCAGCAAAACCCTCGTGAATCTGGTTCATCTGTTTCCTGCCCATTTGATAACTGAACCCGTACCGTTCGAAGATCACCGCGTTGTGATAATAGAGCGGTTCGATGTAATACATATCGTGTCCGAGATACGAAATGAATTCTTCAAAGGTGCGAATCGCCGGGCTGAGCGCGCGCAACCCCCGGCGGATTTGCCCCGGCGCAAGACCAGCCCGCATGGCGGAATGTTCCGCTTCCAGGTTTCTTTTCCGAATCCCAAAGTGAGTCGGGCTTCCATCGGGCATTTTGTCTACATCGAAACGCGGAGAGGCGGGGTCGTTCAAAATGTAGAGCAAAATGAAGATCTGCCCGTTCATTGAATCAGCCAGGTGGGCGTAGAGTATCGGGTCGGGAAAATCGACTTCATGATATAGCATCATTTCCACATCGCTCGAACCTTCGGCGAAGCGGAAGCGAAGCAAGTGCTGGTTTTTAGACAAGTCACCCAAATTGAACTTTTCGATGACTTCGGGCGGGATATAGCGGGAATAAATGCTCCGCTTCTCCGCTTCGGGAAGCTTGTTGATACTTCCGATGGTTGAAGGTGTGGTCATTGTTTATCGGACTCTCGTCTGACGCTCTGCACTCCGCGCTTCATCGCGTTTGGCGATGGTGGCGCGTTTGTCGTATGCCTTCTTGCCCTTGGCGAGCGCGATCTCGATCTTGGCGCGACCATTTTTGAGGTAGACGCGCGTTGGCACAACCGTCATGCCTTTGATGCGGACGTGGTTCCATAATTCCCGAATTTGTTTCTTGTGGAGGAGAAGTTTGCGCCTTCGTTTTGGTTCATGGTTGAATCGGTTGGCTTGCTCATACGGCGCGATGTGAGATTCGACCAGCCAGGCTTGTTCTCCGTTTTCGATATCCACAAACGATTCCTGGATGCTGATCTGCCCCGCCCGGATGGATTTGATCTCACTTCCCTGCAGAACAAGTCCCGCCTCAAACCTTTCGAGCAGGAAATATTCGAAACCAGCTTTGCGATTCGTCGCGACCACCTTCACGTTTTCAGCCATGATTTTATGTTACCACAAGCCAATCGGTTCGTTCGATTATCGGTTACGATTGTAGAATGCTCAATCTCGAAAGCCAATTCCTGCTCGATCCCTCGGTCATTTTTCTGAATCACGGTTCGTTCGGTGCTACGCCGAAACCGGTCTTCCGTGAATATCAACGCTGGCAGGAGGAGTTGGAAAGACAGCCCGTTGAATTTTTAGGGCGGCGAATCACCGCGTTGCTGGCTGACTCTCGCTCGGTCCTTGGAAATTACGTTGGGACTCATCCCGACAATCTGGTGTACACCCAGAATGCCACCATTGCGCTCAATATTATTGCGCGTTCGCTGGACTTGAAGCCGGGCGATGAAGTGTTGACAACGGCTCACGAATACGGCGCTGTAGATCGCATGTGGCGATTTCTTTCGCGGGAACTCGGCTTCCATTTTATCAATCAGCCGACATCGATACCCGTACCATCGAAGGAAACTTTCGTTGAGGAATTTTGGACAGGCGTCACACCGAACACGCGTGTCATCTGCTTAAGTCAGATCACTTCATCCACGGCGATGATCCTCCCGGTGGAGGACATCCTCTCACGTGCGCGAGAAGCGGGGATCATCACGATCGTTGACGGTGCGCATGCGCCGGGTCAAATTCCGCTTCACCTTGATTCACTCCGCGCGGATTTTTACGCCGGCAACCTTCACAAGTGGTTGTGCGCGCCGAAAGGAGCCGGTTTCCTGTACGCGAGTCCCGAAGCGCAGAAATTGGTCA
>DAOTZF010000284.1:0-6905 GCA_034434415.1 Anaerolineales bacterium | reverse complement strand
TACACCCAAGCCCACAACATCCACGAACCCAGCATGACAACCCCGATCCCGAAGCGCGCCGCAAACGACCAGCCCCATCCGATCATGTAGGCTTTGGTTGATTCGAGCGCGGCGGTACGGTCACGCAACCTGCGATATTCCAATCCGAACAACGCGAGCGGCGCTACTGCCAACCCCACGATGGGTGTGAGGAACAAGCTTGCAACCAAACTCGCCGTGAACGCGAGAAGAATCGAACTCCACGGCACGAATTTATCGCGCATCTTGCGCGCAATGATGATGTTGTCCACGATGTTGCCGGCGATCATCAGGAGGGTGATGATGGCGAACAGGACCCAATCCCAAAACGTCATACGCTGCGCCGCGCTTTGCAGGAACGCGTAGACGAGTGTGCCCAACCACATCACGGTGAGACCGGGGAAGATTGGCACGATTAAGCCGACCAGCCCGATGAGCAGAACGAAGAGCGTGAGCGTGTCCACGAGGACGATCCACGCGAGTTGAAGGTTGGAGAGAAATTCGGGAGGGAGCATTATTTGATAACGTCCACACCGCCCATCCACGGGCGAAGCACTTCGGGGATCCGGATCGAACCGTCGGCTTGCTGGTTATTTTCCATCACGGCGATCAACGTGCGCGGCAGGCCGAGTCCCGACCCATTCAGTGTGTGCACGAGTCGCGCCTTGCCGCCATCGGCGGGTCGATACTTTATATTCGCACGCCGCGCCTGGAAGTCGCGAACGTTCGAGACCGACGATACTTCCAGCCACTCATTGCACCCTGCCGCCCAAACCTCAATGTCATACGTGATCGCAGAGCCAAAGCCAAGGTCGCCGGTGCAAAGTTGTTTGACGCGGTAGGTAAGCCCCAATGCCGTGCAGGTCGCTTCAGCATCCTCTCGCATTTTTTCGAGCAGCGCGTCCGATTCTTCCGGTTTGGCGTACACGTACATCTCAACCTTATCGAACTGATGTCCGCGTTTGATGCCGCGCACATCGCGCCCGGCGCTCATCTTTTCACGGCGGAAACACGGAGTGTATCCTGTGTACAGTAACGGCAATTGCGCTTCGTCGAGGATCTCATCCATGTGCATGCCGGTCAGCGGAACTTCGGCGGTGGGTACAAAATAAAGATCTTCTTCATGATCTTTGTATAAATTGTCTGCGAACTTTGGCAGTTGACCCGCGCCAAATACGGTTTCTGTTTTTACCATAAACGGCAGGTATTTTTCGGTATAGCCCTGGCGGGTGTGCAGGTCGAGCATGAACGCGATCAATGCGCGTTGCAAACGCGCACCCGCGCCGCTCAACACGTAGAACCGCGAACCTGTGATCTTCGTGCCTCGTTCGAAATCAATCACTCTGAGTGCGGGACCCAGATCCCAATGCGGTTTTGGCTCGAAATCGAATTCAGGGAGTTCACCCACGGTTTTGAGGACAACATTCTCCTCTTCGGATGCGCCTATTGGCGTGCGGTCATCCGGGATGTTCGGCAGGGAGCTCGTTAGCCGCGTCAACTCTGCCTCGACCTCTGCTACCTCCTTATCCAGTGCGGCGATTCGGTCTCCCACCTCTCGCATCGCGGTTATCTTTTTCTCACGTTCTGCCGCATCCTTCATTTTGCCGATCTCTTTCGAGACAGAGTTTCGCTCAGCTTTTAACTGTTCAACTTCTGTGAGCAGAGCGCGGCGTTTCTCATCCAGGTTGAGAATCGCATCAATGGGAGAAGCGTCCATCTGGCGATTCTTCAACACCGTGCGGACAAGGTCGGGTTTCTCGCGGATCAGATTCAGGTCTAACATGTTGCACCTCCGTGCGGAATAGAATACGCCCCCGGTCCATTTGCAGGACGAGGGGGCGTCTCGTGGTGCCACCTGCTTTTACCCCCTCCGTCCCTTCGGGACACCTCCCCCAAATTCGATGGGAAAGGTTTTATGCCAACCCAAATCCTAAATCGAATTTGGGGGAGGAGGGTGGGGGTCTTGGCTTGCGCTATAACGGGCGCTCGCGTCCCTCTTACGACCGCGCTTGGTTTGCGCGTCCCTGCGAGGGCAAGGGCGAAGTGGATTTCTCCGTGTGGCAGGTCGTCTCGCACAGACCGACGACTCTCTGAACAGTTAGGCGGGTACTTGTCTTCGCGCAGACTTTATTTGACGATTATACGCGTCGAGTTTGTGTTGTCAATGGCGTGCAGGGAGAATTGCCGGGGTGGCGGCAAATCTTCCATGGATGTATCGGTTTCCCTGTTGGGTTTGAACCGTGCTTTGAATCCAGTCATCAAATTATGGTATATTTTGTTCAGGAGCATCGTAATGAACGAGCGTATTCTGATCATAGAAGACGACCAGCAAATTCTCAAATTGCTTCAACGCGGGCTCGCGTATGAAGGCTATACCGTGGACACTGCGACCGACGGGCGCATGGGTTTGATCCTTGCGCGCGACCACACACCCGACCTTGTGATCCTCGACTGGATGCTGCCCGGCATGGACGGGCTGGAGGTTTGCCATCGCTTGCGGACGGGCGGTTCGATTCCCATTTTGATGTTGACGGCAAAAGATACCGTGCAGGATCGTATTCAAGGCTTGGACGCCGGCGCGGACGATTACATGATCAAGCCGTTCAATCTTGATGAGTTGCTGGCGCGTGTACGCGCATTATTGCGAAGAACACAACCGGAGCGCATCCCTGTTTTGAAATTTGCAGACCTTTCGCTGGATACCGGTACCCGGCAAGCCTCGCGCGGCAATCGCACGATCTCGTTGACTGCAAAAGAATACGAATTGCTCGAACTGTTCCTGCGGCATCCGAAGCAGGTGCTTACCCGTGAAGTAATCTTCGATCGTGTGTGGGGTTATGATTTCGGCGGCGAAAGCAATGTGCTGGAAGTGTACATTCGCTATCTGCGGCAAAAACTCGAAGGCGAGGGGGAGATTCGCCTGATTCACACAGTGCGCGGAGTTGGGTACGTATTGCGCGAGAACCCATGATCGCCAAAATACAATCGTAAATCTAAAATCGAAATGTCTCTCCGCCTGCGCCTGACCCTGCTCTATGCGACTCTCACAGGCGGTATTTTGCTTGTCTTTGCGGCGGCGGTCATTTTTGTGTTCAATGCTATCCTCCTGAACCAGATCGACAATACGCTCGATAACGCTGTGGATGTGATCGTCAGCGGTATCACTGTAGATTCGATCGACGAGGTGAATGCCGATCTTACCTCCGTTGAAGTCAGTTCCGATGTGTATGTGCAAGTGTGGGGCGTAGATAACAAACTGCAAACCGGTCTACGAACCCTCGAAGGCTTTGCTGATCAACCCTTCGATCGGAGCGCGCTTCTGCTCGATACGCCTGTATACCGTGACGTGCAATCTGGGAACCAGCGTCTGCGCGTGGTGAGCGTTCCTCTCGAACGGAATCGCCATCGTGTGGCAACCCTTCAAGTGGCGGTGAACCTCAGCGTGGTGGATTCCGCTCGAATCGGTTTGACGAATATCCTTGCCGTCATCTGGGGTGTCGCCATTCTCATTTCAGGAAATGCCGCATGGTTAACACTCGGTCAAACGCTTCGTCCCCTGAAGACCATTACCCAAACTGCGGAACAGATCAACCGTGCTGACGATCTTTCGCGCCGTATCCCGTACTCCGGCCCTGACGATGAGATTGGAAGTCTGGTCGAATCATTCAATCAGACGCTCGAAAGGCTCGAGGTGCTTTTCACATCGCAACAGCGCCTGTTGGCGGATGTGAGTCACGAGCTCCGCACGCCTCTCACTGTGATCAAGGGGAATGTAGATTTGATGCGCCGCATGAAAAGCCTCGACGACGAATCGCTGACCAGTATCGATCAGGAAGCGGGACGTCTCACGCGTCTTGTAGGTGGCTTGCTTTTGCTCGCCCAGGCTGAGTCGGGTAAACTCGCGCTGGTGGAAAAACCTGTTGAACTTGACCTGCTCGTCACCGAGGTGTTTCAGGAAATGAGTGTTCTGGCTGGGAACAAAGTTCGCTTGCATTTGAACGAAATCGATCAGGTCATCGTGAATGGGGATCGCGATCGGCTCAAACAAGTGTTTATCAATCTTGTTGCGAATGCGATTCAGTATACCCCTCCAGGTGGAGATGTATTTCTCAGTCTTGAACGGATCAAGGATCAGGCTCGCATCATCTGCCGGGACACCGGTCCGGGCATCCCAGCGGAAGACCTGCCTCATATCTTCGAACGGTTCTACCGCGCCGAAAAATCACGCACGCGCGGCAGGACCACAGGCTTTGGTTTGGGCCTTTCCATCGCAAATTGGATCGTTGAACGCCACGGCGGAAGGATCGAAGTGGATTCGAAAGAGGGGCAGGGTACAGCGTTCGCGATTTGGCTGCCGGCGATGTGATTTGCTACATTCAAAACCACTTTGGGATTTCAAGAGTGTGTACGTGCGCTCCACAAGAAAAACAAGCATGAGTGAGAAAGTCCAGCACCTATTTTTTTACCACTATACTTTGTAAAATGAGATTTATGCAATTGACCCAATTCCTCAAAACCCTCGTCGAAACCGAATCTCCCTCGCATGACAAATCCGCGGTGGACCGCGTCGGAGTCATTGTGGCTAATGAGGCGCGCAAACTCGGCGCGCAAGTGGAAGTGATTCCAAACGTCGAAACGGGGAATCATGTTTTATCGAAGTGGGGCAGTGGAAAAGATGGTGTCTTGATGTTGTGTCACATGGACACGGTCTTCCCGCTCGGTACGATTCAAATGACCCCCTATCGCGAAGAGGGCGGCAAAATATTCGGACCCGGCACGCTGGATATGAAAGCGGGTATTGTCATCGCGCTCGCGGCGATTGAATCAGCTCAACGGTCCGGGTTGAGTTGTCCCGTCACGTTATTGTGTACATCCGATGAAGAGATCGGGAGCCTTACCTCACGTGAATTGATCGAGTCGCTGGCGAAAGAATCTGCGCTCGTGTTGGTCATGGAAGGCGCGTTACTCGATGGTTCTCTCAAAACATGGCGCAAAGGCTCAGGCGGCTTTTGGGTAACAGTTCGCGGGCGCGCCGCGCATGCGGGCGGCGATCACCAGGCGGGGCGCAATGCCATCGAAGAAATGGCGCATCAAGTCATCGCGATTCAAAAGCTCACCGATTACTCGAAACAAACAACACTGAACGTGGGCGTCATTCAGGGCGGAACAGTTTCGAATGTCGTACCGGAAGAAGCGCGTATCGAAGTGGATGTGCGCGTGATGCAGCCCGGGGAATGGGAACGACTTGAATCTGAAATGCAAAAGCTCAAGCCTATTCTTGATGGCACAAGCATCGAAATTACAGGCGGATTGAATCGTCCGCCGATGCCGTTCGATTCCTTGATGCAGTCCACGTTTGGGAAAGCCAAAGGCATCGCCGCAAAAATCGGCATGGAACTAAAAGCGGGTGGCACAGGCGGCGCGTCGGATGGAAATTTTGTCGCGCCGCTCGGCATCCCGTTGCTCGATGGCATGGGCGCGGTGGGTGAAGGCTATCATTCGGAGCGAGAATTTATCTTTGCAAATAGCATGGAGGAAAAAGCAAAATTGACCGCAGAGTTGATTCGTGAGTGGTAGAAGTTCCATGCAGAAGATTTTTCTCTGCTTATTGACCCTGCTCCTCCTTCTGGCATCTTCTTGCTCGCCACGCACGCCTCAGACCGCGCCTCAAGTTGTCTCCGTCCATTCGACCTTTGCCGCCGAGCCGTGGTTGAGCGACCTCTACGCCTGTGCGGGTTCAGTGGCCACTCTCGTCCGCGTGGAGGATGTCAACGCCGCAGATATTGCATTGCAGATCGGTGAACCTGAATTCGTGGCGGGGTTTGCGTATCAAATCGAGGAGGAGGAAATCATCGTGGTTACCCATCGTCAAAGCCCGATTCAAAATCTGACTCTCGATCAAACCCAAGCCTTGTTCATGGGGTTGGGTGACCCGTCAATGCAAGTGTGGGTGTATTCACCCGACACGGATGTGCAGAAGGTGTTTGACCAATTCGTAATGGAGGGGAGAATCGTTTCTTCGTTTGCGTTGGTGGCGGCGAATCCACAGCAGATGTCTGATATATTGATCAATCAGCCGAACACGGTCGGCATCCTGCCGCGGCATTGGATGGCGGGTGATGTGCGAGATGTGTTTTTGGTCGCGACCGTGCCTGTGTTGGCATTGACGAATTCTGAACCGCAGGGGGCGGTGAATCAGTTGATCGGGTGTTTGCAAAAATAGACTTTTCCACGGATATAATCACCAAAAAGGAGTAGTTCAAATGAAATCAACCATGTCTCTCGCAGCTCTTGCGCTTTTATTTCTGGTTCTGGCTGTTGCCTCCTCTGCAAGTTTGTGGGCGGACGTTTCTTTCCCGGTGAAGATCGGGATGTTCGCATTTGGGTTTGGCTCAGGTGTTGCTGTGGGGACATGGCTCGTGCGCCGGTCAAGATGATCCATCCGTGACTGTTTGAGGGTCGACCGTGAAATCTCCTCTTTGGATTCCCTCCGACGAACGTAAAGAGCAGGCAAACATCACGCGATTTATCCGCGAGGTGAATGCGCGGCGCGGGCTGAATCTCGGTTCTTATTCCGAACTATATCACTGGTCTGTTGACAATATCACTGATTTCTGGGCAGAGGTGTGGGATTTTGCCGAGATCAGGTCTTCTGCCCGATACGAAAAAATAGTTGAAGATTTATCCGCGTTTCCCGGTACGAAATGGTTTCCCGGTGCGAAGTTAAATTTTGCCGAGAATCTTCTGCGCTATCGGGATGATCAGTTGGCGTTTATCTTCAAAGGCGAGACTCAAATATCGAAACAGATGACCTACGCGGAGTTATATGACTCCGTGGCGCGGCTCGCGCATTCGTTGAAAGAGTCTGGCATTGGTGTGGGGGATCG
>DAOTZF010000283.1:0-18680 GCA_034434415.1 Anaerolineales bacterium | reverse complement strand
GAAGCGGGAGAGATTTGCGGGCATCGATCAGCCAATCGGAAAGGAACGACAAGCCGAGATACAGCAACATGCCGCCCAATACAGGTTTCGGGAAAAATGAAATAAGCGATGCACCGAAGAACAATGCCAGTCCGCAGATCGAGGCAGAGATGAGATTTGCCAGTCTGCTCTTTGCGCCGAGGCGGTGCGCCAGCGAGGATAATCCCAAGGTTTGGTAGCCGACAGTACTGCCGCCCAAGCCGCCGAACAGATTTGCCCAGCCCGCGCTTTGCAGTTCGCGGTTGAGGTCAATGTCTTGTTTGACGGTCACTTCGAGCGCGCTGGCATTCAACAGCAACGCGATCACGCTGAGCGCGAGGATGGTGGCGATCTTGTCGAAGTTTTGGAGGATTGCCGCCCAATCGATGAGGGAAAATAACGCCGGTGTGAGCGGTTGATACAAGCCGCCGGAGGGGAATGGTCCGAGCAGCCAGCCGCGAGTCGATGCTTCAGCGACGGGAATCCCCGCGAGGAGAAGGTACAGATAGAACAACCCGGTGGCAATGATCAACGCGCCCGGTGTGATCAAAAAATGATTCGAACGACGCAGGATCAAAAGTAGTGCAACCGCGAAGATCGTGCCCGGCACCCAACTGGCGAGGTTATTTGCTGAAAATAAATGCGGGATGGAAAGTTCGCCGCTCACCATCACGCCGAACGCGCCGAGGCTCAACAACCAGCCGGTGCCTGCGAGAAAACCCCCGACCACCGGATATGGAATGTAGCGTACGAACCCGCTGGCTTTGAACCTGCCTAGCAATAAAAAGAAAACGCCGGTCAACATCGATGTGATGGAGATTGCGGCGATCACGGTCGCGAAGACGGCGTTCGACTCCGCGCCTTTCATGCTCAATGCGATTGCCGCGCCGATCAAACTGACGATGGCGGCTGGGGTATCCTGTGGTACGCCGATCACGCCGGGCAGGGAGGTGGTGAGGGAGATCACAATGCCCACGGCGAATGCCCCAAAGAGCATCAAGCCGATTCCACCCGGCAGGAACTGGCTCAAGTCACCGGAAAAGATGAGTGCCGCCAATGAGATCTCCATGCTGATGGTGACGATGGCGGCGATCAACCCCGCGGTTAGGCTGGGGAGCAGAATTTTTGGCTGGAATTCCTTTTTGAATTCGGTGAGGTTCATATCTGCCTTCGATGTGTAAGGAAATTGGAAAGGGGGTAAGTTCCCGCGAGTATAGCATGATAGTAACAGTATTTGCCACAAACTGCGGCGGGGTGTACAATCCATTCAACGTTGCTTACAACTGACCGGGAAGAAGACATTTTCCTCACCATGGCAAAATCAGACCTGATCCTGCTCGCGCTGGACGAATCGCCTGTTCTGAACCTGATGGATCGTGCTCTGCGCGTGAAATATCAGACCGCCATCTCAAAAGATACAAAAAGCTTGAGTAGACTATTGCAGGAGAACAATCCTGCGCTATTGCTGGTGGGGGAACAATTCGACGGCCATGATGGGATGAAGATCACCAAAGAACTGCTTGAACGATTCCCCACCCTGCCCATCATGGTGTACACCGAGAAAGCCACCCCGGAACTATTCAAGAATATCTTCCGTGTGGGAATCAGCGGCTACCTTGCCCCACCCCTGCGAACAGACGATATCGTAGATGCTGTAGAGAGCAGTTTGCGCAATGCAAGCCGCATCGGTGACTGGCTCCGCCGGGAGGTGAAACGAACCACTGCCTCGTTGAAGCGAAAAGCGCAGATCTCCGATGCTGAGCGCGCACGGCTGGAATCAGTATTCAATAATATCCACGATAGTGTGATGATTCTCGACGACGAGAAGAAGATCATGTTGATCAACCCTGCCATGTGCCGCATGTTGGGCTTGAACCCCAAAACTGTTGCGGGCAAGCCGGTGATGGATGTGGTCACACATCCGGACCTGATCGCACTGCTCGCCCGCAAGAACGACAGCGAACTCCTTCAATACTATGAGGTCAGTTTCCCGGATGGGAGGGTGGGGAACGCGCAATTTTCAGCGATTCAAGATGTGGGGTTTGCTGTTACCATGCAGGATATCACCTACCTCAAGGAAATGGACCGTGCGCGGAGTGATTTCGTGCACACGGTTTCACACGATCTGCGGTCGCCTCTCACTTCGGTGATCGGATACACCGAACTGGTGGAACGCGCCGGCGAATTGAACGAGAACCAGCGCGATTTCCTCAAGCGGATTCAAGACAGCGTACAACATATCACATCCCTGATCAATGACCTGCTCGATCTCGGCAGTGTGGAGGCGGGTTTCGATACGCGCCGCGAATATGTTCAATTGGAGGCGATCCTGCGATATACGCTGGATATGCTGCAGGGGCAGATCAAGACCAAGCGGCTCAAAGTGCAAACGCACATTGCACCGTCCCTGCCTGCGATACGCGCGAACCCCATCCGTTTGCGGCAATTGTTGGATAATGTCGTCGGCAATGCCATCAAATATTCATTAAACGGAGGCGATGTAAACATCGCGATCCTTTCGGAAGGCGATCAGGTGATCCTCAACGTCCGTGATAACGGACCCGGCATCCCCGTGGAAGACCAGGCTCACATCTTCGATAAGTTTTACCGCGGCAGGAACATCACGGATGGCATCTCTGGTTCAGGGTTGGGGTTAGCCATCGTCAAGACGATCGTGGATAGCCATCAGGGTCGTATTTGGGTTGAATCAGCAGAGGGCAAGGGAAGTTCGTTCTTTATCGTATTGCCAATAAATTCCGATCCTCCACCGGCAGGGAGGAAAACTTCATAAGTAAAAAATCCCTGTTCGAGGCAGGGATTATTTATTTCTGTGACAAACGTGAAAGGATCGAGTCGCTGGGCCGGCGCGGGGCAGGCTCGGGATCTGTGCCGGTGCGCATACTTTCCATCTCATTGCTTAATCGCATCCAGTCATCCACAAGGAGCACGAGATGCGGTGTTTTATCCTTGAAAAAATAGCGCGAGAGGAAGAACTCCAGCACTTGCCGGGGGATGGGGTAACTTTTCAGGTCCACCACCAGCGCGGTCTTTGTGGCAAGCGGTGCATCGCGTTCGTTCAACCCCAGAATATCGAGCCACGCGCCGAGTCCCTTCGGTTTGAAGTTGAACAGCAATCTCATCTCGGTGGTGGTGGTGCGGACGATGCGTTTGTAGGAAATGTTCAATCGCAGGAACGGTGTGATGAGTTTTAAGTGATCGGGGTGGGGTTGCACGTATGCCAGATACCGAAACACAAAGAACAACATACCGACAAAAATACCAAGAATTCCAACCGCTGCAGGCACCAGCCAGCGCCACGGGATGAACTGCCCCAAGCCAATGTATTCGCTGTACGCGATGATCAGCATGACCAGCCCGATCGCCAGCGTGGGGGGCCACCAGCGACTGAGCATGAGTCGATATACGACCAGCGGATATCTTTTCCCGGCTCGCCTTGCCATTTTTCTTACTCATCCTCAGTCAGATGAATGGATAAACCTTTGCCTTCGTCTTCTTCGTTCGCGCCGCCGTTCAGTTGACTGCTGAGTTTACGGATCGCCTGGCTCAGATCCTCGCCTCGCAGGCTGAAAGTGACATCGCCGCGCGTTTTTTCGATGATGCCGCGCGCCAGATCGGTCTGGCGGCGCAAGCCATTGGTGATCGCGTCGGGGTAATCAATCGTCACCAACACGGAGTAGATCTCGTCCATGTAGTTGAGCAGTCGCTCCGCTTCCTGCGAATATCCCGAACGGAGGATATCCAATGTTCGGCGGCGCAATTCACCGACCACCTCTGCCAGCCCGTTGAGATAGGTCGAGTTTTCAACGCCCAGTTTCCCCGGCGTTTGAAGCGGCTGGTTCTGAATCAACGCGCAGGTGACGTTCGCCTCCACAAATTCCTTGAGCGCGTCCTGTGTGTATCCTGCGTAGTAGAGATCGGGATGCTCCTTGAGATCGCCGCGCAATTTGTTTGCCAGTTCGTGCGCTTCGCTCAAATGAGTTTCAATTTCCTCGCGGTCGTTGCGGTGCACCGCGCGGATGGCGAGCGAGCAGGCGCGTGTGAGTTGCCGCGTGAGGGCAAGCGCTTCGTCGCGCATCCTGGTGCGCACATCGAAACTCTTGCGGATATCGTCGGCGATCTGTTCGAGCTTGTGCATGGTTATTCTTTCGGCGGCTCCGGCGGATGCAGGTTGCGGAAGAGGTTATCGGCGAGCGAATTGCCGCTGGGAAGTTTGATCTCTCCGAACGCAGCTTCGTAGCGGGAGAGGTTTTCGTTAAGCGCGCGCAGTAGTAGTTTCGCGCTGAGCGGGGTTATCACCACGCGCGCGTTGATATTCGCGGTGGGTTCGCCCGGAATCAAATGTCCGAAGTCAATCACGAATTCGGACGGTGAATGCGCGATGCGCGCAAGGTTGGCATACGCAGGCTCAAGCCCATCTTTGACTTTGAGTTTGGGTCCTGCGGGTTGTGCCAAGATGTTTGGCGGCTTTGCGGATTGAGAATCAGGTGTTGTCATAAATTTTTATCGAGTAAGGGCGACCCGTCAGGAACGAAGTTAGATTTGTATTTTCGCTGGGCGGGTCGCCCCTACGACTCTCTTTCTCAGGTTGAAAACTAAAACGGAATATCGTCCTCGGCGGGCATTTCGGCGTGTTCCATGCCGCCAGCCACTGGCGCGTCGCCTCCGCCTTCACCGCGCGAGGATAAGAACCGAACGGTACCAGCCCTCACTTCGAAGGAGGCGCCGGAGGAGCCGTCCGATTTCTGCCAGATGCGCGGTCCGCCGGTGGTTTTGTCGGGGGTGAGGCGTCCCTCGACGAGAACTTTCATGCCTTTCTTCACATACGTGTTGCAAACCTCCGCCTGCTTGCCCCAGGTGGTGACGCGAAACCATATCGTTTCCTTGACCTGTTCGCCGTTGCCTGTGGTGTACTGGCGATTGGTGGCGACCGAAAACGATGTGACAGCCTGACCCGAAGGTGTGTAACGCATTTCAGGGTCTTTGCCAACGTTGCCGACGATGATGAGGGTGTGATACATGGGAAATCTCCTTGTGTTGAGGTACCCGCCGAATCCGCGGCGGGGAAATGTGACAATTCGTATTGTACTCCAACATGATTTAATGACAAAGAGAAAAGTGAGCCATGCTATACTGCGAACGGAAAGGAAACACGAATGACCATTACCTATCGTGAAGGCACGATCGAAGATTCATATGCCGTGTTTCAAGTGTTCGTCAAGACCATCATGGATTACAGCGAACGCATGAACGTGATGGGCATCACAGGCGGGAATGATCCCGAGGTGATGAAATCTCTTTGGGAACGGCGCAAGTCCATGTTCGAGTTTCTCGCACGGACCGCTTCGCACTTTTGGGTGGCGGAACAGGATGGGGTGATTGTCGCGTACGCGCGTTCGATGGAACATGACGGTTTGATCGAATTGACCGAGTTCTTCGTTTCGCCGCTTCAACAATCGGGAGGGCTGGGCCGCCAGTTGTTGGCGCGTGCCTTCCCCCAAACGGACTCGCCCTTTCGCACCATCATCGCCACCCTCGACGAACGCGCGCTGGCTCGTTATTTGAAAGCAGGCGTCTACGCGCGCTTCCCGCTCAAATACTTTTATCGCCAAGCCGAAAAAGTGGATTTCAACACCGACCTGCTCATCGAGCCGATGCAACAGAAGATTCACATCGATAAGATGAATCAGATCGACAAACAGATCCTCGGTCATTCGCGTCCCGTAGTCCATGAGTGGATCGCGACTACGCGCGATGGATTTGTCTATAAACGCGGCGGTGAAATCGTCGGCTATGGATATGCTGGCTCAAGTTCAGGTCCGTTCGCGTTGTTGGATGAAAACGATTTCCCTGCTGTGCTGGCACACGCAGAAAGTCTTGTCGCGGAAACAGGCGGCGAGTTCGGCGTGGAGACTCCGCTCATCAATAAAAAAGCGATCCAATATTTTTTAGATCGCAAGTACCAAATTGATTCCTTCACCGCGCTGTTTATGAGCAACGTCCCGTTCGGGAAGTTCGAAAATTATTTATGTTTTAGTCCCGAATTTTTTATGTAAGCAACATCCTCGCCGCGCGCCTCCCAATCTCCACCGCGAAATTGGTGCCGCGGTCCCACGGGTAGACTTGACTCATCGAAGCGAAATACACCCCTTCAATTGGAGTTTGAATGGCGGGGATGTTCTTTGAATGATTCACCAGCGGCACAGGCTGAGCGTAATTCGTTTTGTTCACCCAAACTTTCTTCACCCAATCTTTTTCAAACTTCGGATTTAGTTTTTTGAAGGCGGGAATAAATCGCTCCAACAATTCTTCATCGCTCATTGAAAAATATTCATGACCTACTTCCAAGTAATCGCCCGCGTACACAATTCGATCACCGCCGAAATGATCTTTTGAAACAAAGTTCGTATGTTCCACCAGCGCAAGCATCGGGAAACCTGCCTCCTTGGGCAGGTTGAACCAGTAATATCCCTGCTCCGATAATCGATGCTTCAGCGACAGTACCATCACCACCGCGCCCATGGACTTCAACTCGAGCAGTCCCTTCAAATAATTTTCTGGGAGATCGGGACATAACTTCGCCATCAGCGATGGGGAGGTGGTGACCAAGACTTTATCGAACGACTCAACATCCACGTTCAAACCACCTGCTGTTTGATTCTGTTTAATGAACTTAACCTGCGCCCCCAGCCGAATCTCCACTCCCATCTCGCGGAGTTTCTCTGCAAACAAGTCGGCGAATCGCTGAAAGCCGCCCTCGAATGTGCCGAGACGCGTTGTCCGCGCTTTGATGCGCGCCCACATCCACGCCATGTTCACATCTTTATAAAACGGACCGAACTTCCCGATGAGCAGCGGCTTCCACATCTGCTCATAGACTTGTTTGCCAGCCCATTTCAACATCCACGCGTCGGCGGTGATTTTTTCCAGCGCGCGCCAGTTGTTTGTGAGACGAAGAAACAGCCCGACGAATCCGAAGCGTATTTTGTTGAGACCAAATCCAAGTCCGGGAAAGCGAAGCGCATTGAGGATCGAGTCGAAAGGGTAAAACTTCTCTTTGTAGTACATCACCGTCAACGGGCGCGGAAAGATGACTTTATCCTGCAAGCCCAATTCTTGAATCAAGCCCATCATCGAATCGTCTGATTGAAACCAGTGATGGTAGAACTTCTCGACTGACCAATCCCAATGTGGTTCTTTGAATCCCGAAGCCAAGCCGCCGACATAATTTGCCGATTCAAAAATGGTTACTTCATGCCCTGCTTTTTTCAAGTCGTACGCGGCGGCAAGCCCGCCGAACCCCGCGCCGATGATCGCGATTTTCATTCACTCTCCATTTTAAAGTAACAGCCACGCCAGACGTGACTGTCACTTGTTATTTCTCTGCTCGAGTTTTGCCGCAAGGACTTTGAGTCTGTCCCATTTGTTTCGCACCACGTAGATCATGGCGAGGGTTTGTAACCAGCGCGGGTCGCATTGCGGATTCGCCGCCAGTTGCTCGAAGACTTCCATTGCCTGATCGTCCGTGCGGCGTGTTTTGGCGTATTCAGTTGCCAGTTGAACGAGGAAGGCTTCGCGTTGCTTGCGGACTTGCGTATCTTGCAAGATACGTTGTTGGGTCTGTTCCACGCGGACACGCACTTTGCCGATGGCTTCCTCGAGTTCATCCCCGGTGAACGGCTTGACGAGATATTCCTGCACGCCAACTGAGATCGCGTTCTGAAATGTTGCCGCGTCTTTTTCCGCAGAGATGATGATGCAACCGGTCTCCGGATAAAACTTTGTGATCTCGCTGTAGGCGGTCAATCCGTCCATTTCGGGCATGTTGATATCGAGCAGGACGATATCCGGGCGATGTTCCTTTGCGAATTGGACAGCCTGCAAGCCATTTGAAGCGATGGCGACCACTTCCACATCGTCGATCGTGGCGAGCATCAGACGAGTATTACGCCGCGTCTCCTGGACATCGTCGGCGATCAACACCTTCAGTTTTTTTCTGCTGTTGAGATCGGGTTGCGCCATCGGCCGTCACCTTGCCTTTTGTAGTTGCCTGCTTCCGAGTATAACCCACTGAGCGAGCGCGATTCACAACTTTTCCGTTTCAGCCAGGAGCGAATCGTTCCATTTGATGCCTTCTCTTGCGAGGAAATATGCTCCCAGTAGCGTGATGGGAAGCCACAGAGCGACGTGCAACGTGAGCGTGTACCCGGCGGCGGTGGCTTGATCCACGCCATAGGCAGTGAGCACGGCGATGCCGGGCGCATCGAACGTGCCGATATACCCCGGCGCGGAGGGGATGGTTGTCGCCAGGTTGACGATGCCGTTCATCAGCATCAGAGCAAAAAATGAAACGGTAAAGTCGAAGGCATGCATCACGAACCAGTATTTTCCCGTTTCCAACAACCAGATGATGACCGAGGTGAAAAATACCATCAGCACATTCCACGGCGAGCGGAGGGATGCCAGCCCATCCAGGAATTTATTTGTGATGTTGATGAGTCGTGAGTGCAATCGTATTGGGGTGAAACGGGTCAAAAACCATAAGGCGATCTTCATTGTCACTTGCGGGAACATCGCCGCGACCAAAAAGACAACCAGTGCACCAATGAAAATCCCTGTGCCGATTACCGCTACCTGCTGTATGTTTCCGACAAAACCCGACGCGCTGGTGAGTTTTGCCAATTCAGATAAATTGACGAACACGAACGCCAGCATCACCACGCCGTCGAAGATGCGCTCGACAATAATGGTCGCCAGCGAGGCGGACACCGACACCCCCTCCTTGCGTTTGAGAATCACTGCGCGCAACACCTCCCCCGCGCGGGCAGGGTAGATGTTGTTGCCCATGTAGCCGATGGTCGTAATGGGGAACATGGTCTTGGTGGAAATCTCTTTGATGGGCTTGAGCAGATAGTGCCACCTCCACGCCCGCACCCACACGCCGATGAAGTACACGCCGATGCCCGGAATCAGCCACCAGTAGTTCGCTTTTTGAACCGCGCCCCAAAATTCATCCAATTGTAAGCCGCGCAAGGCAAGCCAGATGAATAGGATGCTGATGAACACCCCAAGCCACAACTGCCATTTTTTCATGGGGTGCATTGTATCATCTCGAAGAAATCGAAGCACCGGCGAAGCATCCACTGGCGAGGCAGGCTGAACAGGGAAGTGAGGCTTGCCATCCTGATATGCCATCCTGCGTGAAGTTTGATAGAATAAATCCATGCCTATCGAACTTTCGGCGCGCATTGCTTTCTTGAAGAAGATCCATCTCTTCTATGGTCTGGATGACGATGAACTGGCTGGTCTCGCCGAATTGATGGACGAGTATCCGGTTCCTAAAGACGGTGTGGTGGTGAAACAGGATAGCCCAGCCGACAGTTTTTACATGATCTATGGCGGGAGCGTGCGTATCATCCGCAAACAGGATGGAAAAGAGATTCAACTGGCGCGATTGGTGAAGAACGATTATTTCGGCGAGATGGCGCTTGTGTCGAATCGTCGTCGTTCAGCCACCGTGACTGCGTTGGAGGATACCTCGCTGCTGATCCTTTCGCGTGACGATTTCAAGAAATTATTCCGCGAACACCCTGACCTGCAATACAACCTCGAAGTAGCGGTGAAGAGCCGTCAACTGGCGCGTCAACTGCGCTTCAAATGGTTGCGACCCGATGAAGTGGTGTATTTCCTGGCGCGCAAGCATTTGGTCGCGCTCTATCCGAAGATCCTCGGTCCGCTTGTGCTCCTGATCGTCCCCATGTTCTTTGGGTATGCCTATTTCAGCATTTTTTCTCATCCTATCGTTGCAACGGCGGCGCTGATTTCATTTTTTGCGGTGCTTATATGGTCTGGCTGGCTTCTTCTCGATTGGAGTAATGACTATTATGTTGTCACCAATGAACGCGTGGTTTGGCTCGAGAAGGTGATCGGTATTTACGATAGCCGTCAGGAATCGCCGCTGAACATGGTCGTTTCGGTCGGCGTGGAGGTCAATCAAATTGGGCGATTCCTGGATTACGGTCATGTAATTGTGCGCACGTTCGTCGGCAGAATCGATTTCTCCACAGTGAATCATCCCAAGCAAGCCGCGAAAATGGTGGAGGAATTTTGGGAGCGGACGCGGCAGGCGGCTGTGGCAACCGAAAAGGAAGCGATGAAGGACGCCATCCGTTCTCGGCTGGGGATTCCGATTCCCCCCAAGCCTCAGCCTGCTTCGTCGCAGCCGACCAGCTCTCTCCCCAAACAAAGCGGCGCGGCGTTCTTGAAATTGCTCGGCTCCAATACATTGAAACTACGATATGAAACCGGCGAAAGCGTAATCTATCGCAAACACTGGGTTGTGTTATTCCTCAACTCGTGGATGCCGCTGTTGGGAGTTTTTGCATCCTTCGGGGTATTCCTTTCCCGACTGTACCAGTTATATTTCGATCCGGAAAATACCTTTGTTTCCTTTGCCACCGGCGTGGTCGTGGATGTGCCGGCGTTCATAATCCTGGGCGTGATGACGTTATTCTTGGGCTGGTTCGCCTACCGGTTCATCGACTGGAGCAACGATGTTTTTGAAGTAACCTCTGACCAGATCATCGACATAGACCGCACACCCTTGGGAACCGAAACGCGCAACTCTGCGCAGCTCGAGAATATTTTGGGCACCAAGTATGAACGGAGAGGCCTGCTGGGCAACCTCTTTAATTTCGGTCATGTCTACATCACTGTGGGGGGTAACAAGATGACCTTCGAAGATGTAATGGACCCTGCCAGCGTCCAATCGGATATTGACCGCCGCCGGGATGCGCGCGTGGTAAAGAAGAATCAGTCGGCGGCAGCGGCGGAGCGCGATCGCATGGCGGAATGGCTGGTGACCTATCATCACAATGCCGAGGAATTCAAAAAACAACAGGAAGAGAACAAAAGGAATCAACAGAATGGCTCTGCGTAACATCGTTACACTCCCCGACCCGGTTCTGAAACGCAAGGCTCACACAGTTACAAAGTTCGATAAATCGCTTCAAACGTTGATCAACGACATGGTGGAGACTATGCGCGAAGCGCCGGGCGTCGGGCTGGCGGCGCCGCAGATAGGACTCTCGGAACGGATCGCCGTGATCGAATATTATGAAAAAGAGGAAGATGAGGAAAAAGAAGATGCGCCGAAGAAAGTGTGGGCGATCATCAACCCTGAAATTGTGAAAGTCTCGCCAGAAACGATGATGGGCGTGGAAGGTTGTCTCTCCATCCCCGGCCTGGTGGGGGAGGTGGAACGTCACGCCGAAGTCCATGTAAAGGCGCTGAACCGCCATGGGAAACCTGTGCGGATCAAAGCCAAAGGCTGGCTGGCGCGCATCTTCCAGCATGAGATCGACCACTTGAATGGAGTCCTGTTCACCGAGCGTGCGACGCGCGTCTGGCAGCCTCAACAGGAAGTGGATGCAGAACAGGAAGTTTGATGCCCTCCAACATCCGCCGGTTGACATCGGACGATGTACCCCGCTTGCGCCAATTCTGGACCGAGCATTGGGGCGGTGAATTCATTGTGACGCACGGTGTGATCCATCGCCCGGAAGATGTGGAAGGATTCGTCGTGGGTGATGAAAACTTCTGGGATGGATTGATCACCTTCAAGATTCTTGGTGATGAATGTGAAGTACTTTCACTGGATGGTTTGAAAGAGGGGCAGGGAATCGGCACAATGCTTTTGCGAAAAGTGATCGAGGAAGCGCGCGCTGGAAACTGCAGGCGTGTGTTTCTCATCACCACCAATGATAATCTCTACGCGCTTGGCTTTTATCAGAGGCGCGATTTTGAATTAGTGGCTGTCCATCGCGGCGCGGTGGACGAAACGAGAAAAATCAAACCGGCAATTCCGATCATCGGTCAGAACCACATTCCCCTGCGCGATGAGATCGAATTGGAAATGATATTGAATCCGCAGGGGCACAGCGAAACTTAAAATCGTCAAAGTCTTTCAAGACTGGCTGTGCCCCTACAAGAAAACCATGTTCTTAAAACACCTCTCCCTCACCAACTTTCGCAAGTACACCCGCCTCGATCTGGACTTTCCCTCGCGCGCGGTCCTGCTTACGGGCGCGAACGCGCAGGGCAAGACCACTGTGCTCGAAGCCATTTATTTCCTCGCGGCGTTCACCTCCTTTCAAACACACACCGACAGGCAGTTGATCAATTTCGACGAAGCCGAGAAAAAAGATTCGCCCGCTGTGGCGCGGCTTATCGCCGAATATCAACGCGGCAAGGGCAAACATCGCATCGAAGCGCGGCTGATTCTTGAACCTGTCGGTGTGCTCAACGGTCAACGCTTGCGTAAGGAAGTGTTGCTCGACGGCGTGAAAAAGCCTGTCAACGATGCCATCGGTCAATTTAACGCGGTCATCTTTGTGCCGCAAATGTCGCAGATTATCGAAGGCGCGCCTGAAGACCGACGTCGTTATGTGAACCTCGCGCTGGCGCAGTCTACGCCCGCGTACGCGCGCGTGCTCGGCGAATACAACCAGGCGCTCACACAGCGCAATGCGCTCCTCAAAATGTTGGGAGAACGCGGAGGCAACAGCGACCAACTCGACGTGTGGGATGACGCGTTGACTCGTCTCGGCTCGCAAATTATTTTATGGAGGATCGAAGCCGTCCAGCAGATCGAGCGACTCGCTTCACGCGTCCATTTTGAGTTGACTCACGGACTTGAGATTCTCCGCCTCTCGTACGACCCCGCGTATGATCCGTTGCCGAAACCGAATGGGCAACTCGGTTTGAAAATAGATACCACCGTTGACCGTTCGCGTTTGGAACTCGATGAGATCGAAGGTGGGTTTCGTGCGCGGTTGAAGGAGTTGCGCGGCGAGGAAATATCGCGCGGTGTGACGACGATAGGTCCGCATCGTGATGATTTGCGTTTTCTCGCGAACAACATTGATCTGAGCAACTACGGCTCGCGTGGACAAGTGCGCACGGCGTTGCTCGCGCTCAAACTCGCCGAAGTGAATTGGATGAAGGAGCGCACAGGCGAATGGCCCGTGATCCTGCTCGATGAAGTGATGGCAGAGTTGGACTTGCAGCGCCGCGCGGATTTATTGAAATACGTCGGTCAAAGCGAGCAGGTGTTGTTCACGACAACCGATCTCAAATTGTTCGCGCCTGAATTTGTGGAGAATGCGGATGTGTGGAATGTGGAAGGTGGGAGGGTGGAGAAGACATGACCGCACTTGCAAAACGCGCAATAAAAATACATGAGAAGCTTCTTGAATTTTATGGCGAACCCGTGTGGCGGAATCCACTGCCCGCGATTGATGAATTGGTCTCGACCATCCTTTCGCAGAACACGAACGACATCAACCGCGACCGCGCCTTTGAGAGTTTGCGCGCGAAATTCCCAACATGGGAAGCCGTCCGCGATGCGAAAACGAAAGATGTGATCGAAGCGATTCGCCCCGCGGGGCTGGCGAATCAAAAAGGACCGCGCATTCAGCAGGTGTTGAAAGCCATCACGAAGGAACGCGGAAATCTGGATCTGTCGTTTCTCAAGAAAATGTCTGTGGATGACGCGCGCAACTGGCTGATAAAATTCAACGGCGTGGGTCCCAAGACCGCCGCAATCGTCTTATGCTTCTCATTGGATATGCCCGCCTTCCCCGTGGATACACATGTCTACCGTGTGACGGGACGCATCGGACTCCGCCCTGATAAGATGACTGTCGAGCAGGCGCATCCGCATTTGGAGAGTTTATTCCCGCCTGCGACGTATTACGCCGCGCATTTGAACATCATTCGTTTGGGGCGCGAGATCTGCACCGCGCGCAAAGCGATGTGTGAGAAATGCCCGATTCGAAAATTATGTGATTATGGAAATTCAGTGTCAAGTGCTCCAGTGTCACGTACCAAGTAAAACCTGAGACTTGACACTTGGAACTTGACACTATCTATTATCCCCATCCCCTCTGATTTTTCCTCGTTCCAACCGATCCAGCAACTTGGCGATATTCGCCTCGGCGATCTCCTCCAGTGACAAGTCCAACTCGGTGGCGACCTGCGCGAGATACCACAGCACATCGCCGAGTTCGGCTTTGAGCGCCTCGCGCGTCTCCTCGCTGATCTCTCCGTCCTTGTCGCGGAATACTTTCTTGATCTTGCCTGCCACTTCCCCCGCTTCGTTGACGAGTCCCAGCGTGGGGTAGATCACTCCATGCCCGATGACGGGATATTTGGCGGTCGCGCGTGATTTGGTTTGATAGTCGGTGAAGTTCATTTGTTTGCTTTCAGTTTTTGAAATACTTCGGCAGGAGTAAAAATAGATGCCTTGATATAGGTTTCAAGTTCTGGGTGGTTGAGAATATGTTTCTTGTCCAGCGACACAAGCATGTCCACTTTTGCAAATTTTGCGGCGGCGATAATTGGAGCATCCTTCAATACAACGAGCTTTCCTGCATCCAAAACAGCCTCCTTGTTAATTTTAACAACCTCAATATTCGCGTTGACAATAAGGAGTTCCAGTTCTGCCAATGGAGGTTGTTTGAGTTGCGAAAGATTGCGAATTGTTTCTTCCAGGACAAAATCGCTCAGAACCAGATTGACTTCCCCGTTTGCGCTCAATACCATTAAGTCGCGGGAATGACCTTTTGCCGAGTTCGCGGCAGAAAACAAGACGCTCGAGTCGATGAAAATTCGGGGCGTCATTCTTTCTCGGTCAAGCCATACATCTCTTTCAGCAATTGTTTGCGTATATCGCGGCTTCGCTTATTCCATTTTTCCTGTGATATACCGTCTGCTTTTAGCGCCTTTCCGATTTTATCGAGCGCCTCAGAGACAATGGTTTCGGCGGGTTTGATAAGCACGCCTGCGCTGGTTTCGACAAACATGATCATATCCCCTTTCCGCAGGTTCAACTTCCTGCGGATTTTGGTGGGGATAGTAACCTGTCCTTTTTCCTGAATGCGTACGTAGGTGTTCATCTATTTCTCCGAAAGTCATACTTTCATGAAATTAATGCATTCGGAGTATATCACATCGTCCTGAATTGTTTCGCCAACCCTCTCCACCACTCGTTCCTCTCACCAGGCACGAAGGGCGTGTACAACGTCAGGCGATCAGCAATCTCCTCGTAGCGTTTCTTCAATTCATCTGCTAGTTTATTTTCTTCAGTTACTAAACAAAATTCACTCAGCATCTCATCTGTAATGAGCATCGGCATTTCAGTCCATTCACCCTTTGCCGCGTGCGCGGACAACTTCTCCGCGATACCGCTCCAGCCGTGCAAGTCCATGACGGGGCGGTAGGAGGTTGTGGACGCGTAGAACGAAATTTGCGCGCGGGCGAAATTCACCTCTTCGGGAGTCGTTGCGACGAATGCAGTGACTGAAACGGAAACATCTTCTCTTTTTCTATTTTCTTTCGCCGCTCCCTCCTCAAACGCAGGCAACATCACTTCCTTCAAATAGCGCGGACTATGAAACGGATGCACATGGAATCCCTCACACAATTCGCCTGCGAGTTTGGCAAGCCCAGTGTTTACGCCTGCAATGTAGATCGGGATTGACCTCACCCCCAGCCCCTCTCCTAAAGGAGAGGGGAGCGGTCCAGGGTTGAAGAACGGTGACATCAACGTTATCTTGTAATACTCGCCGCGATAATTCAACTTAGTCCCATTCTGCCAGTGATCCCAAAACGCGCGGATAACTTGAATCTGCTCACGCAGTTTCTTCACAGGTGACTCGGGCCACGGCTGACCAAACCTTCGTTCGATGTGC
Organism: Anaerolineales bacterium; assembly: GCA_034434415.1. Lineage (GTDB taxonomy): Bacteria > Chloroflexota > Anaerolineae > Anaerolineales > Villigracilaceae > Defluviilinea. Next base: position 2,892 of record DAOTZF010000283.1, on the reverse strand, counting down.
GCTTTGACCTGTGTGCCAAGCCCAAGAATGAATCGTCCATCCGATTGCGCGGCTAAGTCCCAGGCGGTGTAGGCGAGGTTGGCTGGTGAGCGCGCGAAGGAAACCGCGACAGCCGTCCCGAAATTGAGACGCGTTGTATGTTCGGTGATCAACGCGCAAGGCAGAAACGGATCGTGTTGAGTCTCCTGAGTCCACAGCGCGTCGAATCCAATTTCTTCCGCGGCTTTTGCAATCGCGGGGATGTCTTTCAATCCAGTCGGAGGAAGTGCGGCATCGAGTTTCATACGAGAAGATATTCGATGACCGATATTCGTTACTCGGAAGAATGAACTTCAATTATCGAATATCGAATTACCTAGTCACTTAATAAATACGCCATGATCCAATTCGTTGTGGCATTAAGCCCGTCCAAGTGCGCGCGTTCGTAATTGTGCGACGCATCGATGCCGGGACCGATCAACGCCAGCGCCACATCGCCGCCGGCGCGCCAGAACGCTTCGCCATCGGAACCGTAAAACGGATACACATCGGTCTTGTAGGGAATGTTGTGCTTCTCCGCGAGCGTGCGCATCTTTTTGTTCAAGCCCTCGTGATACACGCCCGCGCTGTCTTTGATGCACATCGTCGCGCTGAACTCATCCGACTCCTGCCCCGCGCCGACGACCGCCATATCCACCGTGACCAACTCTGCAACGTCAGATGGGATTCCCGCCGCCGCGCCGTGACCGACCTCCTCATAATTGGAGATGTGAAAGTACACGGTTCGCGCGGGACTTCGACCTGATTCAGCCAACGACTTGATCGCCGCCACGACGTTTGCCACGCATGCCTTGTCGTCGAGAAACCGTGAGCGGATGAATCCGTTCGTCACCTCCACACGCGGGTCGAACGCAACGCAATCGCCGACGTTGATACCCAACTCGCGCGTTTCTTTTTCGGATGTTGTGCGCGCGTCGAGTCTCACTTCCATGTGATCGTCATCGCGAGGTGTTTTACTTCCCTCCGCGCCAAAAATATGACCTGAAGCATTATCTATCAACACCGAGCCGCGTATCTTCTCGCCGTTCGATGTAAAGACCCACACGCCTTCGGTTTCAACCGAAGGCCATTGAACTCCGCCGATGCGACTCAACTTCAACCGCCCATTCGACTTGATCTCCTTCACCACCGCGCCGAGGGTATCCACATGCGCGGTCAGCGCAACAGGAGGCATGTTTGACTGTGAACCTCGCCCCATGGAAGGGTCCCATTTTGCAACCAGCGCGCCTTTGCGGGTTCTCGATAATTCCAATTGCTTGAACTGAGAGAGTTCTTTTTCCACAAACGCAATCGCTGGTTCCGCAAAGCCTGTGGGGGAGGGGATGTTCAATAACTTCACGAGAAAGTCAACAAAATAATCTTGATTGATGGTTGGTAATGACATGGTTTTCTCTTTGTTTGCAAGTTTACAAGTTGGCAGGTTGAACGTTCGAACTTTTAAACTTTCAAACCCTCAAACTCGATGATTTTCTTTCTCCATCCCTGCGGAATGGGGATCGTCTTCTCGGCGAGGTAATCATACGTCACCATCACCACTTCGCCTTTGGCAATTTCCTTGTCCGAATCCGCATCCACAATATTCTGTTCCCACGTCATGGACTTGTTTCCCAGCTTCGATATATGAACACCAACCTTGATATTCTGCCCAAAATAAACCGGCTCAAAATATGTGATGTGAACGTCCGCCAGAATCACGCCAATTTCCATGAAGGATTGATCTTTCGTGAACAGTCCCAGCTCGATCAGGTAGGCGATCCGCGCCTGCTCGAAGTAGGTGAGGTGCTTTGCATTGTTGACGTGCCCCTGCGGATCCAAATCCCCATAACGGACTTCGATGGGGTGAAAGAAACGAAAATCGCTCATGGAGATTGATTATACCCCGCTGAAAAATTAGAAAATTTGTGCTATACTTTGCCTGTGGCTGTCATCCGCTCCTCGGACATTGGAAACTACCTCTACTGCCGCCGCGCCTGGTGGTACAAAAAGCAGGGAGTCGAATCCGAGAACCAAGCCGAAATGGCGACAGGAACCGAACTCCACCGCCAGCACGGACGTAAGGTACTCGCCTCCACGCTCGCGCGGACGGTCGGGTTGATCCTGCTGATGCTCGCCTTGATCCTGCTGGTCGGCTATTGCACGGCGCAGATCCTTTGATTCTCCAATGCTCTATCTCGCGCTTTTCCTCCTCCTTCTTGCCTTTATTTTCTTCTGGCAATCGAATCGCCAGCGGAAAGCCGCAGGCTTGCCCGGCGGACAGGTCATTTACACCGACACGCGGGGCTGGAGCAAACTGGAGAAACCGCTTTTTTATGCCGCCCTCGAATTGACAGGCAAGCCAGATTACCTTGTAGAACAAAATGGAAAAATCATCCCTGTCGAAGTGAAGTCGAGGCGCGCGCCTGAAGCGCCATACGATTCGCACATTTATCAATTGGCATCCTATTGCCTGCTTGTTGAAAAAACCTATGGCAAACGCCCGCCGTATGGGATCATCCACTACAACGACCGCGACTTTTCAGTGGAGTACACTCACGAGTTGGAACAATCCTTGTTGGAGTTGCTCACCGAAATAAAGCGCGATGGGCTGAAAAAAGAAGTAGCAAGGTCGCATGAGCAGGCATCCCGTTGCAGGCGATGCGGGTTTCGGTCGGTTTGCGATCAATTGTTGGCGTAGGGGCACAGCGGGAGGATCCACGCTCAAGGTCTTTCCCTGTTTTGCTGAGCCCGTACCAAAGGTATAATTTATTCATCATGCCCGATGCCTTCATCCCGAAGCGCCCCGTTGTTATGGCGTACCCCAAGATGCCGGAAGCCTTTACCGAGGTGGAGGCGATGGCGCTTTTTCTCAAAGAG
>DAOTZF010000282.1:0-1611 GCA_034434415.1 Anaerolineales bacterium | reverse complement strand
AATGTGGTCAAAGTTTTACAGTAAAATTGGCAAAACCAAACATGAGGAGTAGCCGATGAAGCGTATATTGATATTTGGGTTCATGTTAGTTTTGCTCACCGCTTGCGGCGAGAGCGAGCCGCCTTTTACGGATAATGGCAATCCTGGTCAGATAAAAGCCATCGTTTTTTATGATGAAAACAAAAACGGCACAATGGATTCGAATGAAACGGGTGTTCCGACTCGAGTATCCATTTCACAGGAGGTTTCCTGCCCACCTGTAAACGATCCAACCTTTTACGAAACCGATTCGAACGGTGTGTATGTCTTCACAGACTTAAAGCCAGGAAAATATTGTGTTGTCTCTGATTCGAGAGGACTTGCCATGACTACAAAGTTGACCCCGGAAGTGTATGTCAGCAGTGATGTAGTGACGACCGTTTACTTTGGCAGGGGCGAAAAATAAAAGGAGCAACCAGATGAAACGATTATTAGTATTTGTGTTGATGCTTGTTTTGCTCACCGCCTGCGGCGAAAGCGAGCCGCCCTTCACCGACAATGGTAATCCCGGGCAGATTCAAGTCACTGTTTTTTATGATGACAATGCCAATGGGCAAATGGATCCCGGCGAAGAAGGCGCAATCTCTCGAGTGGCGATCGCGCAGGAGGTGTCCTGTCCGCCTACGAATGACCCAGCTTTGCAGGAGACCGATGCGAAAGGTTCTTATACCTTTCAAGGATTACAACCGGGAAAGTATTGTGTGCTCTTTGAATCAAATGGCTTGTCAGTGACTACCAAAATGACACAGGAAATTTTCGTCAGCAGTGATCAAGTAACGATCGTTCATTTTGGGAGAGGCAGATAAGTCTTTGGAGGCAGGGCGGACTATGGTAAAGGCTTTGAAGTAAACAAAAACATCCGAAGTCAACATGGCTTCGGATATTTTTCTGGAAACAAATTTACTTCGCCACGCGCAGGATAACGCCGTTCTGTGACGGATCATGCAACAGCAGCCCCGCCTCGGTCATATTCGACGGGATGCCTGCCGCGTCCACACGCGCGATCACCTCATCGTACGCGGCTTGCGCGGGCAGGTCAACCGTGTAGTAGCGCAGACCAACCGCATCGGGCGGAGGAGGCGGGGCGCCGCGTCCCTGCCAGGTGTTCAAGCCAAGATGATGGTGATATCCGCCCGCGGAGACGAAGCCCATCTGAAACGGCTTGGAAACTCCCATCACATCGAAGCCGATGATGCCGTGATAAAAATCCACCGCTTCATCCACATCGCGGACATGGAGATGCACGTGCCCGATCTTCAACTCAGGCGGCACGGGTTGATCGATACGATCCTCCTCTTTGATATGCGTAAACAACGCATCCACATCCAACGGCTCTCGCCCGTCGCTCCAAGAACCGTCTTTTCGATACGATTCGAATTTGCCGTCCTTGAATGTCCACGAGCCGTCTTCCGGCGACTCGCAGTACAACTCGATGCCGTTACCTTCGAGATCGTCAAGGTAGGTGGTCTTCGTCATGATGTGATCGGTCGGCGCATTGGGATATTTCAGCGCGAACAAGCGCGCCATTGCGATCGCCAATTCCCGGCGGTTCGGAAAGAGATATGCCACGTG
>DAOTZF010000281.1:0-36456 GCA_034434415.1 Anaerolineales bacterium | reverse complement strand
AATGCGATGATCGAGCCTATCCCGCCCATGAAGTTGATGATGCCGTTTGCCTGCGAACGGAACGCGGAGGGGGTGATGTCCGGCATCAACGCCACGACAGGGGTTCGCCACAACGCTGCGCTCAATAATGTGGTGCTGGTGCAAGCCACAAAGATCGGAATGATCGATGCCAATGGGATCAGCCCAAACGCCAACGCGGTGATCGGCGCGCCAATGATAATGAAGGGAATACGCCGCCCTAGAGGGGTTCTTAAACGATCAGACCACGCGCCGACCGGCGGTTGGATGAACAGCGCCGCGATGTTATCTAACGTCATGAAGAATCCGATGAACGCCGGCGCAATATCGAATTTCTCTGAAAGAAAGATGGGGACGAATGCGTTATACACGCCCCACACCACGCTCACGCCGAAGAATCCAAACCCGAGCAAAAAGGTCTTGCCGTAATTCAATCGTGTTGACATCGTCGCCTCCATAAGGAAAGTTTCGGGCACTACCTAATACGCAGTCCGCAAACCGGGTTATCCATATCCAATGCGCTTCAAGAAATCCAAATCCTCCTTCGTCAATTCCGCCTTGTTCAGCATGTCGGGTCGTTTGTTGAAGGTGCGAAGCAGGGATTGTTCCCTGCGCCATTGCTCGATCTTGGCATGGTTGCCGCTTTGGAGGATCTCCGGCACTTTCCAGCCGCGAAATTCCGGCGGCTTGGTGTAATGTGGGTATTCCAACAAGCCCATCGAATGTGAATCATCCTCTGCGCCGGTGGGGTCGCCAAGCACGCCGGGCATGAGCCGCGACACTGCGTCGATCAGAATCATTGCGGGGAGCTCGCCGCCGGTTAACACATAATCGCCAACCGAGATTTCATCTGTGACGAGATGCTCTCGGATTCGTTCATCCACACCTTCGTAGCGTCCGCAGACCAGGGCAATGCGTTCATGCTGGGATAATTCTTCGGCGACGTGCTGAGTGAAAACGCGTCCCTGCGGGGTAAGCAGAATGATTGGGACAGGCGCACCCTGCGGAAGAGGCGTTGTCTCCAATCCCAAAACGGATTCGACCGCTTCGAACACCGGCTCGGGTTTCATCACCATGCCGCCTCCGCCGCCGTAGGGTGTGTCGTCGGTAACGTGATGTTTGTCGTGTGTGAAGTCGCGGATATTGTGCACGCGCACATGGATCAACCCCCGTTCGCTGGCGCGCTTGAGAATGCTGGATTCAAGATAGGCTGGGAAGACTTCGGGCAACAACGTGAATACGTCAAACTGCATTTGTGAATTCTAGCATAGATAAGAGGCAAATAAGAACCTGCTTGCATGGCTTTGGTTCGGATGGTAATATGAAATTATGTATTTACCTCGAAGCAGCAAGTGGAGCATGAATCGCCGCAAACGCCGCCCGAATATTTTCGGGTGGGCAGTGTTCGGTTTGGTATTGCTCTTTGGATATTATTTCAATCAGGTGTATTTGCCGACCCAGCCGAATCCTTTTCTGCCCACACCGACGCCGACGCGTTCACCCGAAGCCTATGTTGCCGAAGCAGAATTGCTGATGAACGATGGGAAATTCCTGCAAGCCATTGAGACCTATCAGGAAGCCATCCGTTCCTCACCGCAGGACCCATCGTTATACATAGCCATTGCCCGCGTGCAGGTGCTGGCGGGGCAGGCGGTGGAGGCGCAAGCCAATGCGGAGAACGCGTTATTGCTCGACCCGAATAATTCCATGGCGGTTGCCATCCGTGCCTGGGCGGCAGATGCGCAAGGGAATAACTCGCAGGCTCTCACATGGATCGAACAGGCTCTGCAAATCGACCCGAACAATGGATTGGCACACGCGTATCACACGGAGATCCTCGTGAATTCGGGTTCGTTCGATAACACGACCAAAGCCATCGAAGAATCGAAGGTTGCGCTCGCCCTCGCGCCGGATACGATGGAGGCGCATCGCGCGCGCGCGATTCTGCTGGAAGCCACGCAAAACTATGAAGAAGCAGTCAGCGAATTCAAAGCCGCATTGGCGATCAATGACGATGTGCCCGACCTCTGGCTTCGCCTCGGTTTGAATTATCGTATTCTCGGCGTTTCAGATCAGGCGATCGATGCGTTCACACGCGCTGACGTGCTCAACCCGGCAGACCCGTTGCCAGATCTGTATATTTCGCGCACCTATGCTGGTATCGGCGAATATGCCAAGGCATTGCAGTATGCCGAGACTGCCGTGAACAACAATCCGCTGGATCCGGGTCTGCGCGGCAACTACGGTGTGATGTACTATCGAAACTTTTTCTGGCAGGAGGCGGTGGAGCAATTGCGCCTCGCGATCGATGGCGGCACGACCGAGGAAGGCGATTCGATCACCGGTCTCCCATTGACGAACGAAATACGAGTTGCAGAATACTATTACACATTTGGGCTTGCTCTTGCACGCACCGGCAACTGTGGCGAGGCGTTGCAGATCGCGCAGGAAATCCAGGCGAAGGTTCCAGCGGATGAAAACGCTCAATTCGCGGCAAGCGAGACGATTCGAATCTGTCAGGAAAATCTTGCCAATCCGCCCACCAGCACACCCGTCGTCGCTGAACCGAGCGCAACCCCATCAGCCGTATCTACGCCATGAACATCGCACCTCGTCGTCCGCTTTTCAAACGCAAACCGCAGTCGAATATTTATCGCATGTTCATTTGGGTGATCATGCTGCTCGGTGGTGTATGGATGTTGCAGCAAATGGACAAAGGTGAAATTCAGCCGTTGTTCCTTCCCACACCAACGCCGACTCGTGCCGGTGAATCATTTACGTTGGAGGGAGAAGCTCATTTCACTGCGGGCAACCTGGACGCGGCGATTCAAGCCTACCAGGAGGCTGTGCGCGTGGACCCCGGCAATGCCCAAACGTGGGCGGAGCTGGCGCGCATCCAGACCTATTCCTCCGCGTTCCTCATTACCAATGATGAAAAGAAGGCTCGCTTGCTTGAAGCACTCGCTTCTGCCGATAAAGCTGTGGAACTTGCGCCCGATGACAGCACCGCGCATGCCATCCGTGCATTTACTTTGGACTGGAGTGCCAACTCGAACTTTTATTCCACGGAAGAGGTTCAGGACTTTCTGCGGCGTGCCGAGGAATCCGCGTTGCGCGCGCTGCAACTGGATAGTTCCAACACTCTCGCGCTGGCGTATTATGCTGAAATACTCGTCGATCAACAGAAGTGGGATCAGGCGGAACAAAATATCCGGCAGGCATTGACTCAGGACGATTCGTTGATGGATGTGCACCGCGTATACGCGTCCGTGCTGGAATCATTGAGGCAATACAACCTGGCTATATCTGAATATGACAAAGCCATCGCCATCGAGCCGAACTTCACCTTTCTTTACCTCCGTGCCGGTGCGAATTACCGAGCCCTCGCCTTTGACTTGTCGAACCGGCAAGGTATCGAAGCGGCGCGCCCGGTGTATGAAAAGTCGCTGGAGTATTTCGACAAAGCGGTGCGCATCAATGAGCAGATCGGGGTGAAAGACCCAACACCGCATTTGTCCATCGCGCGTACGTATTCCCAACTGGGCGAATTTTTCATCGCTGCACGAAACGTGCAAACTGCGCTCGAGTATCAGCCAACCAATGCCGATATTTACGGGCAGTTGGGGATCATCTATTTTCGCTCGCGCAATTACGAAGGTTCCATCTTTTCGTTGAAATGCGCCACCTACGGATGTTCGGGTGAAGATTCGTGCATGGGTCGCGGGTTGGATCGTTGTTATGAAGATTTGAACGAAAACCCAGTGGATGTACCGGGTCTTGCCATTTCCCCGAACACCATCGTTTATTACTACACCTATGGCTCGGTTCTGTCTGCGTTGAGCCGACCGCGGGATAATAAATGTGGTGAGGCGATGCAGGTGATGAGCGATGTACGGGCTGAGCTCACTTCGAACCCGGATGGCTATCTCGATTCACGGGATACCATCGTCAGCATCGTACAGGCGGGGGAAGCCATCTGCAGGTCGCTGGCGGAAGGCGGCGAACCAGCCTCCACTGTCCCGGGTGAAGCGGCAACTTCCACACCGGGCGCGGGGGATGTGATGTCCGATTTGACCGCCACTCCGGGCCCGTAGCTTTACTGACGATGGACGACAGACCATCGACCATGCTCTGCGGTCTATGGTCTGGTTCCGTCAGAACTCCGTAAGAATTTTTGACAATCCCTTGACTTGACCATCCAAAATAGGTAAGATTGCAGTTAGCACTCGGGCACCAAGAGTGCTAATTTCTTGAGTATTCAAAAAAATCAAAATCCTATCAGGAGGCAGAGTATGGCAAGCAAATTAAAGTTGAAGCCCCTTGGCGGACGCGTGATCGTTGAGCCCATCGAGCAGGAAGATATCACTGCCGGTGGCATCATCCTTCCCGAAACCGCCAAGGAGAAACCCCAGGAAGGGAAGATCCTGGCGGCTGGACCCGGCGAGCGCGACGAAGATGGAAAGCGCGTCGCCATGGATGTGAAAGTTGGGGATCGAGTGCTCTATGCAAAGTATTCAGGCACCGAAGTGAAAGTGGATGGGAAGAAATTGCTCATCCTCAAAGAGAACGATATTTTAGCCATCGTTGAAGGCTAATTCTGGAGGAATAAAAAATGGCTGCTAAACAACTTGTCTTTTCAGAAGACGCCCGCCGCAAGCTCAAGACCGGCATGAACATGGTCGCCAATGCAGTTGGCGCAACATTAGGTCCGAAGGGACGCAACGTGGCGGTGGATCGCAAATTCGGTTCACCCACGATCACGCACGACGGTGTCTCCGTCGCGAAGGAGATCGAGCTCGAGGATCCGTTTGAGAACATGGGCGCGCAACTGCTCAAGGAAGCCGCGTCCAAGACCAACGATATCGCCGGCGATGGCACGACTACTTCGACCGTCCTTGCCCATGCCATTGTCAACGAAGGCTTGAAAGCCCTCGAAGCAGGCTACAATCCGATGCTCATCAAGCATGGCATTGAGCTGGCTACTTCCACCGTTGTCGAAGAACTCCGCAAGATGGCTGTCAAGATTGATACCAAAGAGGAAATTGCCTCTGTCGCCACCAATTCCGCGGCAGATGAAGGCATCGGTGGGTTGATCGCCGATGTGATGGATAAAGTCGGCAAAGACGGCGTTATCACCGTTGAAGAATCCAAATCCATGCAGTTCGAGCAGGAATTTGTCGAGGGTATGCAGTTCGACCGCGGTTACCTCTCGCCCTACTTCATCACCAGCGCCGACAAGATGGAAGCCATCATCTCGGACGCGTACGTGTTGATCAACGAGAAGAAAATTTCCGCGGCGCAGGATATTGTTCCTCTGCTCGAAAAACTCGTTCAGATCGGCAAGCGCGAACTTGTCATCATCGCCGAAGATGTCGACGGTGAAGCGCTCGCAACACTCGTCCTCAACAAACTGCGCGGCATGTTGAACGTGCTCGCCATCAAAGCCCCCGGCTTTGGCGACCGCCGCAAAGCCATGTTGCAGGATATTGCCATCCTCACCGGTGGCACCGTCATCTCCGAAGAGACCGGTCGCAAACTGGAAACCGCCACCCTTCAAGATCTGGGTCGCGCCGAGAAGGTTGTCTCCGATAAGGAGAACACGACCATTGTCGGTGGCAAAGGCAAGAAGAGTGACATCGAAGGTCGTATCAAGGAAATTCGCTCTGAGATCGACAAGAGCACCAGCGACTACGACAAGGAAAAATTGCAGGAACGCCTTGCGAAATTAAGCGGCGGCGTTGCCATCATCCGCGTGGGCGCGGCGACCGAAACCGAAATGAAAGAAAAGAAGCACCGCGTCGAAGACGCGCTCTCTGCCGCGCGCGCCGCAGTCGAGGAAGGTATCGTCCCGGGCGGCGAGATTTCTCTGATCAATGCCGCCTCCAAGCTCGATAAACTTGCCAGAGAAAACGGCGACGAGGATAGCGAGACCCGCGTAGGCATCAACATCGTCAAGAAAGCGCTCGAAGCCCCAATTCGCAAGCTCGCCTCCAATGCTGGGCAGGATGGTTCGGTCATCATTGACACCGTTCGCCGCACAGCCGCCGAGAAGAAGAACAAGAACATCGGCTACAACGTACTCACCGGCAAATACACCGACATGATCGAAGCCGGCGTGATTGACCCGGTGAAAGTGGTACGCGGCGCGCTCGAAAATGCCTCGTCCATTGCTGCGATGATCCTCACCACCGACGTGCTCATCACCGACATGCCTGAGAAGGAAAAACCCGCTCCTGCCATGCCGCCCGGTGGAATGGATTATTAAACCGTTCGATAATGTAGGGGCGGACACGCAGGTCCGCCCCTACATATTTAATTTATAATTGGGGATAATGAGTCTTTACTGCAATAAATTCATCGGGATATTTATTACCCTCGCACTCGGACTCTCTGCGTGCGCTTCTGTTTCCACCGTTCAACCTGTTGACACGCCCTCGGCGACGTTCACACCCGCGCCGCCGACTGCTACTTCTGAACCTCTTGCTTTGACCGTCAATGGCGAGGGGGTTACTCTTGCTGAATTCGACGCGGAGGTCGCACGTTACACCGCCGCGCAGACCGAACTCGGCAATGCGGTTGATTCGGCCGCGGCAACCAGCGCGGTGATCGACGATCTCGTCGCACAATTGCTTCTTGCGCAAGCCGCGCGCGCAGATGGGTTCACGTTGGATGATGATGCGTTGCAGGCGCGCATCGATTCGCTGGCGGAACAACTCGGCGGAGCGGACGCGCTCGAAGCGTGGAAGACGACTCACGGGTACAGCGACTCAACTTTCCAGTCCGCGTTGAAACGTGCGATCGAATCCGCCTGGATGCGTGACAAAATCATTTCATCCGTACCTGCCACCGCTGAGCAAGTCCACCTTCAACAGATTTTGCTCTATAATGAAGATATTGCTCGAAGTTTTCTTCTCCAGTTGAATGGCGGAGCGGATTTCGATGATCTGGCTTTCGATGCAGACCCTGTGACGCGCGGCAATCTCGGCTGGGTGCCGCGAGGATATTTGTTGGAGCCCGCGATCGAGGAAGCCGCGTTCAACCTGTCAGTGGGTGAGCACAGCGATGTGATCGCGACGGAGGTCGGATTTCATATTTTGAGAATCCTGGCACGCGATCCTGCGCGGCCGCTTTCGCCTGATGCAACACTTGTATTGCAGGAACTGGCGTTGAAAACATGGGTCGAGCAGGAGCGAGGCAAGGCAAGCATTGTCCTTGCGCCACAATAATAGATTGGATCAAGCGGAGCAATTTCGATGAGCGATGAATTTGATTTTGATGGAAAATCTTCAAGACCCCGCGGCGGCGGTATACAGGTCTGGGATATGTTATCCCTGTTGGTGTTGTTAGCCACTGGGTGTCTTGTCCTGTATTTTGGGTTGATCTTCATTGACCCGGGGTCGAGTCTGAATGTATTGCCTCCGGGCAAGTCGATTTTTCTTCCGCAAGCTCCCACCGCGACCATCACTCCGATTCAGCTCGAAGCCACATGGACAGCCAGCCCGACAATTCAACCGACTCCCAGTAGTACACCCCGTCCGTCCTTTACTCCTTTCTTCACAGAAACACCGGCTTACACACCTACCCGAACGCAGAAGCCTACCAACACACCAAAAGCGCCGTTCAGCGCATCCACATCGCAAGTGGACAGCACCTTAATCCACCCGGACTTTGCCTGTAATTGGGCGGGCATTGGCGGCACTGTGGTCAACGCCAATAACAGTTCCATTATTGGGCAGGTGGTCGTCCTGCGCGGAACGCTGGATGGCAAGACCATCGAGCAACAGACTGTGAGCGGCATCAACAAGGAGTACGGTGAATCTGGCTTTGAGTTCGTACTGGGCAATGCGCCGATTGCATCCACTACTTTATATGTTCAACTGGTCGACCTGAGCGGCATCCCCCTTTCAGACAAGATCTCTGTGCCCACTTCTTCAGATTGCACAAAGAATCTTGTGCTGGTGAGATTTAAAAAGAATAATTAATCCCCCACTAATTCTAGATAATGAAGCGGCGACCCATCGGGTCGCCGTTTTTTTCATACAGCCACATTCCAGTGTTCGTATTTCGGGTTCCTCGCACGTACCGCATCTTCGAGCAGTACACGCAATTTTGTTGCTACGGGTCCCATTTCGCCTCTGCCGATGGAGCGATGATCGACTTTGGTGATGCCCGTGATACCGGCGGCGGTTCCTGTAAAGAACATTTCCTCCGCGGCAAATACTTCCGTGCGGTCGATGGATCGTTCGACGACTTCGATGCCCAACTCGCGGCGGGCGAGTTCGATCACTGTTTTGCGGGTGATACCTTCTAGAATGTTATCCGTTACCGGGGGCGTGACGAGCACACCGTCGCGCACCATGAACACGTTCATTGCCGAGCCTTCCGAAACATGCCCGTTCTGGTCGAGCACCAGTGCTTCATCGAATCCAGAGCGCACCGCATCCGATTTGATCAGCGCCGAGTTGGCGTATGCGCCCGCCACCTTGCCGCGTGCAGGGATCACATTATCGTCGATGCGCCGCCATGAGGAAAATGTGACATGCGCGTTCGAATCGTTCTTCACATATTTTTCATACGCCATCACGAAGATACAAAAATCGTCGCCTACATCGTGAAGCCGCACACCGATCCCAAGATCCGCTTTGTAGAAGGTGGGGCGAAAGTAGACGTCCTGTTTCCAGTTGTCCGTCCGTAATAGATCGAGCGTCAACTGAATTAAACTCTCTTCATCATAACTCGTCTGCATTGCCATCATGCGGGCGGAGTGTAACAGCCTGCGAAAATGGTCATAGGGACGAAAAACGAAGAGACGTTTCTTCTCTTCGTTCCAATAAGCCCGCATACCTCCAAAAACCGATGTGCCATAAAGGAATGCATGTGCGGCGATGCTGACCTTTGCTTCCGACAAGGGGATGATCTTGCCCTCAAAATAAGCGTGCTTCGAGAGATCCACGGGCACCTCCAAAAATAGGATTGGGACCGACTCTTACGGGCAAATTATACCTGAGGACTCCGAATCAACCCCAGTTATGGCTGATTCCAAATCGGCCAACCTTTTTCGGGCATCGAGCCTGCGTCCTCCCGGACTTGACAACCGGTGGAATCTCGTTAAAATCTAATTCGATAATCATCGAATTAGATTGAGAGTGTGAATATGAACCCCGAACCTGAAGTCCTGGACTTTGTCAAAGCGATGGCGTCCGCCGAGCGATTGCGCGTGATCGGTGTATTGGCGCGCGGGCCTGCGACCCAGGCGGAGATCGCCGAACAATTGCACGTCCCTGTGCGGGATGCATTCCAGCATTTGTCCTTTCTTGCTCATGTGGGTGTGATTCGCGAAGCGGATGGAGTGTACGAATTGGATGAGAAGGCTGTCGAGTCTATGGCGCGCGGTCAGTTGAAAGACAGTCGTCCGCAATACGATGAAAAACCTGAGAATGTCCGAAAGGTATTAAAAGCGTATCTCAATGCCGATGGAACGCTCCGAGAAATTCCACTGGAAACGAAACGTTTGCTTGTCATATTGAATTTCATCGTGGATGCGTTCGCTTTCGATGCGATCTACACCGAGAAAGAGGTCAATACCATCCTGCGCCGCTTTCACATGGATACAGCCGCCTTGCGCCGCTACCTTGTGGATCATGACCTCATGGCGCGCGAAGGTGACGGCTCGAGATACTGGCGCTTGAAGATGGGGTCACGATGAGCGAGGAGCTTGTTACCTTTTTCAAGGCACTGGCGGATTCCAACCGATTGAAGATCATCGGTTTGCTGGCTGAAAAACCCTACAGCGTGGAGGAACTCGCCGCGCTGTTGAAGTTGAAGCCGCCGACCATCTCGCATCATCTTGCACGGCTGGCTGAGGCGGAACTGGTCACATCACGCGCTGAAAGTTATTACAGTGTCTACCAACTGGATCGGAAGATGCTTGAGGAAAAATCGCGGAGCATGTTCTCGCAGAAAGAACTTTCCACGGTCGTCGCGGATGTGGATGCCGATGCGTACGATAACAAGGTGATCAAGGATTACTCCCGCCGCGATGGAAGTTTGAAGACACTGCCATCGCAACGTAAGAAGTTCGATGCCATCCTCCGCCATGTGGTGAAATCATTCGATGTTGGAAAACGCTACAGTGAAAAACGCGTCAATGAAATCCTGTCGCGCTTTCATGAAGATACTGCCACCTTGCGGCGGGAATTGGTTGGACTTGGATTGATGAAGCGTGAGGGCGGTGGGGGAGAATATTGGCGAGTGTAAATAAAAAGGACCGCAGAACTTGCTTTTCTGCGGTCCTTTTTCTGCCCTGGTTCATTTTCGACCGATCTGTTCCCGGTTCACAAGACCTTTTTGCCAGGCATACACTGCAACTTGCGTTCGGTCTGCCAGATGCAGTTTGCTGAGAATGTTGCTCACATGTCCCTTGACCGTATTTTCGCTGATGACCAGTTTCTCCGCGATCTGGCTGTTGGTCATGCCGTTGGCAATCAGGCGGAGCACATCCAATTCGCGTTCGGTCAGTTCTGTGAATAGCGGCTGTTCTTCACCGTTCCCGTTGCGAATGTTTTGAAGTACTCGCGCTGCCACCAGCGGATGAAGGGTCACCTCTTTTTGTGCGGCGCGATGCAACGCCTCGACGAGCTTTTCCATTTTCATATCTTTCAAAATATAAGAGATCGCACCAGCTTTCAACGCCGGAAAGATGTGCGCGTCCTCGTGATAAGAAGTGAGCACCACCACCTGCGTTCTCGGGCTGATCTGTTTGATGCGCCGGGTGGTCTCCACCCCGTCCATGCCGGGCATGATGAGATCGAGCAATACGATATCGGGAATGTGATCCGAGACGAGTTTGAGTGCCGCCTCACCTGAAGCCGCCTCAGCAACCACTTGGAAATCTTTGACCGTTTCAATGTACGATCGGATACCGTTTCGAACGACTTCGTGATCATCCACAATGATGATGCTGATCCGGTTATCATGTTTTGAACCCATGTCGTACTCCTTCTAATTTTTGATCGGCGCTTGAATCAGGATGCGCGTGCCGTGCCCGGGCGCGCTCTGGATCTGGAGCGTGCCATGTATGCTGCTAACGCGCTCTCGCATCGACCTCAAGCCCATCCCGTATGATTTGGTGCTCGCATCGAACCCACACCCGTCGTCCGAGAGAGATAACTGCACGGAGTCGCTATTGTACACCAGGGAGATATCCACGCGGCGCGCGCGGCTGTGACGTGCCACATTCGCCAGCGCTTCCTGTGTGACACGATATAACGCCTGCTCCATATCCAGCGACAGGCGCCGGTCATTGCGGTGGATGAGTTGCACCGCAGTATCGTTGCGGTTTTCCCATTCATAGATGTAATCGCGCAACGCAGGACCCAACCCCTTTTCTTGAAGCGCGATCGGGTAGATCTCCTGCACGAGGAATGTGAGTTCCTGAATCACATCGCTGACGAGGTTCTCCGCTTCGATCAAGTGCAAGGAGGCTGAGTTGCCATTGCCATTTAGAACACCGCGGGCAGTTCCCAGTTGGGCGAGAGCGGCAAAGGCTTTTTGTTTTGCTGAGTCGTGCAGGTCGCGGGCGAGGCGGTTCCTTTCCTCCATGACCGCGAGGTCCTTGGTCTGTTCGAAAAGTTCCATGTTCGCGATCGAAAGCGAGGCGCGCTGGGTGAGGGCGGCAAATAGGCGCGTGGTATCGTCACCGATCAAATTGGGTTTGGTGAAGCCAACGTTGAACACGCCCACGATCTTGTTGTCTACAACAATGGGGAGGTGGACGAACGAGCGAATCCCCTCCGCGATGATTGCTTCACGGACATCGGCGCGGAGGTTGTTCAGTTCGATCTGTCTCACCACGGCGGGATCGCCGGTTTCGAGGACTTTGCCCACGATGCCCTCGCCTTTTGTGAATTCCAACAACTTGAGCGTTTCGGGTGAGAAACCACGGCTGACGCGTGGTATCACTTTGGTTTGTTTTTCATCCCATGCGAAGACAACGCTGCGGTCGGCATTCAGGGTATCCACTGCTACATCAACAAGGGTTTGAAAAACCTGTTGCAGGCTCACGTTGCGAAGGATGCGTTCGTCCGCCTGATAAAGTGCCTGGATCTCCTGGTTGCGTTTTTCGAGCGCGCTCGTGCGTTCGCGTACGAGTCGCTCTAATTGACGGTTGCGATCCTGTATGGTTTTTGTGCGCAGGCGGACACCGCTGACTACGGCAAGCACAGCCACAAGTCCGAGCAGGAAGCGGAACCAGGCTGTCTGCCAAAACGGTGGGATGACAGTGACCAATACGCGGGTCGGGGTTTCATTCCACACACCGTCGCTGTTGGCGGCTTTTAATAACAAGGTGTAGGTTCCGCCGGGAATGTTGGTGTAGCGCCCGTCACGTTTGGTTCCGATAAAATGCCAGTTCGTATCGAAACCATCGAGCGTGTATGCATAGAGGTTCTTGCCCGGCTGGTCGTAGCTGAGCGCAGTGAATTCGAACTCGAACGAATTTTGGGGCCATGTGATGGTGATGCTTCGCAGGGTTTCCACGCTGGAGTTGGTCGCGATGGGTTGGTTTTCGTTATTCAACGATGTCAACGCGACCGGCGGTAGATATTGGCTGTCGGTGATCTCCCGCGGATCGAAGACGGTCAGCCCGTTGACACCTCCGAAGTAGAATTCTCCCTCGATGCCTTTTGCATACGCGCTGGAGTTGAATTCGTTGCTTTGTAAGCCGTCGCCGGCGTCGAAATTGCGGAACGTTTCAGTGTCCGGGTCGAATCGAGAGATGCCAAAATTGGTGCTCATCCACAGGCGCCCCTCGCTGTCTTCGAGGATGCCGTAGATGAACCCGTTGGGAAGCCCGTCCTTTTCCACGTAATGGGTAAACGAATCGGTTTCTGGAATGTAAAGGTTCAGTCCAGAGCCGGCGGTCCCGATCCATAACCTGCCTTTGGTATCCTGATAAACGGACATGACAGAGTCGCTGCTCAGGCTGGCAGGATTCTTCGGGTCGTGGCGATAGCGCGTGAATTGGTTCGTTTTTGGATCCATGCGATTCAAGCCGCTTTCTGAAGTGCCGATCCATAGGAACCCGTCGTTGTCCTCGATGATCGAAGATGGCTTTGCTCCACTCAGGGAAGTCAGTTCGTTGGCAGACGGACGGAAATGGGTAAACGTGTCGGTGGCTTTGTTGAAGCGGTCGAGACCGGAAGAGGTGCCGATCCAAAGTTGTCCTTTGCTATCCTCGAAAATGGAATAGATCACATTCGAGCCAATGGTTTCGGGATTGGTGGGGTCGCGGCGGAAGTGTTCGAACGTATTTTGTTCGCGGTTGAATCGATCCAGCCCGTAGTTCGTTCCTATCCATAAATTTCCTTCACTGTCCTCAAAAATAGACCTGACCTGGTTCGAACTGAGGCTCTCCGGGTTTTCCGGGTCGTTTTCAAAGCGCGTATTTTCTCCAGTCTTCCAGTTGAACCGGTTCAGCCCATTGCTTCCGATCCAGGCATATCCCTGATGATCCACGGCGATGGGGAAAATCAAATTACCGCTCAAGCTGTTCGGATTTTCGGAATCATGCCGAAAATAGGCAAATTTATCGCGCTGCCGGTCGTAACGGTTCACACCTCCACCAAATGTGCCGAACCAGAGCACACCACCCTGATCTTCGAAGATCGAAAGAATATGGTTGCTGCTCAAGCTCCGCGAAAACGATGGGTTGTTCTTATAGTGTACAAAATAACTCTGATCTTTGCTCAGGCGATCCAATCCATTCGATGTTCCGATCCAGAGATTTCCCGAACTATCGGTTTTAAGGACATTGATCGAATTGTCCGCAATGGTTCGCACATCGCCCGGGTTATGCTCGAACGACCTGAACCAACCGACCCTTGCGTTGAACAAGTTCAATCCCTTTTGTGTGCCGACCCACAAGTTTCCGTTCGCATCCTCCGTGATCGCGGTGATGGTGTTGCTGCTGATGCTCATGGGGTTATCTGCGATTGGCTGGTAATGTGTGAACAACCCGGTGCGTTCATCCAGCATATTTAATCCGCCATCGTAGGTGCCGACCCAGATTTGTCCGGCCGAATCCTGATAGAGCGCGCTGATGCTCCTGCTGCTCAGTTTTTCTGATTTGATTTCTTGATTTTCCTGGCTCGAGGGTGTTTGGGGACTGGTTTCGATCTCTGGGTTGTCAAGAAATTCACTGTCGGTGACCACAGGAGCAACCATCGAAGGATAATGCCGGATGGATAGCGTATTGACGTCGAGACGGTCAAGCCCGTTCATGGTTCCAATCCAAAGTCGATTCTCAATATCCACGAGAAGCGCTGTGACCTGGTCTCCAATGAGGCTGGTCGGGTCTTCGTCGCTATGTTGAAATTGGGTGAACTCGCCATTAAATGGATTGTAGCGATTCAAGCCGCCCAGCCGTGTGCCGATCCAAATATAGCCGTTTTGATCCTCGGTTATGGCTGTAATCCATCCATCGCTTATGCTTTTAGGATTGCTGGGGTCGCGCTTGAAAACTTTGAAGTTATAGCCGTCGTAGCGATTGAGCCCGTCTTCGGTGCCGAACCAGAGAAAGCCGCGACTATCCTGAAAGACGACTCGCACGGAACTTTGGGATAGTCCCTGCTCGATGCCGATTGTGTCGAAACGCAGAACACAGTTGCAAATCTCAGGTAGCGATTCGGGCGATACCCGGTTCGGGGAGAGGGGGCGGTTTGTCGAGGCGAAATCAGCCTCCAGCGCGGCTTGAGGCGTTCCTGTCGCAGTGCAGGAAGTCTGCATGAGCAGGAGGAATATGCCTGCTACGCGCGCTAAATATCGAATCCAATCACTAAACATGGCGTAATTATAGACCTATCCTGTAACTTGTGCCCGGATTTTCGTAGTCCGCGGAAGCCTTTACATACCCCTCGGAGGAGGGGTTTTTCCCCATCGCATATTCAGCGGGGCAGACTTGTCTGCCGTACCGTAAGGGGGAGTGCAAACCATTCATCGGGTGTGTGAGAAATACTTGTCACGGCGGATGTTCGATTTTCCTCGGGTGGGTAAGATGTACAACAGATTAGCATGATTGCCGTTTTGATGAATCCAAGGTTTGACCTGGTGTTTCAGGCGGCATCGCGAATCTGCTTTGCTTTCACGAATCTCCTCAAGAGAAAGCAACCCGTTGGCGTGAGGCGGAGACTGGTCTACGCAGCCGGTTTCCGCCTCGCTGGCTATATCCAAAAGGAGGTGGCTCGGAAACCGAAGATTCAATGACTGCCCATCTATTCACACCATTTTCTTTTTTTAGGAGAGAAGAGCATGAAAAACAAGAGTTTGTATCATGTATTGAGCCTGCTGATTGCCCTGAGCGTTGTGCTTGCGGCGTGTGCGCCGCAACAGGCTACACAGGCTCCAACAGAGCCGCCCGCCGCGGCGACCGATGAACCGGTTGCGACCGCTGAACCTACGGCGGAACCGGCGGCTCCAGCCACCACACGTCGCGGTGGCTGGTTGGATGAGATCGATGTTTCAGTTGTGGACGGCGATTCAGCCATCTCGCAACTTCAAGCCGGTGCGATCGATTTCTATTCCTTCAACCTTGCATCGGATGTCTATCCTGCAATTCAACAAGCGAATCTGTCGAGCACACAATCCCTCGGTGGTTATTACGGCGTTAGTTTGAACCCGGCTGTGTTCACTGACACGACGGTTCTAAATCCGTTCTCGAACCGCAAGATCCGCGAGGCGTTGAACTGGTTGATCGACCGCAACTATGTGAACCAGGAGATCTACGCGGGCGGTTCGATGCCGAAACTTTTACCCATCACCACACAATTGGTGGAATATACGAATTTGATCGAGACCGCGCGCGCCCTTGAAACCAAGTATGCCTATAACCCGGAACGGGCAAAGGAAGTGATCGATGCCGAAATGCCTGCCATGGGTGCAGAACTTGGTGCAGATGGTAAATGGCAATTTAACGGCGAGCCGGTCAGCCTGATCTTCCTCATCCGCTCTGATGGTGATGGCACACGCCGGCCGATCGGTGATTACGTTTCGAACCAGTTGGAAACACTGGGCTTCACGATTGACCGCCAATACAAGACTTCCTCAGAAGCCTTCCCCATCTGGCTGGGCACAACGGCCTCCGACGGTCTGTGGCACATGTATACCGCCGGGTATAACCCCGCCGGTTTGGGTTCCTTACGCGATGAGAGCGGCAACCTTCAACAGAGCTATTTGAATACCAGTATTCAGGCAAGCGAACCGTTCATATCAAACGTATCCGACCCTGAATTCCAACAACTTGGCGACGATCTTGCACAAGGGAATTACTCCTCCCGTGAGGAACGTGACGCGATGATGGCTCGGGGACTCGAACTTTCCCTCGAAGATTCGCTCTTTGTGTGGGTCATTGACCAACGGGTGTATGCGCCTTTTAACCCGAATGTGCAGGTGACCTTTGACCTTGCCACCGGTCCTGAATCGACGAACGTGGGTCCCTACAACCTCCGCTTCAGAGATCAAGAAGGCGGCGTGATGAAGGTCGGTACGAACGATCTCTACACCCAGCCATGGAATACAGTAGGCGGCAGTAACTGGGTATGGGATGCATCCGTGATGCGCGCCACCACCATGGGCACATCGAACATCGGCGGCGGCGGTGGATTAATGGCTGACCCGTACACGGGTCTCGCGTACCCGCAGCGTATCGCCAGCGCGGAACTGGTCTATAAAGAAGGCCTGCCTATCAATCAGAATTTGGATTGGTTGACGGTTACCGCCGTGCCTCAGGTGGACGTTCCTGAAGACGCGTGGGTTGATTGGGATGCCACAGAACAGCGCTTCATCACCGTGGGTGAAAAATTCCCCGATGGTCTGACAGCGAATGTGAAGAGTGTTGTGGTCTATCCGGACGATCTGTTTGAAACGGTCAAGTGGCACGATGGCAGTCCCATATCGGTCGGCGATTTTGTGATGAACATGATCCAGGGCTTTGACCCCGGGAAACCGGAAAGCGCCATTTACGATGAATCACTTGCGCTTTCGATCGATGCCGGACTTGTAGCTTTCAAAGGCTATCGTATCACCTCGACCGACCCATTGACGATCGAATCATATTCCGACGCCTACGTGGGCGACGCTGAATTGAACGTTGCGCCGCTCTGGCCCCAGTCGGCGTTTGGGTTGACCGGCGAGAACAGCTGGCAAGTTCTGGCAGTATCGAATTTGGCTGAAGCTGCTGGCGAGCTGGCTTACACCTCAGACAAGGCTGATAACCTGCAGGTTGAAAACACCAGCTGGGTTGGCGGACCGAGCCTTGAGATCCTCAATAAATATCTCGATCAAGCGGCTAGTGAATCCTACATTCCGTTCGAACCCACACTTGGTCAATTCGTGACCAAGGAAGAGGCTGACCTGCGTTATGCCAACCTCAAGAAGTGGTATGAAGATCACGGTCACTTCTGGGTGGGGACTGGTCCGTACTATCTCGATCAGGTCTTTACGACTGAGAAGACCGCCGTCCTGAAACACTTTGCAGATTTCCCGGATCTTGCCGACCGTTGGGCGGCGTTCAGCGAGCCGAAACTCGCGACAACGTTCCTGGATGGGCCAGGGCAGGTGAAATCGGGCGAAGAAGCGGTATTCGATGCAACCGTCACGTTCAAGGACGCGCCCTATCCGCAGGCTGACATCGTGCGTGTGAAGTACATCCTGTACGATGCGACCGGGGCGGTGGTCTCTGTGGGCGATGCAACAGCCGTTGCCGACGGACAGTATCAGGTTACGTTGAGCGCGGAGGAAACCGCGAAACTTCCGACCGGTTCAGCAAGACTCGAAGTGGCAGTGGTGCCCAACTCGGTTGCCATTCCATCCTTCACCTCGTTCGACTTTGTAGCGGTTCCATAGTTCAGGATCACCGCGATTAAATCAATGCACAGGAGCGGGCTCATAAGTTCGCTCCTGTGCAACCCTTCCCTTTTGTGAGGTAGCCATGGCGGTAGTCACCCATCCAACCACGGAAAATGTCGTCATAAAACGACCGGTGCGGGATAGCGCGTTTGTGCGCGTATCGCGCTATGTACTGGTCCGGTTATTATCCCTGTTTGCCACTGTTGTCATCGGCATTTATTTAACGATCGTAATTGCAAATATGGGCGGGTTCGTAGACACGATCATGCGAGGCGAGATCCGTGACCGTGTGACGCAGGGCATCATCAACAGTCCCTCCGCGCAATTGATGCAACCTGAAGTGCGGCAGAAACTAATTCAGGATACGATCGCGGCAGAAGAGGATCGTATGGGTTTGAACGTGCCCATTGCGGTGCGCAATTTCCGTTACCTCTCCAACGCGTTAACCCTGCAACTTGGGCGCGCCTTCAACATGACCAGTGATGCGGGCTCAAAACAGGTCCGCTTGATTCTCCTCGAGCGCCTGCCTGCCACGTTGTTGTTGATGGGTATTTCGCAGTTATTTCTTTTTTTCTCGAGCATCCTGCTTGCCCTCAACCTGTCGCGCCGTTACGGGAATTTTTGGGATAAGTTTGTGGTGGCGCTTTCGCCCACCTCCGCCGTACCGCCGTGGTTTTACGGCATCTTCCTGATACTGATCTTCGCGGCTTTGTTGAAGGTGCTTCCGTTCGGCGGGATGGTGGATTCGCCGCCTCCGGCGAATGCGTTCGAATATTCCTTGAGCCTGCTAAAACACTTGATCCTTCCCACGTTATCGCTGGTGTTGAGTTCCTTTTTCCTCAGCATCTACAATTACCGAACTTTCTTCCTCATCTATTCCAGCGAAGATTATGTGGACATGGCGAAGGCGAAGGGATTGCCCGCCCGCGATATCGAGCGAAAATACATCCTGCGGCCCACGCTGCCAAATATCATCACGAATTTTGCACTGCTCATCATCACCCTATGGACCGGCGCGACGATCACGGAGACCGTGTTCCTGTGGCCCGGGCTGGGTCGTACACTTTTTCAGGCGATCGGTTTGTATGATACCCCCATCATCGTCGGCTCGACCATCATCTATGCCTATCTGCTTGCCATGACCGTCTTCCTTCTCGATTTTATCTACTCGATCGTAGACCCACGCGTGAAGATCGGTGAATGAAATGAACGCCTTGAAAAATTTCACACGACAACTTCTTTACTACCCATCGGCTGTCATCGGTACGTTGGTTGTATTCCTGCTCGTTGTACTTGCGGTCTACGCCATGATCAAGATTCCTTACAACGAAGCCATCCGCTTGTGGCGCGGCGGGGAGGAAGTCTGGTACAAAAATCCAAAATTCGCCGCCCCAGCGTGGATCAACTACTTTTCGCGTGAGAAATATGCCGAGTCGTTCGCGGTGAGTACCAGCGACGGAGGGATCGAAAGCGAAGTTACGCCGGGAGCAGAAGGTACCGCCACATTGCTCGCCAACTACACGTTCGATTTCGCGTATGACACCTACCCGCAGGATATGATTCTGTATATCACATCCAGTTATGCCGAGAAGCAACCCTTTCTTTCCATTGAATGGATGACTCCCGACGGGCGGACGATTCGGGTAGCCAACATGGCGGTCATCCAGAATCAGGCATATCGTTTTTCGCAAGATGAAAAACTGAAACTCCGCCTCAAGTCAGAGGATATCATTGCCGCGCTCTTTTCGGACCCTGAAACTGGTTCGCTGATCAAAGGACCCTACCAACTCCTCATCACTGGCACGACCTTCGAACCCGATTCGAAGATCGATGTTGAATTTGTCTTTCACGGGCAGGTCTATGGGTTGGCTGGCACCGATCAGGCGCGTCGGGATCTGGTTGTGCCCTTATTGTGGGGCGCGCCTGTGGCATTGACCTTTGGCTTGATTGCCTCTGTGGGTTCCTCGTTTTTGACCATGCTCATTGCGGCAATCGGGACGTGGTACGCAGGTTGGGTTGACGCGTTGATCCAACGAATCACTGAAATCAATCTCGTGCTGCCCTTCCTGTCCATACTCATCATGATTGGCACATTTTACTCGCGGAGCATCTGGGTGATTCTGGGTGCCACCATAGCGCTTTCCATTTTTACCGGTGCCATCAAGAGTTTTCGTTCGATCTTTCTGCAAGTGAAAGAATCCATGTACATCGAAGCGGCGCGCGCCTATGGTGCGAGCGGTTCACGCATTGTGTTCCTTTACTTGATTCCCCGCATGATTCCGCTGTTGATACCCGGGTTGGTTTCGGCGGTGCCGGCTTTCGTGTTCCTCGAAGCGTCGCTCGCTGTACTCGGCTTGGGCGATCCTGTCCTGCCAACGTGGGGCAAGATGATCGACGATGCCAATCGCAACGGTGCGCTGTACCGCGGCTACTACTATTGGATTCTGGAGCCGACGATTCTGCTCATGGTCACCGGGTTGGGGTTCGCCATGCTCGGTTTTGCGTTGGATCGGATTTTCAACCCCAAACTTCGGGAGACATAATACCGCCCATGATGCAAACCAAGCTCCTACAGATCGCAGATTTAAAACTGCATTTCAAGACCCGCACAGGCACGGTACAAGCAGTGGACGGGGTTGACTTTGAACTGGACTCGAACCGCGCCGTCGTGATCCTTGGCGAATCGGGATGTGGAAAAAGTTCGCTTGCCAAAGCCATGTTGCGGCTCCTCCCGCGCAATGTGGAAAAATACGAAGGCAGCGTGCATTTGCAAGGCGCTGATGTAATGAAGTTCGACGAAGAAGAGTTCCGTCAAAATGTGCGTTGGGTGGGTATTTCCATGGTGCCGCAAGCGGCGATGAATTCCCTCAACCCGGTCATTCGGGTGGGGGAACAGGTTGCCGAACCCGCGATCATCCACCTTGGCATAAGCAAGACTGAGGCTGTTGCTCTTGTTCGGAAAATGTTCCAACATGTAGGTGTGCCGTTGGATTTTGTGGATCGATACCCGTTCGAGCTCAGCGGCGGTATGCGCCAACGCATCGCATTGGCGATGGCGCTTGTTACCAGCCCCAGCCTGATCGTCCTCGATGAGCCAACCTCCGCTCTTGACCTTCTCACCCAAGCCAACATCATGAACGTGTTGAAACGGATCAAGCACGAACTTGGCACGTCGTTCATTCTGATCACGCACGATATCGCCACCTCCAGCGAACTGGCGGACGAGGTTGCCATCATGTACGCTGGTCAGATCGTGGAGACCGGGCACGCGCGGGATTTCTTCCCCGCGCCGCTTCATCCATATTCGCAAATGCTCATGGCGAGCGTGCCGCGCCTGCGAAGCGAATCGGACCCGATGTTCATCACGGGTCAGCCGCCTAGTCTGCTCAACCCGCCCAGTGGGTGCCGGTTCGCGGCGCGGTGCCCGTATCGCTTCGAGAAATGTGATGAGGAACCTCCCGTCTTCGGCAGGAACGGACGCAAGGTCAAGTGTTGGTTGCACGCCTAGGAGAAGAGATGATCACAGACCTTCGAGAGGTACTCATGAGCACACAGGATATCAATGCACCCCAACCTTTACTTTCCATCGATGATTTGCACGTGTGGTATGAACTGCGCCGGCTCGGTTTCGGTCACGCGGGTTACGTCAAGGCGGTGGATGGCGTCAGTTTCGACCTCGCGGAAGGGGAGACGGTGGCAGTCGTCGGTGAGAGTGGATGCGGCAAATCCAGTTTGATGAAAACCATCCTGGGGTTGAACGTTCCCACGAGCGGAGAGATCGTTTTCGATGATGAGAATTTATCTGAGTTGAGCGGGGAGGGTCTGCGCCGCTACCGTTTCAAGATCGGTTATGTTCAGCAGGACCCATACGGCGCGTTGCCTCCCTTCATGAATGTGCAAAAGATCCTCGAAGAACCGTTGATCATCAGCGGGGTAAAGAATGCCGAGGAGAGATTATCGCGCATCCACAAGGTGATGAGCGAGGTGAAACTTCATCCCGTGGAGGATTTCCTGGAGAAGTTCCCGCACATGTTGAGCGGCGGTCAGCAACAACGGATCGTCATCGCGCGCGCGATGCTGCGCGAACCAAAATTGATCGTTGCCGATGAACCGGTATCGATGCTCGATGCATCCGTGCGTGTCGAGATCCTGAAGCTCATGCACGCATTACAGGAGGCGCATGGGCTTTCGGTGATCTACATCACTCACGATCTCTCGACCGTGAAATATTTTTCAGCGAGAATATTTGTGATGTATGCAGGCAATCTGATCGAAAAAGCGGACACGCGCCGCCTTCTGGAAAACCCGCTTCACCCCTACACCCATGCGTTACTCGCCGCCACATCGGACCCGGATTTTCGCAACTCGGAATCGTTCAAGGAGGTGCCGCCGGGCGAGCCGCCGAGCTTGGTGAATCCGCCGAAGGGATGCCGCTTCCACCCGCGTTGCGCAAAAGCCATCGCGGGGTTGTGCGATGAAAAAGAACCGCTGGAATTCGAGCCCGAGCCGAATCATTTCGTGGCTTGCTGGTTGTATCAGCCGCAATGAGAGACCCACGCTTCCTGCTTACGTTCGGTGTATTCCTTATGTTGGCTGGCATTGTCCTGCCATTCATGATGGTGATCCGCCTGTTGGAATCCACGATCTTTTTGAATTTCTTTTCGTGGGGCGCGTCGGTATCAGGTTTGGCGCTCGGCACGATCGGTTTTACGTTATATGCGCGTCACAGGAAACAATAAAATAGAGCGATGCCACGAGCGTCGCTCTTTTTTATTCCGCGAGATTAAGGTTCGAGGGTACGAATAAAAGCAACCACCTGCCAGATTTGGTCGTCTTCAAGAATCCCTCTCCAGGCGACCATGGATGTGCCGGGTTTACCCTCTGCAATCCGCCAGAACAGATAATCGTCGCTAGCGATTGCCTCTAACTTGGAAAGGTCTTTTGGCTTGGGGTCAAGGCTCTGACCGGCATATCCGTCGCCGCGACCTTGTGGTCCGTGGCAGGATTCGCAATATCCCTGGAAGATCAGCGCACCATCGTTTGCCGCGTCCGCGCTGAGAGGGTTGGTCAACCCGGCGTACTGCGTGGGAACGGATTCGAGCGCGCCTGCATCCTGTGACTCGCTGTTGCCTGCGCATGATGCCATCACGAGTGTGGTGAGTAGAACTATAGCGAGGGATGATTTTTTCATTATCACAACTCCTTTTCGTCTAGCGCCCGAAAGCGGTGGATGAAAAATACACCCAGCCCAAATAGTACGATCGCAGTGGCTTGGTGGAGCAAGGCAATTACGATGTTAACAAAAGATAGTATCGTGAGGATGCCAAGAATGATTTGCAAAGCCACCGCCGCCACTAACAGGATCAACCCGTTCTTGATCTCGCCGTGATAGTTTTGCCTCCGCGCGTGCCAAAACATAACTACCGCCGCGATCAGTACCAGCCATGCCATCCAGCGATGGATGAAGACGATGGTTGCTGGCGACTCGAACAGGTTGATGAAAGAACTGAATAGGTTGGGCGGGATAAGTTTGCCGAACATGAGGGGCCATGTATCTGAAACATGACCCGCCTTCAACCCGGCGGTCATGCCGCCGTAGGTGATCTGCAAAACCAGCAGGGAAAAGTATGTGACTGCCAGTTTGGTTGGAAGGGACCATCTAACCTTTGCGCCGGGTTCGTGGAAACCGAATTTGTGTCCCAGCGCAGTCCACAACGCAAGCCCAAAGAGAATTAATGCGAGCAGGAGGTGGATCGTCAAATTGAAGTGGCTTACGGACGGGCGATCCACAAGTCCGCTGGCAACCATGACCCAGCCCGCAAATGCCTGTGAGATGAAGAGCATCCCCATCAAAAAATAAATGCCGAATTCTTGCCATGGGATGGTTCTCTTGAACAGGAAATAAAAAACAGGAACGGCATACACGAGCCCGGCGAGACGCGCGATGAACCGATGAATCCATTCGATCCAAAAGATATATTGGTATTCATCGAGGGTCATATTGAAATTGACCTGTTTGAACTCGGGTGTTTGCTGGTATTTTGCAAATTCCTCCCGCCAGGCCGGTTCATTGAGAGGAGGAACCGTTCCGCTGATCGGATTCCATTCCGTAATCGATAAACCCGAACGGGTGAGTCGGACGAATCCACCAAAGACGATAAGGAATGCCACAACGAAGGCGAAGACGATCAGCCAGTTCATCACAGCCCGGTTTTGGGATTGAGGCATGATTGCCCCTCCATGAAAAAGAGTCTGTAGCGCAAGATACGCAAAGCGTCTTGCGCTACGAGCGTATTATAGCATCGGGGCGTGAGACGCCGACTAGACCGAATCAAGCCAAAGCGAGAGTGAGGCGAAATAAAATCCCGCCTCATGGAATGGGCGGGATCAGATTTACGTTTGTATTTGACTCAACAACTGCCGATATTGTTCGGCATTCGGGGGATTGAGCAGGAGGATTTGGTTGACGATCACCATCGCCTCCTCTTTTCTTCCGGTGTTCAACAACGAATCGGCGAGTGAATCGAGTTGTTTGATGGCATCTTCGACCCGCCCGGCTTGTTGATACGCCTGCGCCAGCGCGCGCTTGAGAATGGGTTCATCAGGGCGGTCAGTGATCAAGTCTTCGAGGAAGGGTATCATCTGCGCGTCTTGGTTGCTCGATTGTAAATAAGACAGATAACTTTCGATCTCGGCGTTCGCCTGTGCAGATTGACCGAGTTTGAAACTGGTGTCAATAATATTTTTTCGAACCGCCTCATCGTCGGGACGAAGCGTGCGAATCTGTTCGTACACACGGATGGCTTGTTTCCAGTCGAGGCGCTGCATGTCAATATCAGCCATGCGCTGGAGGATGTGAACATTCCACGTGCGATCGGCGTTGAATTGCTGGACAACGCGCAACGCGGTGGTGTAGGTCTTGCGCGCCATATCCAGTTCCGCGAGACGATAGTAGATGTCGGCGAGTTCGATGTATTCGCGGATGGCATCATCCACCTGTCCGCGCGAGACGAGCTGGTCGATGAGCTTTGTGCGGGCTGCCATGTCCATGGGCGCAAGTTGCACCACACGCCGCAACATCTTGGCAGATTGTGCCGACTCGCCGCGCACGCTGTATGCTTGCGCAACCGTCATGAATTTTGCGATGGCTTCCTGTGTGTGATTTTCGCGCACGAGCAGGTCACCCATGAGCGTGTGAAGCGGCAGGTAGGTTGGGGCGGAGACAAGCGCATAGTATGCCTCTTCCATGGCAGTTCGCAATTGCCCCCCGCGCGCCAGTTGATGTACGTGATTGATGGCATCCAGCACCGCGCTTGATTGTGCTTGCATGATCACTTCCGCGAGCGGCATGGGCATGTCACTCTCGTTCGATCGTTGCATTTCCTCGCGCGCTTTGTGCAGGTGATCGCGCCAATTCTTTCGCATGAGCATGTCGTTTATATTTTCGCACAAGCGTTTGAGCACTGCATCATCGGTGACGGACGCCTGCGCTTCGATCAACGGTTCGTACATCTGGCGGATCTCGTCGGCTTGTTCAGAGGGTGCCACCATCGTATCGGCGATCTTCAACGCTTCAAGATATTCGATGGATGCGGGACCGAGTCGTCCCAACTTTTGGTTGATCTGCCCCATCAGCAGACGCGCTCCGAGCGCGAAGTCGTTGTGTTTCACCGCATGCTGAAGTTGCCTCAATGCCGACTCGTGCCGGTCGATCTTCGAGCGGATCAACCCGAGGTCGAAGAATAACGCGGGATGATTGAAGCCCGCTTCGAGAGCATGTTCGAGTTCTTCCGCGGCTTGCGCGTCGTTGCCCTTCGTCTGCGCGTCGATCGCCTGACCGAGATGCAACACCACCTTCGTCTGCTCGGATTGTTGCATCGAAAGTTGACCGGTGCCGCGCATGAGCGCCTGCAATCCGCGCCGTTGTTGTACAGCCGCGCCGTCGTCGCTGGAGTATTCGAAGAGGATCTCTGCCAGGCGCGTCAAGGATTTTTGTCGCGCCTCTGCGATTGGGTCCAGGCCGGAATCGGCTTCCTGCTTTTGCTTGTCCAACTGCTTGACCTGCGCCATCGCGATGGGACCTGTCCCGCCTTTGGGGCGCAGGGGTTTGGGGAGCAGTTGTCCCGAACGGAGAATCGTCTGTGCCTGTTTTCCCTCAGCGCTCTCCGGCAGGATTTGCAACGCCCGGTTGATGAGCTCGTTGGTCTTTTCCATGTTGCCCGTGCGTTGCACAAGACTTGCCACGTTGATGTATTCAAAAACTGCCTGCGGTTTGTGCCCAAGACGCTCATGGGCAAGCGCGAGGCGCGAATGTGCAACGAGATTTTCGGGGTCGAGGGTGGTGACGCGCACCCAGTTCTCGATGGCTTTGTCCACGTCGCGCTGGTTGAGGAAGAGTTCGGCGGCGCGCGTTGCCGCGTCGATGGCTTCCTTGAGGTGACCGGTCCGTTCGAGCAGTTGAGCGAGTTTTTCCATCGGTACCGGGTCTTGCGGAGAAATTTGCGCGACGCGTTTGTACGTTCGCAGCGCCTCTTCGTATTCGCCCAGTTGGAACAACGCCAACCCGAGGCTGTTCAATGCCTTGGGGTGATCGGGCATTTCCTGCAGGGCTTTGCGATACGCGGACGCGGCTTTGCTCCACTCCTGATCCCACGCGGCGGAATGTCCCTCACTCATTGCTTTTTGGAAGATGTCTTCGTTGCCGGGCATGTTTCAATTATAACGTAGGGGCGGAGTTAATCCCCTCCTGCAATCGTCCTGTTTTATTACCACGAAGGGCAAGAAGAGCACAAAGGTTTTCCACCTGAAGGAGTTGTGGCCGATCCGGTGAACTGATTTTCGCAATTCCCAGCTTGGAAGAAAAAACCAAAGTCATTCTGATTTCCTTCGAGTCCGTCGTGCCCTTTGTGTTTCTATGCCTTTAAATCGTTTTCATTTCACCCCAGTTCGGTCCGTATCGTGCCTCGGTGGAGAGGGGGATATCCAGTTCGTATGCCTTCGCCATCGTCTCCTTGACGAGCGTGGCGGTTTTCTCCAGTTCGTCTTTCGGACATTCGAGCACGAGTTCATCATGCACCTGCAGAAGCATCTTTCCATTCAGCTTCGCCTTTTTCAGCGCGGGTGGGATCTTCAACATGGCGATCTTCATGATGTCCGCCGCCGTTCCCTGAATCGGTGCGTTGATGGCTTCGCGTTCCTCGCGGGCTTTCATTTGCGGATTCGTCTTGCCTTGCAATGCGGGGAAATATCGTCGTCGACCCAACAGCGTTTCGACATATCCCTGCTGTGCGGCTTGTTTGCGAATGCCATCCAGATATTTTTTGACGCCGGGAAATTTCGTGAAGTAGGCTTTGACGAAATTCTCTGCTTCTGCCAATGTCAGGTCGGTTGACCGCGTGAGACCGAAGGCGGACATGCCGTAAATCAGACCGAAGTTGATCGCCTTCGCGTGGCGGCGCATCTCCTTGGTCACCGCATCGAGCCCGACGTTGTAAATTGCCGCGGCTGTGGTGGCGTGGATATCCTCGTCCGCGCGGAAGGCGGCGAGCATTCCCTCGTCCTGAGCCATGTGCGCGACGATGCGTAACTCGATCTGTGAGTAATCCACCGAGAGCAGCCAGTTGCCCCGGCCCGCGATGAATCCATTGCGGACCCGGCGTCCCGTCTCGGTGCGAATCGGAATGTTCTGCAAATTCGGGTTGTTGGAGGAGAGTCGTCCCGTCACCGCACCGATCTGCGAGTAGGAAGTGTGTACGCGGTTTGTCTTCGGATTGATGGCTACGGGTAATGCGTCCACGTATGTGGATTTTATTTTCGAAAGTTCACGGTGTTCGAGTACCAGATCTACAACGGGATGTTTGCCGCTCAGTTCATCCAAAACACCAGCCGCCGTGGAGTAATGTCCGCTGGCGGTCTTGTTGCCCCTGTCGGGTGGTTCGAGCCCGAGCGTTTTGAACAACACATCCGAAAGTTGTTGCGTGGAGTTGATGTTGAACGGTTTGCCAACAGAATCGTAGACTTTCTTTTCAATTTGAGAAAGTCGTTTCGTCAATTCCTTATCCATCTCGGCAAAGAATGGAAGGTCGAGCGAGATGCCTGTCATTTCCATGTCGGCAAGTATCGGTGTGAGCGGCATGTCGATCTCTTCGAGCAGTTTTTCGCCGTTCACACGCTTGAGTTCTTTTTCTTCGAGGGGCATGAGTCGCAGGGTGGTTTCGGCATCCGCCACCGCATACGGTGCAACGGACTCGATCGCCACATCCGCCATGCTGATCTGCTTTTTGCCCTTGCCGATCAATTCTTCGATGTGCGTCATCTCTTCACCGAGTTTGACGAAGGCAAGATTTTTCAGACCGAGATTGCGCGATGATGGGTCAACGATGAATTCGGCGAGCATGGTGTCGAAGGTAAGCGGCGAGACGATTAATCCATGTTGCGCCAGCACGATGTAATCATATTTCGCGTTGTGCGCGACTTTTCCGATCTTTGCATCTGTCATCGGTCCTTCGAGCGCGGCAACGACTTTCTTCAGTGGCAGGTTATTCCCCGCGCTGTGACCGATAGGGATGTAATATCCTTCACCCTCTTTGACTGCCAGCGAAATGCCGACCATATCGGCTCTCATTTCTTCTGTTGAGGTTGTTTCTGTATCGAACGAAATGACTTTCGCCTT
Organism: Anaerolineales bacterium; assembly: GCA_034434415.1. Classification (GTDB taxonomy): domain Bacteria; phylum Chloroflexota; class Anaerolineae; order Anaerolineales; family Villigracilaceae; genus Defluviilinea. The sequence goes on along the minus strand of DAOTZF010000281.1, from coordinate 7,865 downwards.
TTTCAATTCTTTTACAAGATCATCCAGTTTTTTCTCGGTGTCAATGACATTAACGGTGATCTTCGAATCCACTTTCGGTGTGATGACTTGCGGTTCGTTTGCGAACATGGATAGTTGACCGCCCGCTTTGGGCGCGGCCGCGGCCGGAGTTGCGGAAACCGGTTGCCCCGTCAGTTTTTCGAGCGTCTTCAACAACGTGCGGAATTCCATTTCTCTAAAGAACGCCTCGATAGCAGGGACGTTCAAGTCATGCGCCTTCGCATGTTCGAGATCGAGTTTGATGTTCAGGTCCGTTTTGATCTGCGCAAGGGTGTAACTGAGATAGGCGTTCTCTTTGCTGGCTTCGAGTTTGGTCTTCCAGCGCGGCTCGACCTTGTCAATGTTTTTGTAGATGCCATCCAGGGTTTTATATTTTTCGAGCAGGGAGATGGCGGTCTTTTCGCCGACGCCCGCCACGCCGGGGATGTTGTCCGATTTATCGCCGACGAGAGCTTTGTAATCCACAACCTGCTTGGGTGGCACACCCAGTTTTTTGACCACATCCTCATCTTTGATGTACGTCTGGTCGTCACCGGCGAGATAAACCGCTGTACGCTTGTTGACGAGTTGCAACAGGTCGCGGTCGCCGGTCACGATCTTGACGCCGAGTCCCTGTTCCGCCGCGATGCGTGCGACGGAACCCAGCACATCGTCCGCTTCGTAGCCTTCCAGTTCGAGGCGCGGAATGTTGAACGCGTCCACCATCTCGCGGATGCGCGCGATCTGCGGACGTAGATCATCGGGCATTTTTTCGCGCGTGCCTTTGTATTCGGGGAAGAGTTTGTCGCGGAAGGTTTTTCCCACATCGAATGCGACTGCGAGATATTCGGGCTTTTCCTGCTCGAGGATGCGAAGAAGTTCGCGGGCGAATCCGTAAATCCCTGCGGTGGGTTCGCCCTTCGAGGTCTGCCATCGCTGGCTCCCGCCAACGGCAGTGAGGGCAAAGTACATGCGGTAAGCGAGCGCGTGTCCGTCAATGAGGTAGAGGGTGGGGGGCATGTGTGAAAACCCGTAATTCGTAAATGGTAATTAGAAGAATAGAGAATTGGAGATAGAGAGTGGAGACTCTGTTAACTGGATTTTTTTTCGGAAACAATCCCAAAGGTTTGACATTCCGGTTGTGGAATTGAGGCGCACGGCTCGGAATTGTTTGATCTCCTATTGGTGTACGTGTGCATGACACATGGAGAATCAAAACGCAGAGAGATTATACTCTGCGCCTGGCATTTTTAGAACACAATTTCTGTGGATTTTTTGTCGCGGGGCGATTGCTTCGTCGTGGCGCGAAGCGCCACTCCTCGCAATGACATTTGTTACTTCCTCGGGTCGGAATATCCCTGCCGCGTGCGGGTGTCCTTGATGTAATTCTTCACCAATTGCGGTGGATGCGGCTGCGTTCCGCCCATGATGAGGTAACCCGGCGCCCAAAAATCGCCGGATGGATTTTCCTTTTTCAAGCGCGGAAATTCGGAGAATATCTTTTCGGAGGTCTGCTGGCGCATGATGCGCATGAGATAGCCGGGCGAAGCCGAGGGCGGGACGTTCGTCACCCATTGCATGTATTCCGGGCGCACGGCGAGATATTCCAACCGCCAGCCGAATGCGATACAAATTTGCGGCAACCATTCAGAAAGCCGGTCCGAAACATCGCCGGTGAGATAGTGCGAACTGAAACGCGGCACGAGCAGGCACGCGTATGTTAAATTGTATAAGCCGGGCGAGATCGGCTCGAGCATCACGCGGCTTGCCACCTCGGTGATCGAGTGCGGGCGGGTTTCGTCCAATTCGCCGGGGATGGGGCGGCGCAACGGGGTTTCGGGTCGCGGGCGCGAATTCGACGGCATGGTCGCGTCGAAATCCTTCACGGCGTGCTCGACCGTCTCTTCGAGATTTTGATTCGAAATGAGCAGTTCGTCCACGCGGACAGCGGGCGAACTCTCGCGGCTGTATTGATTGGAACGGGCGGGCGCGGAGGGACGCGTCCCGATGGCATCCGGCGGCAATGGGTAGACAGCCGAATCGGGGGTGGGAGGCGGAACGTCCGAAAGAATATCTGAAATGGAAGGAATGTCTTCTTCCATGCCTTCATCCATGAACTGGGTCGGCGCTTCATACGAAGCGGGTGTTTGATTCAGCATGGGCGGCATTTCATCCGCCTCTGAAAGCGACAGCGAATCTGCGAGTTTGCCCGCCTGTGAACGGATGGTGCTGAACGGGGTTTCGGCATCGAAGACAAGGGCAAGCACTACATCATCGGCGAGACGCGTGGCGTAGAGCATGTGTTCGGCTTTGGTCGCTTCGAGGCGCACAAAGCGGAGCAGGTCGCTGCCCTTTTGCCCGTCCCAGTGACGCGTGACGAGCATTGCCAGTTCTTTTGCGGCGTTTTGTTCGAGCCCACCGGCGTATGCCCACATTTTGTCGGCTCGGGTGATGAGCGCGGCTTGCGCAGACGATTCAAGTGTGAGGCGCGTGAGGTGTTGCGCGGCTTTGGTCACATCCTGCAACCACGGAAGTGCTGGATCGCCAGTCTGTGTGGGGCGCGATACGGGTTTGGAGAGGGGAGTCGAGTCCTGATTGATCATGGTGACAAGTTCCGGTAAATAATACGGTTTGCGCAGGAGAGTCCACGGGCGGAGTTCGTCCAGCGCGGGAGGCGTATCTGCGTCCGAGAAGAGTGTCAGCCTGAGGTTCGGTTTGAGCGTGCGCAGGGCGCTTCCGATCTCGGCGATGGCTCGTTCTCCGAGGCTGAGGTCGAGGAAGGCGAGCGAGGGGTTGGTCTCGTCCGCACGCACAACGGCTTCTGCCTTCCTGTTGACCACGTGGACGCTGAAGCCTTCCTGCGTCAACCCCTGAAGCAGTACTCGTGCGAAGTTCTGATCGCTGGTGACGAGCAGGAGGCTTTTCGCCATAATTTACAGGAGTGTATCACGGCGAGGGCGCGCCTGCAAGCGGGGTAATTGGGGAATGTTTACGGATTTGTGGGTTGGGGGAATTGGAGATTAGAGACTGGAGAATGGGCTGTTGTAGGGTTGGGCGGGTTTGTCCTATCGCCAAGACCCTTGTCCCCTATGTGACTCAAAGCGACACATAATGCCTATCACGCATTCCCGTCACGCAATATTTTTGAGTATTGATTGTATGTTCAGTTTCAAATCTGGAATGTCGTGTTCGACAACTCCCCAGACCGCCTCGGTATCGATCCCAAAATAGTGATGCACGAGAATGTTGCGCATTCCGACAATATCAGCCCAGGGGACATTTGTATGACGGGCTCGAAATTCTGCAGACAAGGAGCGGCATGCCTCGCCGATGATGGTAATGTGATGGACGATCCAGGTCTGTATCAATTCATCTGATTCAAAAGCGTTTTTTCCCTCTGCGGCATATTTTTCGATTCGTTCAATCGCCTCGAGAATGTCGAGCAACCTTTCACGTTCGCCTCTCATAGCGGACGCGCCTCTTTCAAAACCTGTGGTTTTATGCGTGGGCGAAGCCCCGCTTCCGTCACAACATCCACAGGATGGTCCAACAGGTCGGTTAATTCCCTCAAGAGACGAGCCAGGTCGAGCAAACTTCTGCCACTTTCGAGATTAACCAGGAAGTCAATGTCGCTATCGGGTCTATCCTCCCCGCGCGCCACGGAACCGAACACGCGCACGTTGACCGCGCCATTGCGCGAGGCGATCTCGAGTATTTCCTTGCGGCGGGTTTTCAGGATGTTTTGCGCATTCATATTATTTCCAGTATTCTATCATACGAAAACTTTCGAGTGATCAAGGCGACTCGCGGCGGGAGCACGCCCGCAAGCGGGGTAATTGGGGGAGGTTTGCGGATTTGTGAGTTGCGGAGGGGAGAATTGGAGATTAGAGACTGGAGAATGGGCTGTTGTAGGGTTGGGCAGGTTTGTCGTATCGCCGAGACCGTTGTCCCCTGCGGGGATGATATAGGCGTAGGTCGCGGTCTGCCCGCCGCTGAGGGAGGTCGGTTTGTTGGCGGAATTGTAGGGTTAAGTGTTGTGAGTGGCACACTACCAATCAAGAGATCACTATTTCCTATACTCCTCATTGAATTTCGCAATCCAGTAGTCTTCATTTCCGCCTGACCCCGCCTGGAAAACCTCACCTGATTTCTTACCGATAAGAACAGGACCTAATCCCAAAGAGCGATAAGCAACCTGGCGTGTCTCCAAGAACAATCTCGAATTGAAATAGAAAAACCATCCATTTTCAAATTCGCTTGAATGTTCTATAACAAGACTATCTTCAGGAAACTCCCTTTTTCTTTGTGTTTCGTACGGTTTTATATGTGTAAGTGCCGTTAGTCTAGCTTGCTCATAGGTTATCATATTTTCACCTTGCAGTAAGAAGAAAGTAGAATTCAACGAAATTACTTTGTGTCACATAGCGCTCGAGCGGCATCAGTAATTTCATTTGTGAGTCTACTGCCAATATTTCACCATACACATTAATAACATTGAACACATGGCCATCACCGTATCTTGGGAACGCAACTACAATACCTCTACCTCCATTTCCAACTTGGTTTAAATTAGCAATGATGATGGATGGATTGACTTGCTGGCGCATGAATGCTTGAGTAGCGGTGCTACCGTAATAATTTGAATATTCTCTAACCATCTGCGATTCTAACTTTAATCGGCTGTTCAAAGCAACTGTAAACTTTCCGCCAAAAGTTTGATCGAGTGCGAATGCGCAGTTTACACAATTTATAAGGGAATTACTGGGGTTAATAGCATTGGTTCTTACTACCCATCTCGCAATTTCATCGTCAGACCAATTCATCCATTGACCTGTTACAAATGGCGGCAGGAATTCATCCGGCACCCCTATGGAAAGACCACTCAAATATGTATTGTTGATGGCTCCTTTTGTAGCCAGCCAGCCTTCGTGTGCGAAAGGCGCAATGAATGACGCAATCCCTATTGACCACGCACCGACATCCAGTGCGGCAACTATTCTATCTCCCAGCGATGCATCTTCACACCAGATAGTATCCAATTCGCGGTTGATCTGCTCGATCCGCGCAGCAGCCTGATGCGATGAGGCGACAAATCCGTTGGCATAAAGATAGGCTCGCCAATAATTACCCTTCTGATATTCAGCGCTGGCTTTTTGAAAGCTCTCGACACAGGTGTTCCATGCCGTTTTCCACGAATCTCCAGTAGCCCTCCAATGATCCGCATCAAGTAGATACAACGCCGTAAATGACATCGCTGTGTCAATGAACGGATCTATGCCTTTATATCCCGTGCAATATCCTGACGGATCAGAATAATTGATTGGGTTGGAGAAAGTGTAATTCCACCGATTCAGTGACAGCGGACTGTTGTAATCTCCCATCCACGTATCGCGAGTGATAAATCTCCCATCGCCGGGCATGTAATATCTTGCCCGCAGATACACCATCCCGCTGGGATCGGTGAACTCGCCCGTGAACCCGTAACTCGTCTGCGCGCTCCCCGTGGACTGGGCAAGGACTCCATACGGCTCATACGCGTTTGCCAGCGTGATCTCGCCCTGTCCGTTCGTGAGTTGGCGCACGCTTCCCAACGCATCGCCCAAAAAGTATTCGGTGGTTGTGTTCACTTGGGATATTCTACCAAGGCCGTAGAGGTATTGGTTTGTTCCATCATTCAAAACCTGTGTCAAGCCAGCATTGAGATCGAGCGTGTAATTGACTCCGTTTTGGATGAGGCGGTCGCCAAGACCGTTATAGGCGTAGGTCGCGGTCTGCCCGCCAGTGATGGCTGTCAGCCTATTGGCGGAATCGTAGGTATACGTGTTCACCCCGTCATTTAGCAGATTGCCGTTGTTGTCCCAGGTGTAATTTACGCCGTTGACATCTGTGATGCGATTGGCAACGTCATACTGATAGCTGGTCACTGCTAACTGGGTCGTTTGCGTGAGGCGGTTGCCAACGGCGTCATACGTGTAGTGATAGTAATCGCCTGTTGAGTAGTTGGCTTCCGTGAGGCGGTAGAGGGGATCGTAGACGTAATTGATGGTGACGGGTCCTTGCGGAGGCTGTCCGGGGGTGGGCGTAATTACTGGTCAGTTGTTAGAATTTTATAGTCACCAGTATAGGGGTCAATGACGATTTCAAAAATAAGATTCGCGGCGTTGCTCCAATAAGTCACATCCCAACCATAATCATAGCGATCGAATGGGCGGGAAAGGAAACTGTGTTCAAATCTTTCGTGCGCCAGAAATATATCTATTCGGCTACATTCTGGAATTTCCAAACGAGATGTTCTTCCACCATATTCTTCAGCCGTTGACAGTGCTAGATCAGCGCTGTGGATTTTGACCTTATCTAAATCCAAACTTTTCCAGTTGCCTGTGTAGTCAAAAGTGCGATCACCTGCACTCACCTCGCCGGCGGCTAAATTTACTTTGAGACCATGTACAAGATATTTATCACCGTAGTCGTCTTTCATGTGTTGATAAAAGAACATGGATGCGTAATCAAAACCGGCAGACATATCCTGGCATTGATCCAGTAAGAAGCTTGCGCGAATTAATTTCCAATCCTTTAAAGATTCCTTCCACACAAATTGATGCAGGGCATCAATAATCATTAACAAATCATTTTGATCGAAACTAAATGAACCTGCAGACCATTTTGGAGGGATGTCTTCGTTAGAAAGGATAGGCGCGGGTTGGAACATATCAGTCTCACTCTGCCCTATAGATGCAAGAATAGTTTCTGGATTTATTGAATAAACGACTTCATTATCCAGCGCCTCTGTGGGGTACTCAGGAATATACCAATTATGTCTGTAACCGACATATTGGAAGAAGGAAATGATGCTCGCAAGAATCCCAATAACCAGAACTATAGCCGTTATCTGCGAAAAGCCCTTTCTTTTCATGTTTACTCCCATCTCATCATTGACTTTTCAACCAAATAATGTTTTGATCATTTAGGTCAAGATCATCAGGCAACCAGTATCCATCGTTGTGTAGTTTCACAATAAAGTCATAGAATTCTCGTAGTTGCTTCGGATATTCTTTCTTAGTTTTACTGGCTCTTGGTATTTGGCTGTACCAGTTTTGCCATTGTATCTTTTTATTGACCAAGAATTTTGGAATTAATACATCTTTTGTAAGAGTATCTTTAGAAAACCCCGGGCCGTTCTGGGCTAGAGCAGCAATTATGAACTTGTCCTCCAAAGAGCAATCCACTTTATTGCCCTTACACTCGTCAAGCACCATTTTCATTCTGCGTCTTAGGTGCTCCACGGCCCAGCTAGGGATAGTAGGATCGTGAACAGGCTCAAGCTGAAAGTTTCCCGTCCCATATTCTGCAATCATTTGATCCTCGGTCTTACAGACTGTGCAGGAAATGTTACTGAGATTGCCGATAGTTTTATTTACGATATAACATAGCGTGCCATGCCCGCGAAAATCTCCAGCGTCATCGTACATTGCAACTCCATAAGGAGTTGAGGCTTGCTTGCTGGATATTTGGCCTATACCTTGCCCGTCATATTCACCTGCAAAAGCGTCTAATGCAAGCCCGTAACACTGCACAGCTATTGCTGCCGCCGTATATGTATTCAGCACATCTTTAATTTGATACCCAAGAAGGGACTTCGGTACATATTTTTTTGCAGTCTCTAATCGTTCTGCAGTTGTCAGGCATGAAACGTAACCTGATGGATCTGTATAGTTAATCGGATTCCCCTCCACATACATCCACCGATTCAGCGACAGCGGACGGTTGTACTCCCCCATCCACGTATCCCGCGTCAGGAATCTCCCATCGCCGCTCGAATAGTACCGCGCCCGCAGATACGTCAACCC
>DAOTZF010000280.1:0-5089 GCA_034434415.1 Anaerolineales bacterium | reverse complement strand
TGCGTTCCAGCGATTTCTCCGCGGCATCCTGTGTTTCGTCGTTGAAGATAAGCGGCGCGCGGTACGATCCCATCAACACGAGCATCCGCATCACGTCGGCATCGCGCGTCTTGAGAAAATCCTTGATGCTGACGATGTTGCCCAGCGACTTAGACATCTTCTCGCCGCCGAGTTGCAGCATGCCGTTGTGAATCCAGTAGCGCGCAAATTGTTTGCCTGTGTAGGATTCGGTCTGCGCGATCTCGTTTTCGTGATGCGGAAAGATGAGGTCGTTGCCGCCGCCGTGGATGTCGATCTGTTCGCCAAGTTCAGCGAGGTTCATCGCGGAACATTCGATGTGCCAGCCGGGGCGACCCTTGCCCCACGGACTGTCCCATGAAATTTCGCCGGGCTTCGCGGCTTTCCACAACGCGAAATCCATCGGGTGGTTTTTTGCTTCACCCACTTCGATGCGCGCACCGGCTTGCATGTCTTCGAGTTTACGCCCGGAGAGTTTGCCGTAATCGTCGTCACTGGTGACGCTGAAATAGACATCGCCGTTCGAGGCGGCGTACGCCGCCTCTTTTTGGATCAGCCCCTGGATGAATTCGATGATCAGCGGCATGGTCTTGCTCACCTGCGGATTCGATGTGGCAGGCAATACATTTAAATTATTGAGGTCATTTGCATAGTCTTCGATGTAACGTTGTGATAATTTAAGCGGGTCTTCGTTGAGTTGTTTGGCGCGGTTGATGATCTTGTCGTCCACGTCGGTGTAGTTCATCACATGGCGGACGTTGTAGCCGCGATATTCGAGATAGCGGCGGATGATGTCGAACACGATGGCAGACATGGCATGACCGACGTGCGCGTCGTTGTACACCGTCACACCGCAGACGTACATTTTGACGGAGTTCGGTTCGATGGTTTGGAAATCTTCTTTTTTACGAGTGAGGGTGTTGTAAAGTCGGATCATAGTTAGTCGGATGGTCTGATAGTTCATTAGTCAAATGGTCGCATCGCGCGGCGGCTAAGCGACCATCTGACTACGAGACTATAAAACTATTTTTTCCTCTTCCCGTTGTCCTCTTCCACGCGGGCGAAGATCATGCGGCCTGCGGCAGTTTGCAACACTTTGGTGACCACCACTTCCTTGTATTCGCCGATGAACTCGTGACCGTTCTCCACGACGACCATCGTGCCGTCGTCCATGTAACCCACACCCTGACCGTGTTCCTTGCCTTCCTGGAAGATGTTCAAGGTCATGCGTTCGGCAGGCAAAACTACAGACTTGACGGCGTTCGCCAGTTCATTGATGTTTAGTATGGTCACGCCTTGAAGTTCAGCGATGCGGTTCAAGTTGTAATCGTTGGTGAGGATCGGGCACTTCAATTGCTTCGCAAGGACGACGAGTTTATCGTCCACTTCACGCACGCCCTCCGCGTTGATGTCGCTGATGCGCACGAGGATGTTCGGCAGTTTTTGCAGTTCAGCCAGCACTTCCATGCCGCGGCGTCCGCGCTGGCGGCGAAGACCATCCGGCGAATCGGCGATGTATTGCAGTTCGTTCAACACAAAGCGCGGGATGAGCAGTGTGCCCGGCAGGAATCCTGTCCTGGCGATGTCCGCTACGCGCCCGTCAATGATCACGCTCGTATCCAGTAAGATGGTACGATTGAGATTCGTCCATGACGACGACGAACCGCTCTCGCCGCCGCGTCCGCTCAGCGTGCTGAGCAACCCCATGATGTCTCCCTGCCGCATCACGAACAGCGAAATGCCGAGCCACGAAAAAGCGACCACGCCTACAAACGGCAGGATCTGACCAAATGGTTGAGGCAGTAGCGATAGCGGAAAGGACAACAGCGCGGCAGTCAACAGACCCACGACCATGCCGATCAACCCGGCAAAGAGAGTCTCTGCTGAGAGCCGTCCCAGCCGGGCGCGCACCGCGCGTGCCGGTCGTGTGGTCACATACGGCGTGAGCACCAGCCCGGTGAGCGCGCCAAGCAACCCAATGATCGCCGCATAACGGATCGATTCTGGTAAGTTATCTCCACCCAGACTGTATCCCCAGATGCCTGCGATAATTCCAACAAAGACCATGCCAATAATACGAAGAATAAACTCGATACTCATGAATAACTCCTTTTAACGTGCGGACAATAATGACCGTATGATAGCATGGCAAAGGTGACAAGTCAAATCTACACTCCGACAGAGTTGTTATAATGGACGAACGCCTCTTTCCCGAGGGAAGCTGCTCCAAGCCATTCAACCATGACCCTCACTGACACGTTAAACCGCCCCCTGCGCGACCTGCGCATCTCCGTCACCGACCGGTGCAACTTCCGCTGTGTGTACTGCATGCCGAAGGAAATTTTCGGCGCGGAGTACCCCTATCTGCGCCGCGACGAGATCCTCACCTTCGAAGAGATCGCGCGGCTGGCGCGCATCTTCGTCACGCACGGCGTGCGCAAGATCCGACTCACCGGCGGAGAGCCGCTCGTCCGCAAGGATGTGCACCTGCTCGTGAAAATGCTCGCTGAGATTCCCAACCTCGACCTCACCTTGACAACGAATGGTGCGTTGCTGGCGAAGCAAGCCCAGGCGTTAAAAGACGCGGGCTTGAAGCGCGTCAGCGTGAGCCTCGATTCGCTCGACGATGAAATCTTCAAGGCGATGAACGATGTGGATTTCCCTGTGGCGAAAGTGCTCGAAGGGATGGAAGCCGCCGCACTTGTCGGGCTGGAACCGATCAAGGTCAATATGGTGGTCAAGCGCGGGGTGAACGAATCCAGCATATTGCCGATGGCGCGTTACTTCCGCGAGAAGGGATACATCCTGCGCTTCATCGAATATATGGATGTCGGTCACACCAACGGCTGGCGCATGGACGATGTGGTTTCATCGGCAGAGGTGATTCGAATCATCAATGCCGAGATGCCACTTGAACCCATTGACCCCAACTATCGCGGCGAGGTTGCTGAGCGCTGGCGCTACACAGATGGAAGCGGCGAGATCGGGGTTATTTCATCGGTCACACAGGCGTTTTGCCGCGACTGCAACCGCGCCCGCATTTCAGCGGAGGGAAAGTTATATACTTGTTTGTTCGCCATCAAAGGGCACGACTTGAAATCACTCATACGAAGCGGCTCATCGGACGGGGAAATTTCAGAGATGATCGCGCGCATCTGGTCCAAACGCACGGATCGCTACTCGGAACTTCGATCTGAAAATACCGCCTCGTTACCTAAAGTGGAAATGTCGCATATCGGCGGGTGATGATTCAGTCGCACGTTGAAGGTTGCAGGTTTAAAGTTATGCAACAACCTTCAACCGTTCAACTTTCAAACCTGTAACATGACCATCAAAGCCATCTTCTTCGATCTCGACGGAACTCTTCGTCACAACGTCCCCGGCGGAGGGGAAATTTCCTCGGAATATATCCGCACGCTGGGCATCCAATTCAGCGATGAGGACTTTCATCGCGCGATGCGCTGGGAATTCATGTATTGGGCGAACTCACCCGACCTCAACGCCGACCTGAAAAAGTATGAAAGCGAAAATGAAAAGTTCTGGGTTAACTACAGCCAGCGCCGACTCCTCGCGCTGGGTGTTCCTCCCAGAAAGTCAAAAGCTCTGGCACCGAAAGTCTCCGCGTACATGCAGGAGTTTTACACGCCAAAAAGCATCGTTCCCGGCGACGCGCAGAAAGCCCTGCACCAATTGAAGGAACGCGGGTACCTCATGGCGGTGATATCGAATCGCGACAAGCCGTTCACGGAGGAGCTTGAGTCACACGGCATCAGTGGCTTCTTCGATTTCTCGCTCGCCGGAGGCGAAGTGGACGCATACAAGCCTGAGCCTGAAATTTTTTATCACGCGTTGAAGCGCGTTGATCTGCAGGCTGAGCAGGCGGTATACGTGGGGGATAATTACTATGCGGATGTGGTCGGCTCGCGTCGCGCGGGACTTCGACCTGTGCTCTACGACCCCGGCGGATACTTCCCCGAAGCGGATTGTGCCGTCATCCAATCGTTCGATGAGTTGATACCGGCGATAAAAAAATTGTGAACATGCGGGCGGACACCTCGGTCCGCCCCTACGCGTCGGCGATCAATTGCTTCAACGTAATTCCCATTCGCGTGATTCCCTCGCGTATGGTTTCCGGCGAAGAATACGAAAAATTAAGTCGCATGGTGTTCTTGCCTCCACCCGTTGGGTGGAACGTTTCGCCCGGCACGAACGCGACCTTCTTTTCGATGGCGCGCCGGAGCACCTCAGCCGCATCCATATTCTCCGGCAGGATTCCCCACAGGAACATGCCGCCCTGTGGTTTTCGCCACGTTACGCCGGAGGGGAACATCTCGTCCATCATTTCGATCATCACATCGCGGCGTTCCTTATAGGTGGCGCGGATCAACTTCACATGCTCATCGAGGAAACCGCCTTTTGCCACTTCGAATGCAACGAACTGATTGAACGAGGCGGTGTGCAGGTCCGCCGCTTGTTTGGTCATCACCAATTTCTGAATCACCTCCGGCGGCGCGATCACCCATCCCAGCCGCAGACCCGGCGCCAGAAGTTTCGAGAAGGTGCTCAGGTAAATCACATTACCGCTGTAATGTCCGCCGTTGGGACCGCGATATTCACTGTCCAACGTCACGATCGACGGGATGTGCTCGCCCTCATAACGCAATTGACCGTACGGGTCGTCTTCGATGATCGGCACGCCGTATTTGTCCGCGATCTCGACGAGTTGCTTCCGCCGCTCAAGACTCAACGTGGACCCGCTGGGGTTTTGAAAATTCGGAAGAACGTAGATAAATTTGGGTCCGATGCGAAGCGCCGCTTCCAGTTCATCCACGATCATCCCGTGCTCGTCCGCTCTCACAGGGATGTATTGCGCGCCGTACGCATTCCACGCTTGCAAGGCGCCGATATATGTTGGCGATTCGACTACGATGTAATCGCCGCGGTTGACGAACAATCGCCCGATGAAATCGAGCGCCTGTTGTGAGCCGGAGGTGATGAGAATGTTATCGGCAGCCACCTCCGCGCTGAAACGTGACGTGTGGCGCGCGATCATCTCGCGCAGAGGGCGGTA
>DAOTZF010000279.1:0-24782 GCA_034434415.1 Anaerolineales bacterium | reverse complement strand
ATCGCTCCAGAGGTTGGGTTGAATAGTTCGATAAATTCATCGTTCCCGCCATTCGGTCCCACGGTTCGGAACTCGCTGATCACAATGTTTGTAGCAGGGGTAAGCGCTGTGGTTGTGGGAGTAGGAGTTCGAGTCGGCGTAAGCGTTATCGTCGAAGTGCGAGTGATCGTCGTTGTGGGAGTAATAGTTGTAGTAGATGTAATGGTTGGGGTAAACGTTACGGTGGGTGTGGAAGTAACTGTTCCTGTGTCAGTTATAGTGGCCGTTGCAGTTGAAGTTGGGGCAAGAGTATTTCGTGGCGTAGGTGTCCCTTCCGTAAAATCCAAATCATTGTTGTTTGTATCTATAGATCCATTGCCATTTCGCAAAACAGCCGTTGTATTGCTTGCTGCAGGCGCAGCACCACTGCCCTCAAAAAAATTAGCTGTTCCATATCCAACAAGATCAACAATATTTGCAAGATCAGGCGCGGTACATGGAGTACTTCCTCCATTACATGCTAAACCTATCGTTGTGCTAGCCAATATTACTTTTCCATTTGATGCACTCATATCGATAGCGCCAGTTGCGTCAGGGAGCGGCATAGGATTAGTACCTGATCCATTTGAATCCAACTGTACTAGATAATATTGGCCTGAAGTAAGTGAGCCTGTAAGGGTTGTTACATTAGAACTAAACAACCCTGTACCAGTCGCACTAGCATATTGAATTGACCACCCATCCACTGAAAGAGTTGTATTGCTGGGATTGTAAAGTTCAACATAGTCATTTGGATAAGGTGCACCTGCATTTCCACCACCTCCATAAATTTGACTGATAACAATATTTGTCGCTGCCTGCATTCTCGGCGCGGCTTGGACCGGCGCGAGCAGAGGCACAGCCATCGCCCCGCACAGTGCGGCGATCAGCGTGAAAAACAGCAGACTGCGCCAGAAACTCCTTGAAGATTTCATCCGAAAAAACACTCCACCGGGACGCGGGAACATCCCTCTGGCATTATAAACCACCCTTTGGAAAACGGCTTCATACTCTACCGTGGCTCGACGACAAATTTGATGGCAGTACGCACCTTGTCATCAATCGTCACATCCACGAACTCCGGCACACATACCACATGAATATCGTCGTTCTTCAGATATCCAGTCGCCAGAACAAGCGCCTTCACCGCCTGGTTCACCGCCCCGGCTCCGATCGCCTGCACTTCCGCCCGCTTGTGTTCACGGACGACACCCGCAATTGCCCCGGCAACGGCAGAGGTACGGGAGTTGGCTGAGACCTTGATCATGTCCATGATGGACCTCCCAACTATAAAGAGGGGCCGATATGTATGGATGATTGTACAGGATTTAGGTATCAGATTCAAGCATTTTATTTAAAGAGTTGATGAGATTCGTAATAGTAGTAGGGCATGTGGATAGTGTGGATGGATTTCATCCGCCCGCAGATGTGGGTGACGACCTCCGCCTCTGCCCGGATGTGCGGCTTGATTCAGTCATCTGAGACAACTCTCCCTGTGGAAAGAATCGGGACGAATCCATCCACATCGTATCCACAAAAAATGCCGAATTCTCACCCCATCCACATCTTGGAAGATTCATTTCTGCAACACCCATATATGGGGGTGACTTTTCTAGTGCGGTTAAAGTGGCTAGCCTACTTCTCCACATGCGACCCCAGTTATCCACAAATAATCGCGACTTATCCACAAAAACAATGTCTGTACATCTATCGCGATTCGTTCTATTCCCCCAAATGTGGGAGGCTTTAGCACCTTTTTGCTGGCTCAATCCACAAACAAGGGATTGGGCTCACCGAGTACAGGTTGAGGTTTCGTCACATACAGATCGATGAAAGCACCTGTCGTGGCAAGCATTTCGCGTACGTTCCAGATGAAGAGCGAGACGCTCCAAAACCGGCGGGTATTCGCCTCCACACCGGTAGCTTTCATGCCGAGCGCGTTGCAAAGATAGAGTGCCCTCGGCAGGTGAAACTTCTGGGTGACAAGCAGGACATCATCTGCATCAAAGATCTCTTTTGCCCGGAAGCAGGTATCGTACGTGCGACGGCCGGCATAATCCATGGCAATCGCCTCGTCTGGCACGCCCAATGAAATAGCGTACTGGCGCATGGATTCGGGCTCGTTGTACTCCAAAAAGCGGTTATCGCCGCTCATCAGCAACTTTTCAACTTTGCCGGTAAAGTACAGTTCGGCGGCGGCATCCACCCGGCTGCGCAAGACGGAGGTTGGGGAACCGTCGCGCCGAAGCCCTGCGCCGAAGACGATTGCCAGCCGTTTTTGCGGCGCGTCATCTGTCTGGTAGATTCGGTTGATCGAGTAGGCTGTCGTGATGATGCGCGGTAGAATCATGCTGAGCAAGCCAACAATCCCCAATATAAAGAGAGATCGTCGTAGAAATTGCAGAAATCTTTTTATCATGATTTTGCTATGGTTCCTGAATAGATGCAGTTACCCTTGGGGTCGAAGCGCAAATCTTATCATCATTTCCTCAGCGTAGATAAAAAACCCTATTACAAGGTGAAAAAACATGAAAAGGTTACACCATTGCTAACAAACCTGTAAACGAAATACAGCTTGAAAGGTCTTGAAATTTTTTTAGAACCGGATATACTCTAAAATAGTTCGCAGGGTGTTCCTCGAACAAAATTTTATTAGAAAGGAATATTACCATGTTGTTTGCACCCAAAGAAAAAGGCCAGGGCCTCGTCGAGTACGCGATTATCCTCGCACTCGTTGCCATCGTCGTGATTGCTGTCATGCGGTTGCTCGGACCCAAGGTCGGCAATACCTTCAGCACCATCAACGACTCCCTGCCGTAACCTGTTGCAGGCAAGAAAGAAAAAACCCCGCCATTCGGCGGGGTTTTTTGTAACCATAAACCGATAATCCCGTCCTAACTGAAACCGTCAGATCGGTCTGAGGAGGAACTCAGACATACGTTTGCAACCATTTATCCGAAAGGAATATTCTGATGTTATTTGCGCCTGCGGAAAAGGGACAAGGGCTCGTGGAATATGCGATCATACTTGTTCTTGTCGCCATCCTGGTGATTGTTGTTGTACGTTTGTTCGGACCAAAAACCGGCAATACCTTCAGCACGATCAACACCTCCCTGCCGTAGACGGGGTTACGATGGAGCCGTGTCGTTAGACACGGCTTTTTTTATTTTATGAGATCTGCAAGGTCTACGCCGGAGACTTCCACGTACCTACGAAACTCATCATAATACGCGTCATTGACCGGTATTAACCCTTTGATTCCATAGGCTGTTTCGAAAGCGGCGCGTCCCTGATCGATCTGCATGATGACCGGTACGATGCTTGCGAACAGGTCGCGCATGGGAGCGGGCATGTTCGAGGAGAACGCGAACACTTTGTATGGAATGATCTCCGGTATGCGCCATACAACAATCACGCGCTCGAACAAGTCCGGGAATTGATCTTCCAGTGAGGGGAATTTCCTGGCATCGATATACGTCGCACCAAAGTCACATATTCCGCTGGCATACAACGAGCGCACGACGGTTGGGTGTCCTTCCACAAACGCGGCGGGTTGGGTGACAACACCATTCGCATTCAGATAGCCAAGCGGCACGACATAACCTGAAGGCGATGTTTCATCGCTCCAGCAAGGTTTCTTTCCGTTGAACTGTGTCAGTGTAACAGATGCGTCTTCAATGATGTTCGTTTCTGAGAACGGATTGAAATGGATGATGAACCCTGCATCGCTCCGCGCAAGAAATTGTGCACCGTATAATGTTTTTTCGTTTTGCACGAGTGCGAACGCGGCTTTGGCGAATCCCTGCTTGTGTGACAGCAGGTAAGCATAAGGGTCGAGCAAGGCGATGTGGGCATTACCACGCGCGAACGCGTCCACGAGTGCGCTTTCGGAATCGGGGATGACGGTGACCACTACATAACCGGTCCGTTCGGCGAATTGTGCGGCGATAAGATTTGCCGCATCCACCTGTGCTGCATCGGCTGATGGCGGTAAGGCAAGGATCAGTGGATTCTCAGCGAGACCCAATTCCACCGTCGGCGATGAAGCGGGCGTCGGCATCATCTCTGTCGGTGTGAGCGGAATCGGAGTTTGTGTGGGTGGCGTCAAATTCAGGCGCGGCAGGTTACATGCCAGCGCGACCGGAATTGTGAAAAAAAGAATCAAACGAGGAATTTTTTGAATCATGCGGTCCCCGAAGAGATTATAATACGGGCATGAAAAACAATAACCTGCTTTCCATTTTGATCCTGATCGTAATCGCGATTGCCGCATACTTCATCGTGCAGACCGTGCGCGATGCCTCGCAAGCTGCCACCGCGCCGTTCCAGCAGGTGAATCAGGCGAATCAGGCGTTGCAAACGCAGATGGCAAACCTGCTCAATCCAACGCCGACAATCATCCCGGATCCGATCACGTATATCAACGAGATTCGCGCGCTCGCCCGCCTTGAGACGATCCAATACAGTGTGGAAAAGGTGATCACCGGTGAGACAGGCCAAGGCACCTTCGGATTTTTACTGGGCGACAAAATATTATTTGTAGCTCATGGCACAGTGATCGCCGGAATTGACATGGCAAAGCTTGCGCCCGAACACATGCGTTATGAAAACGGGGTGCTCACTGTTCAATTGCCACCGACAGAAATTTTCATCGCAACACTCGACAACCAAAAGTCCTACGTGTATGACCGTGAATCGGGCTTGCTTACTAGACCAGACCCAAACCTTGAAACATTGGTACGGCAAAAGGCGGAGGAAGAAATCCTCAAAGCCGCCCTGGAAGATGGAATTCTCGATCAGGCGCGCGTCAATGCCGAGGCATTTCTCTTCAAGTTCTTTGCTGCATTGGGTTTTCCAAACACGATTTTCCTGCAAAACCCAAATTAGACGCGTTCCGTCCAGGAGGGGTGGTTATATTTTTCCTCCACCAACATTTCGGCTGTCTTGGATTCGGATGGAGACAACTCCGCCACTTCAAACTCGATATCCAACTGCGCTTCGAATGCGCGGATATAAGCTTGACTCGCCTCCTCCCAACTGACTTCACGCCCCAACGCGCTGTCGACGGTTGTCGCACGCGACAATAACCTCTTGGATGAGGCCTCGCGCAGGGCTTCGCTTTCAAAAACAAGAGCCTGGCATATGCGTGTCAGGTCGCCAGTGAGCGGCAAGGATCCGTGTTGGAGGATACCTTCTTTTTTTCGAGCTTGTGCAGAGCCGATCAACTTTTTTCCATTCACTGTAATCTCGTAGGAGGATGGTACTTCAAAGCACACAGGGTTGTTATTCGAATCTCCGTTTGCATTCTCCTCCTTCATTTCCACTGGCACGTTCAAATACCTGACCGCTAGCATCAATGCCTGTGCGAGCCGGTTATAACTTTCGAGTACGGTGCCTGCCACGCGAGGCTCACCGTTGGGCGCAATGACCGAATAAGTCAATTCGTCGGTGTGAAGGATCGCTCGTCCGCCGGTGGCGCGCCGGACGACTTCCCAGCCGCGCGCTTTCAATCGCTGAGTATCAACATCCGCAAAGGGTTGGGCATATCCAAGTGAGAGACAGGCCGGTATCCACGCGTACAGCCGCAGGGTCGGGAGTGAATCGCCCCGTCCAATATGATGTAAAATCGATTCGTCCACTGCCATGTTCCATGCGCCGCGCGCTGGTGGAGTGATAAGAAGACGCCAGATATTCATGAAGATATTGTACCCAAGGACAAGAAATCGTATGAAAGTTCCTGCCGGGAATGTGGTTTTTATACTGATTGTTCTGGTTTTGTCTGCATGCCAGCCTCAATCAGAATTACTCGAATCCGAAAACACTACTGATGGTGTAATGCTAAGGCCGGGAGACTTGATCGGTGAAATGCAGGTAGTCAAGTCGGAACTTGAGAACATGAATTTGTCGATTTTTAATTATTGTGAACCATACCTGGGTTCCCAGCCTGTTGTGCTTACTTTCGAATGTCAGGTGCCACGGTCAGACTTTCTTTTCATTGGTTATGGTGAAATTGCCAACTCGATCGATGAGTTGAATAAAAAATGGGAAGCGAAAACGTGGAGACTTTCTATCAATGGCAACCCGGTGGATTTATCTGCCTTTGGAACATTAGATGTGGATTTGGGAAGGAAAATCCGTGTTTGGAATGTGGCTTTGGAAAATCTTTCACTGGGCTCACATGTATTGCGTTATGAAGCGCAGGAGGAGCAAAATTCCCGGAACGTTACTGATCTAACGTGGATGTTCACCATGGTCGACCCAACGGTTTTACCCTCTCCCACAGCTTCCCCAGAGCCTCCGCTACCAGCGGAACCGGGAAATTACCCTTCCTTGTCTTCGAATGTTCAGACTGGTATGCACCCATACAGGTCTGAAAAAACGGGTTTTAGTTTTATGTTTTATGTGCCGAGTGGATATGAAAGCGGTCATCAACAAAGCATGCCGCTGGTCCTTTATTTACATGGAACTGGCTTGCGTGGGGATGATATCGATAAACTTAGAATCGGTGAATTCACAGCCATTCTGCAGTACGAGCCGGACTTGCCTTTTCTCGTTGTTGCTCCGCAATTGCCAGCAAATGATGAAAATAGGCTGTGGAGCATGAATGACATACCCGAAAGGCTTTTTCAACTTCTGGACGAGATACAAAAATTATATTCCGTGGATTCAAAGAGAATATACCTTACCGGTTCGAGCATCGGAGGAGGAGGTACTTGGGAGATAGGCTTGAGGTATCCGAATTATTTTGCAGCACTCATACCCGTCATGGGTTTTTATGGTTATCCATTCAAAGTTCCAGAGAATATTTGCGATTTGAAGGATGTGCCCATTTGGGCTTTTCACGGCGAATACGATCTTACCGTTCCGCTCGAGGCTGAGCAAGCATTGGTGGATGCACTGCGCGCTTGCGGAGGAAATGTGAAATTCACCATTTACCCGGGCGCGGGTCATGATGTGGATGCGCAGGTATACAAAACGCCAGAGTTATTCGAATGGATGCTGGCTCAGTCACCTGATTGACCCGAAAGTGTATAAAGGAGTTGCCTTTGGGTTTGCATAGCAATATTATAATAGTCAGATGAAACGAGGAGGGAATGAGGTAAAGTGAGAAAAGGACTTTCCTAATGTTTGGAAAATTCAGGCGATGACAAAAGGAAATAAATCGCAGACAAAGCGGAAACCTTCAAAGCCGCGGGGGGAGACTGAATCGCGCGCGCCATCAACCCGGATGAAACGAACCCGTAAATCGTCGCGGAAACGGGTAAAAAACAACCTGCATCTCGATGAACAGGGATTGCGGCGGATCATTGATCTCGACCCGCATTATATTTTTGCGAAAGACGTGGAAGGCAAGTATATCCTTGCGAACCAGGCGGTTGCCGATTCGTATCAAACGACCGTCGAGGAATTGATCGGAAAAACCGATGCAGACTTTCCCCTTTCACCCGAAACAGCCGCCCGGTTCCGCGCGGACGATCTGGAGGTGCTTCATTCCGGTAAGGCAAAGCATATAGCGGAAGAGTCGGTGCAGAGACGCGACGGCTCCATTCAAACCTTCTCCACGACGAAAATACCGTTCAATTTCTCTGATGAGGATGCACCCGCGGTGTTGGGCGTATCGGTGGATATCACCAAATTCAAACAGGTGGAAAAAGCATTGCGCGAAAGTGAAGCACGCCTGCTCACCGTACTGGAGGCGTCGCCGATCCCCTTGTTGCTCAATTCGCAGGCTGATGGTGTTGTTCTGTATGCCAATTCGTCACTTGCCGAGTTCCTCGGAGTTCCAATATCTGGGTTGATCGGTCGAAAAGTGGTGGAATTATATGGCAGCCTTGCCGATCATGAGTTTATGCTCAAGGAGCTTGAGCGGACGGATTCGCTTCACGACTACGAGCTTAACTTGTGCAGGTCTGATGGATCTGTAATGTGGGTTTCACTTTCCTCTGAAAAGATCATGCTCGAAGGGCAACCGTGTGTTCTAAGCAGTTTGTATGATGTTACCGAACGCAAACGTGCAGAGCAGGTTCTGCGTCAGTTCAGGAATTTGATGGATCAGTCGAACGATGCCATCTTTTTGATCGACCCGGAGTCTGGGCAGTATATTGATTTCAACCAGACCGCGCTTGATAGGCTGGGTTATACGCGCGAGGAGCTACGCCAGAAAAAGATCACTGATGTTGCCGGTCATATTTCCAGTTTGGGTGTTTGGCAGGAACGGGTGAGACTTGTTCGCGTAGAAGGCGGTTTGATCTTCGAGACCGAGTACAAACGCAAGGATGAAACGACCTTCCCTGCAGAGGTGAGTGCGCGAATGGTGGAGTATGGCGGGCAGACTGTCCTGCTGGCTATCGCACGGGATATTACCGATCGGAGGCAGGCGGAGGCATTGCAGGCGGCTGTGTACCAGATCAGCGAAGCCGCAAGCAAGGCGATCAGCATGGATGATCTTTTCCATTCCGTCCATTCGATCATTGAGCAGGTGATGCCTGCTAAAAATTTTTATATAGCCCTGTATGACGAGTCGAGCAATCTTTTGAGTTTTCCCTATTACGTGGATGAAGCGGACGATTCCCCTTCCATCGAGGCGACTCCGCCCGGGCGCGGGATGACCGAGTATATCCTGCGTACCGGCAAACCCCTCTTGAGTGACGCGGCTAATTTCGAGGAATTGGCGCGGTTGGGGGAAGTCGAATTGGTCGGGCCGCCTTCTCCGATCTGGATCGGCGCGCCGCTGATTGTGGAAGGGAGGACCATCGGCGTCATCGCGTTGCAGGATTATCACAACCCCAATGTGTATACCGAGCGCGAGCTTCGCATGTTGGAATTTGTTTCCGGTCAGGTGGCAAAGGCGATTGAACGCACGCGTTTGTATGAGGATATCCAGCGGAGCAACCGAATCCTCACGGCACTACAGAAAGCCACCCTTCCATTAATCAGCCAGACGGAACTCTCGGAGGTCCTTCAGGAAATTCTCAAGCAAGCCACCGAGCTATTCGATAGCACAAGTGGTTGTGTCTACCTCGCCACGCCCGATGATACTGAGTTGGTGCTTGTGCTTGCGATTGGCGAGGAACAGAAGTACCGTGGTGTGCAGCTGAATCGCGGGGTCGGGCTGGCTGGAAAAGTCTGGCAGGATGGCATTCCGATGAACATTCCGGACTATCCAGTCTGGTCCGAGAGGTCGTCCAAATTTGCGGATACGAAAGCTCATGCTGTGGTGGGTGTTCCTCTGTTTTCGGGTTCCCGTGTAACAGGCGTACTCGAAGTCTCAGATATCGAACCGGGACGGACGTTCAGCTCTGAAGATGTGGAGTTGCTCTCGCGTTTTGCAGAACTTGCCTCGATTGCAATAGAGAATGCGCGATTATATACATTGAGCCAGCAGGAGCTTCAGGAGCGGAAGATTGCCGAGGAGGCGATGCGAAAAGCGGAGGCGAAGTATCGAGATCTGGTGGAGCGATTGCCTGTGGTGGTGTATACATCCGAATTGGGTGTTGCAGGGGTCTGGCATTATGTCAGCCCGCAGATCGAGTCGCTTTTGGGCTTTACACCTGAGGAGTGGATGGCTGACCCTGATGTATGGTTCAGACAAATGCATCCTGATGATCGACAAATTCAAGTAACACTCGAGGAAAAAACATACGAAAAAGGCAGTCGGACTTACGATTCGAAATACCGCATGAAAACGCGCGATGGTCGCGAAGTATGGGTGAGGGATACCGCCTACATACTTCCACCTCAGGGAAATGGATTGCCCATTGTACAGGGGGTACTTGTTGATATTACACTACAAGTGCAAGCGGAGGCATTGCGATCAGTGATATATCAGATCAGCGATGCCGCCAGCCTCAGCGGCGGCATGGATGAGTTCTATCGGGCGATTCATGAATCCCTGCGGAGCGTGATGTTTGCCGATAACTTCTTTATCGCCTTATACGATAAAGAGGCAGACCTTCTTCGGTTCCCGTATTATGTGGATGAAAACGACACGAAGCCGAACACGGCTCCTATGGGGCGTGGTCCCACCGCATATGTGATTCGTAACGGCACGCCTCTCTTCGGTAAATCGGAAACGATGAAGAAATTGGAAGGGGAGGGGGTGCTCGAACCCGCCGGCACACGTTCCATTGACTGGCTTGGGGTGCCCTTGAAGATAGAAAATAATACGATTGGGGCGATGGTCGTACAAACCTATGCCGAAGGGAAACGTTACAGTCAGCGTGATCTTGATATTCTGAAATTTGTATCCACCCAGGTGGCGCTTTCCATTGAGCGCAAACAGTCGGCGGAGAACCTTCGTTCCGCAGAGGCAAGATACCGAACACTGGTCGAACAATTGCCTGTGGTTGTTTATGTGAACCCTGCAGAGGATATGGGCTCTACTGTTTACGTCAGTCCGCAGATCAAGGATTTCCTCGGTTATACCCAGGAGGAATGGTTACAAAACCCAAAATTCTGGCAACAAGCGCTCCACCCGGATGACCGCCCATACGTGTTTGCAGAGATTGAAAAAGTACATGGCGAGATCGATTTCTTTGATCAGGAATATCGCATGATCGCGCGCGATGGTCGCGTGGTCTGGGTTCGTGATCAGGCAACTCTGCTTCATGATTCAAACGGCCGCCCGTTATTGTGGCAAGGTTTGATGCTGGATATCACGGAAAGAAAACACGCAGAAGGGCAGATCAAACTGCAGATCGAACGTCTCAAAGCCCTGCGCACAATAGATATGTTCATCGCCAGCGGCACCGACCTGCATCTTACCCTTCAGACCATCCTGCAACAGGCGATCAATCAACTAAAAGTGGATGCGGCGGATATCCTCCTGCTAAACCAATCCATGCACATTTTGGAATTTTCAGAGGGGATCGGTTTTCGCACGCATGGTGTCGAAAAAATAATCTTGCGGGTTGGAGAAGATTTTGCAGGGCAGGCTGTGTTGAAACGTGAACTTGTCAGCGCCGAAGATTTGAGTGCCCATGGCCACCATCCAGTATTCACCCCCGAAGGATTTATTGTCTATCATGGCATACCTTTGATCGCGAAGGGTGAGGTCAAAGGTGTGCTGGAAGTGTTCAACCGTTCGCGGTTGGATCCCGACTCCGAATGGATGGACTTCCTCGAATCGCTCGCCGGGCAGGCGGCGCTCGCCGTGGATAATACCTCCCTCTTTGAAAGCCTCCAACGCACGAACATCGAACTCAGCCTGGCATATGAGACAACACTTGAAGGTTGGTCCGCCGCACTTGACCTGCGCGATAAAGAAACCGAAGGGCATACTCAACGCGTTACAAATATCACCTTGAAACTCGCCGAGGCGATGGGCATAAGTGAAAAAGAGCGCGTGCAAATCCGCCGCGGTGCCCTCCTTCACGATATTGGCAAAATGGGTATCCCGGATCGAATCCTGCTCAAACCAGATGTGTTGACTGGCGAAGAGTGGGAGATCATGCGCCAGCACCCGGTTTATGCGTACAGCCTGCTTTCAAAGATCGAACATCTCCGCCCTGCCCTGGAGATTCCCTACAGCCATCACGAACGATGGGATGGGTCCGGGTACCCGCGTGGTTTGAAAGAGGAAGCCATTCCTCTTTCCGCGCGCATCTTTGCGGTTGCAGATGTGTGGGACGCGTTATGTTCAGACCGCCCCTATCGTCCTGCGTGGTCGAAAGAGCAGGCGCTCAGTTATATCAAGTCGCTTTCCGGAGTGCATTTTGACCCTAAAGTAGTGGATGCTTTTCTAAAAGTGATCGGCGAATACTAAATTGTACTTCGGGGGAATCGGTGCTATTCCTTCAATGACTCGAATTCTTGCAGAGCTTTCTCTTCCAATTCTCTCGAGATCGATTCCAATGGCGGCTTGACAGCCCAGCGCGGCATGTTGTGTATGCGGTGAAGCAATGCTTTCAAGGTCGGCGGGAAAGGCGGGTATTTTTCAAGAACATGTCGTTTTTCGGTCACGCGATTCTGTGCTTCTGTTGAATCTTTCCCATCGTTCATCAAATCCCACACTTTACGCAGAATCGGAGAGATCAAATTGGCAGGCGCCGTGATGCAGCCAGCGGCTTTATTTTCCATCGCAAGTTGCAGGTACGAATCGGTTCCAGTCAGCGCTACGAGATCCTCGCCAAACGTTTCTCCCAGAGTTCGCGCGAGGTCGGCATCGTGCGACGAATCTTTTATACCGGCAAATTGGACCGGGAACGCGTCCTTCAAGCGCGCGAGCAACTCGACGGAAAAGCCGATTCCCGCCACTGTGGGAAAGTGATACCCGATCAGATATTTATCCGCAGGGACAGCTTTGCGAATCACTTCGCTGAACCAGTTGAACAGCCCGCCATCCGTCGCCTTGCGGAAGTAATACGGCGGGACGACGAGTGCCGCGTCGCAGCCGAGATCGAATGCAAGTTTGGTCACTTCGATGGTTTCTGAAAGGCTGGGTGTGCCGGTGCCAGCGATCAGTCGAAACCCACTTAGAGAATCGCGCGAGGCGAGAGCGGCGCGCATCAAGGCTTCGCGTTCGGCGGGCGAGAAGGATGGTCCTTCGCCGGTGGTGCCGAAGAGCACCGCACCGTGACACCCGCGTGAGGCGAGAAAGTGCATCAAAACTGGGACAGACTCAAGGTCGAGTTCCGATGCGTGATCGTCCATTGGGCGGAGGGGCGTCACCGCGGCGGCGTATACTCCGGCGAGAGGGTGCGATGTCATTTTTTCTTTTTCTCCTTCGATTTTTTACCGCTGTCATCACCGAAGAAAAGGCGCGCGGCTTCCTCGGGAGGTTGTAACGGAACGCCTTCTTCTTCAGCGAGGTAATGCTGGTGGTCGAGCACCCAAAGGTAGAGGTCGCCTTCCGTCTTTTCGGGGAATTCACCCAGGATGCCGGTTTCGCGGATCACTTGAATGACCGACATGTACACATTGTCGTACCAATCCATCACCGCTTCTTCATCTGAAATATCGCGTTTGAGGTCAAGACCCATAAAGTAGCCATGCACCGCGATATGCTCCAACATACGGTCAAATCCATCCGGGATAGTAAGTTTTATATTTGCATCGGGTCGTAGACGATCAAGGGATGTTCGTTCGAGAAAATTAACTTTGTCGTGAAGTATTTCCAGATCCTCCGGCCGTAAGTCTGGGGTGATGTTGACGCGCGTCGAACATTCGCGCACTTCGGCTTCGATGTACATCTGTCCCTGCTGGCGTGCGACCGACACGCGGTGATGACCATCCACAACGAAGTACACCTCTCCTACTTTGTATAAAACAACGGGAGGCAGACTAATGTCCTGATAAAAGGCGCGGTTGACGCTTTGCCAGCGGTCAGCTAGCTTATCATTGAGCGGCAGGAAGACCTGGTCGAATTCGTGGTAACGGTTGAGGCTTCCCGCGATCTGATCCACGCGAACCGTTTGCACGCCGCGATAGATGGGACCACCGATATGCAATTTTTCCTTGATCTCATCATAGGAGAGCAGGTTCGCCCGCTGACCGGAAAGACTCGCCCAGACGCGGTTGAAAAACGCCTTGAAGCGCGCCTGTTGAAAATCGTTCCGTGCTTGTTCGTTCATCGGATTGGACATGGCTTAGTGGTTCACTTCCATGACTTTGTAAGGAAATACGTTGACAATGCGCGTCACTCCGAGCGTCGTTTCGGAGGGTGAAAGGTTCCTTCGCTGGAAGTGGGTGTGCCCATGAAAGTGGTAACGTGGTTTTGCGACTCGCAAGAGCCAGTTGATGGCTTTCAATCCCTGATGTGCCTGTGTTTCCTCATCGTGGATCCCGAACGGAGGAGAGTGGGTAATGAGCACATCCAGCGCGCGCCCGTAGTTCAAACGGTTCAAGGTAAGGCGCGGCAGGAGGCGGAAGGCTCGGAGGTAGGCTTCGGTCTGAGTGTATTGGTTCGTTCCGTTGGGACGGTAACGGATGGAGCCACCGAAGCCGCCGAAGAGGAATTTCCGATGGCGCGCCAGTTTCAAATCCAGGTTTGAGCCGCCTTCTGCGCGGGTTCGGGTATCTTCGAGGCGGTAGTCCGGGTCATGGTTGCCGGGCACGTAAAAGAGGGGAACATTCAACAGGGTCACCAGGTTTTCTAAATAGGGGTAGGGCAGGTCGCCGCAACTAAGGATGGTTTCAATATCTTTGAAGTGGCCGTTGGTGCAAAGGCCGTAGAGGCGTTCGACAACTTCGTCACTGACGGCAAGGATTTTCACAGGCTGTATTGTGCCGCAAAATGGATGCGACCGCAAGGCGGCGGGCAAATTTACTTTTCACACCCCACGAAACTGTTAGTCTCGTTGATTTGGGTAGTTGTCAAACAGGGCACTGCAAACTATAATTTGAAAACCTAGGAGATACTCTCTGGAAACTCGAATATTCCCTGAGTTGGATGATCGGGGTGATAACAAAGGTTCGTCTTCCCCACGTCAACTTCAGGCGGGTGTTACGCTCGCCAATCGCTATGCGATTCAAGAGGTGATCGGCGTGGGGGGCATGGGTTCGGTGTACCGCGCCCGCGACATGCACTTCCCGAACGTCGCAAAATTGGTGGCGGTGAAGGAAATGATCAACTCAGCGCCCGACCCGCTTGTACGGCAGACCATTGTGCAGAACTTTGAACGTGAAGCGAATCTGCTCGCCACACTTAGCCACCCCTCCATCCCGCGTATCAACGATTATTTCACATTGGATAGCCGATCGTATCTTGTCCTTGATTTTATTCACGGCAAGGATATGGAGGCGATCATCAACGAAACGAACGGATTCCTGTCCGAAGATCAGGTGCTGGGCTGGGCGATCGAATTGTGTGATGTGCTGGATTATTTGCACAAACATAAACCCGACCCGATTATCTTCCGTGATATGAAACCGTCGAATGTAATGATCAACCAGAATGGCGATGTGATACTCGTGGATTTCGGGATCGCCAAAACATTTCAGACCGGTGTCAAAGGGACGATGATCGGAACCGAAGGGTACTCGCCCCCTGAGCAGTATCGTGGTGAAGCCACCCCGTCGGCAGATATTTACGCAATGGGAGCAACCATCCACCACGCATTGACGCGTCGTGATCCGCGTATTGAGCCTCCTTTCTCATTTGCCGAACGCCCGCTTCGCCGAATCAATCCCTCTGTTTCTGCTGAACTGGAAGCGGTTGTGAATACCGCGTTGGAATACAACCCTGAGGACCGTTTTCGCACTGCCGCAGATATGAAACAGGCATTGATGGGGGTGGCAAAGAAAACCGGCGCGCTGGTGCGCATGAAAGTGCCTACCAGCCCGATCACCCAGCCCGGTGCGATCAAGCCGTTATGGTCGTTCAAATGTGAGGATGAAATTCGAGGTACTCCGGCGATCTTTCAGGGTGTGTTGTATGTTGGTTCCTACGACAATAATCTGTACGCGCTCAACGCAGCGGATGGCAAGTTCCAATGGAAATATCCGACCGATGGCGGAATTGTTTCTCGCCCAGCGTTGTATGATGGCAACATATATTTTGGTTCCGAAGATAAACGGCTTCATGTTGTGAGTGGACGTTCCGGCAAGGTGGTGTGGACGTATTACACAGACGGTCCGATTCGTTCATCGCCGCGAATCGCCGAAGGACACGTTTTTATCGGTTCGGATGACGCCCATCTTCATGCGATCAACCTGAACACTGGCAGGCTGGCATGGAAATTCGAGACGGCGGATGCCGTCCGTTCGACACCCTACGTGTCTAATGAACTTATTTATGCTGGATGCGAAAGCGGCGATTATTACGCAGTGGATTATCGCGGCGAACTTAAGTGGAGGTTCCACGCCAAGCGGGCGATCACCTCCTCCACAGTGGGAACGAACAACGCATTGTTTTTTACATCGGTGGATAGCGCGCTCTACGCGCTCGACCCGCGCAACGGGTGGGTGTTGTGGCGGTTCCGTCTGGGCAAAGCATCCATCAGTACGCCGTACGTTATCGACGATCTTGTCATAGTCGGCGCGTCGGATGGATTCATCTATGCGGTGGATGCGAGAAATTCAAAGGAAGTCTGGCGCTACCGTACGGAGCATCAAGTGAACGGTTCGCCGGTAGTGTATAAAGATTCTGTTTATTGCGGCTCGGTGGACGGTAATATGTATTGCCTCGAATATCGGACGGGCCGACTGCGTTGGAAATTTGGGGCGGAGGCGGCCATCACCGGCTCGCCCCTTGTGTACGACGATATTGTATATTTCGGTTCCACCGATCATCGGGTATATGCGTTGCTCGCCTAAAAAAGTTCGCGTGAGAAGGAGTCTCTGTGAATAAATTCTTCGGCCGGCTGTTCGGCAAAAAAGAACCACCCACCGCCCAAAATCAGGATGTGGCGAACACTGCTCCCCTCACGGAAGAGCAAATCCAGGCGATTGTCAACAACCAGAATCCACGCTTTGATATGCAACAATTGATCGCCAGTTGTGGGCAATCGGTGGGAAAACAACGCGACTTGAACGAAGATAGTGTATTGGCTCTCACAACGACCATGGCGGGTAATTCCGGTAACCTGCCCTTCGGTTTGTACATTGTTGCAGATGGCATGGGAGGACATCAATTCGGCGAGGTCGCGAGCAATGCGGCAATCCGTTCCGTTGCCGGATACCTTTTGAAAAAGTTCCATCCCTATCTCTTTCAAGTCAAGACCGACACCATGGACGAATCCTTCCAGGAGATCATGCTGGAGGCGGTTCGGGACGCGCAAAAAACCATCCAGCGCGAAGCGCCCGGAAGCGGCACCACGCTCACGGCCGCGCTGGTAATAGGGCAACAGGTCACTGTGGCGCATGTAGGAGATAGTCGTGCATATTTCGTATATCCCGATGGAAGGATCGAGCCGATCACACGCGACCACTCACTAGTCAAACGTCTTGAGGAATTGGGTCATATCACGCCGGAAGAGGCGGTGAATTATCCGCATCGCAATGTGCTCTATCGTGCGCTGGGACAGGGTGAACTGCTCGACCCGGATATTTTTACTGTTGCTTTTCCCCAGCCCGGCTACCTGATGATCTGCAGTGACGGTCTGTGGGGTGTCGTCGCAGAGCAGGATATCGTCCGTTCGATCAATGAAGCGCCAAACCTTCAAAGAGCCTGTCAGAATTTAGTGACTGCGGCAAATATTGCCGGAGGTCCCGATAATATCAGTGTGATTCTAGCCCAATTGATCGGGTGATCATGCCAGCGTACCAACAGGATTATTATGCTCTTCTTGGCGTTCCAAGGGATGCCTCACCGGAAGAGATTAAGCGCGCCTATATCGAAGCTGCGCAGAAACTTCACCCCGATAAGAATAAAGCTGCGGGGGAAACGGAAATATTCCTGGGTGTTCAACAAGCGTACGAAACACTTTCCAATCCGAGTCGACGCGCGCAATACGACGCGACCCTTCCTCCTGAAGTAAATACATCTCTCCCATACCGGCACCGAATCGTCCAAAGCCGCACAAGCATCGGAAGACTCAACGAGCCGCAGATGCATTACCTGATTCTCGAACTTGAGCCGCCTGCCGATTCCCAAAAAACATCCTCCCCGCCCCTCAACGTTTCACTTATTATCGATCGGTCTACATCGATGTTGGGGCAAAAAATGGATGTGGTCAAAGCCACCGCCATTCAAGTGCTGCGCAGCCTGCGTCCACAGGATATTCTGAGTGTTGTTGCGTTTAGTGATCGTGCAGAAGTTGTCATTCCTGCCGCGTATAACCAGGAACGATCCAAGCTGGAACCTCGCATTCAAGCCATCCAACCTTCCGGTGCGACCGAGATCTTTCAAGGTTTGGAGGCTGGCGTCAAGGAAGTCATGCGAAGCATCGACGCGAAACGCGTCAACCATATCATCCTGCTCACGGATGGACACACCTACGGCGATGAGCAACAATGCCTGTCGCTTGCAACAAAACTTGCCGAACAAGGGATTGGAGTGAGCGGCATGGGTATCGGCAGTGAATGGAATGACATTTTTCTCGACGCGCTCTCCACGCGCACCGGAGGAAACAGCGCGCATATCTCCGATCCACAGGATATCAAACGCATCCTGCTAGAAAAATTCAATGCGCTTACTCAGACGTTTGCCGAAGATGTGACGTTGGAAGTCCGCCCGGTCGACGGAGTCGAGATCAGTTACGTTTTTCGCCTCCAGCCGGATCCGGCACCTATTCCCTCTGTGGACGGCAAATATCACCTCGGGGCAATATTGCAGGACACTTCCACTCGAGCCATTTTTGAATACATAATCCAGCCAAAAGCGGTAAAATCAGAGACACTAACCTTCATGGATGGCACATTGAAAGTTTCCATGGGTACCCAGCCTCTCCCTGTCCCGCCGTTGCGGATGCGTCTCTCGAGTTCCGTCTCGGATACACCTCCCACCGGTTCGCCGCCTTTGGAGATTCACCAGGCACTCTCCCGCCTCACGTTATACCGTATGCAGGAAAGGGCGCGTAAAGAGATCGAACGAGGCAACTTTGATACCGCCACACGACAATTGCAAATGCTGGCGGATAATTTAATTGCGCAGGGCGAGCGAAGCCTGGCGCATACCATCGCCTTCGAAGTGGATAGCCTGAAAAGACAACGTTCCCTGTCTGAAGAGGGAAGTAAAAAGATGAAATATGGCACGCGCTCATTGTTTCTGGCGTCGCCGAAAAAGGAGTTGGTTCAATGATTATCTGCCCAAACTGCCAGCATGAAAATGTGGAAGGAGCCGTGTATTGTGTGGAGTGCGGCGCGCAGATCGATGGCGTGGAAACACTGGTCACAAAGGCCATTACTGACCAGGAGATCGAAGAGGAGTTGAAGAAAAAGGCTCCTCGTCCTGAGGCTGATTCGGTTCCCGCCAATAGCTGGCTTTCCCTGCATTTGATGGACAATGGCAAGATTCTTCCCCTTGCCTCGCGTAATGAATTTACCCTGGGGCGTCTCAGTGAAGGTCAACCCATCATGCCCGATATCGACCTGACTCCTTTTCAGGCATATGCCTCGGGAGTCTCGCGTTTACATGCCGTCGTTAAAAGAGACGGAAACCGTGTTGTGGTGATGGATCTTGGTTCCTCGAACGGCACATATCTCAACGGTCGCCGCCTTAACCCACATTTGGAGGAAGAGTTGGGTCATGGCGATATCGTCGCCCTGGGGAAGTTGAAAATTCAAATCCTCCTTCGGGATATCTAAAAACATTCTCCGAAAGGCGGTAGCCATGGCATATACGATCATTCTGCACATCACAGGCGAAGCCTCCGTTCTTTGTGAAATGGAGGAACTCCCCAAGCCGACGGACACGATCATCACCGTGCAAAACCCGCGCTTGCGCGATGGTAAGGATATTCATTACCTCGAGGCGAATGTGACCAAGGTGATGTGGCCCGTTAGCAAGATCGCCCTGATCGAGATACTTGACAGCCAGGAGGATGAAAGCCTCATCGGCTTTGTGAGAGAATAGCATGCCAGAAGAATTCGACCGCCGGCGCATTCTCGTGGTGGATGATGAGGAGCGCATGGTGCGATTCATCCGCATGAATCTGGAACACGATGGCTTTCAAGTGGTGGAGGCCTTCAACGGCAAACTAGCGCTCCAGAAACTGCGCGATACAACCCCAGACCTGATCCTTCTCGATGTAATGATGCCCGATATTGACGGGTTTGAAGTGCTGGAAACCATCCGCGAAAGCGGGAACAGCGTACCGGTCATCATGCTTACCGCCAAGGGCGAGGAAGACGACCGCGTGCGCGGACTCGAACTCGGCGCAGACGATTACATCACCAAACCCTTCAGCCCGCGCGAACTGGTCAGCCGTGTCAAAGCCGTCCTCCGTCGCACCGAGGGTGCAAGCGGTTCGATGCACGAGATCATCGAAGTGGACGAGCGTCTCAAGATCGATTTCGACCGCCGCGAAGTGTGGCTCGAAGGGAAACTCGTTAAATTGCGCCCAACGGAATATCGCCTCCTGTATCATCTCGTGCAGAATGCCGGCTGGGTGGTGACGCATGACCAGATCCTGGTCAAAGTGTGGGGTTATGAATATCGGGACGAACCGCATTACGTCCGCCTCTACATCAATTACCTGCGCCAGAAATTGGAGAAGGACCCTGCCAACCCCAAATACATCCTCACCGAGCGCGGCGTGGGCTATCGCTTCGTGGATTACAAGCGTCCAAAGAAATGAGCGGTGGACGCGAAAAATCTCATACATTTTTTTGATAAAAAGCCTGCGGATTTTTAACGCAGGCTTTTTATATTAAGCGCAGAAAATCCAACCATATGAAATGGAGGTTGCTATGTCAAATTTAATCCGTTGGGAACCCGCCCGCGAATTCATGACCCTGCGCGAGGCGATGGATCACCTGTTCGATGACGCGTTCACGCGCCCGCTCTCCCTCCGGGACGGCTGGTCTGTGCCTGCGATCGACATGTACCAGACCGACGATGAGGTGGTTGTGAAGGCGTCCATCCCCGGCTTCAAGGCGGAGGATGTGCAGATCAACGTCACCGGCGAGATCCTCACTCTGCGCGGCGAAGTGAAGCGCGAAGAGGAAAAAAAGGATAAAGCCTGGCACATCCGCGAACAGCGCTGGGGTTCGTTCGAACGTTCGGTTGCCATGCCGACCGCCGTGGTTGCGGACAAGGCGAAGGCTGAGTTCGAGAATGGGATCCTCACCATCACCCTCCCCAAGGCGGAGGAAGTGAAGCCGAAGACGATCACCGTCAAGGCAAAATAAGATCCTGCCATTGCAGGGGCGACCCAGATGGGTCGCCCCTGATCATTTAACAGCAACTCAAAAGGGAGAAAACCCATCGGGTTTTGAAGCAATCTTCCCGTCGGTTGAAGCGGATCGACATCTTAGGGTAAAATTCATCCATGCCAAAAGGAACTGTCAAACAACGCGTGTTGCTGGTGGATGACCACGAGGTGGTGCGCGTGGGCTTGCGATCGTTGCTGGAGAGGCACCCGCAGTTCGATGTAGTGGGGGAGGCGAGTTCGGCACGCGAAGCCATCCAGAAAACGGATCTGCTCAAGCCCGATGTAGTCGTGCTGGATATTCGTCTGCCGGGCACCTCGGGGATCGAAGCCTGCGAACAGATCGTAAGCAACCACCCGAAGGTCAAGGTCATCATGCTTACCTCGTATGCCGAAGATGAGATGTTGTTCTCGGCGATTCGCGCGGGCGCCTCGGGTTATGTGTTGAAGCAGATCGGGAGCGACGATTTGGTCAGGGCGCTTGAAGCGGTGGGGCGCGGCGAGGCGCTCCTCGACCCGGCGGTGACGCAACGGGTCTTTCAGGAAGTTCGTCGCGCGGTGAAAAACGAGGAAGCTTCGGCTTTTTCGCATTTAAGCCAGCAGGAGAAGCACGTGCTGTTGCTCGTTTCGGAGGGCAGGACCAACCGCGAGATCGCCAAGCAGTTGTTTTTGGGTGAAGGCACGGTGCGGAATTATGTTTCGAGCATCCTCTCGAAGTTGAATGTGAGCAACCGCGCCGAAGCCGCCGCCTACGCGGTGGAGCATAATTTGAGGGAATATATTGCGACGTAGGGTTTGGTGAAGGTACCAGAGCGCGGAGAAATCACTCCGCGCTTTTTGTTTTGCTGAAGGCGCTTGAAACTTCTTACATTTCTCTTATTTCCCGCCTCTTGACCAATAATTAATTCCAGCATAAAGTTAAGCCCGCTTAACTAAAAAGAAGGCTTAACTATGACGAAATCCACGTTTAACCATGCCATCCGTTCATGGATGGACATTTTCATGCACCGTTCCATGCGAGGGTGGGGGCAGTATGCCAAGTCCACGGGGCTTGGCATGCCGCAATTTAGTATCTTGATGCAATTGCATCATAAAGGCTCGTGTGGCGTCTCGGATATCAGCGAACGATTCGACATCACCAACGCGGCGGCGAGTCAGTTGGTGGAGAAACTTGTGCAGGGTGCCTTCGTCAAACGCGATGAAGACCCGAACGACCGCCGCGCCAAATTGTTGAACCTTACGGATAAAGGCAGGAAATTTATCCAACGAGGGATCGAGGAACGCTATCGCTGGGTGGATGAACTCGCCGAAAGGTTAACTGCAGAAGAACGCGCGCAGGTGAGTGAAGCATTGAATATCATGACGAAAGCCGCCAAAGAACTCGAATCGGAATCGATCCCGCAAGCGGCATAATTCCCAGGTTATTTCACGCTCAATTCACAAGCAATCTATAAAATCATTAATCATTAGTCTCCAGTCTCCAGTCTCTGGTCTCGATACGCCCCTCTAAAACCATTCGGGGCTACTCGACCACCATCAATTACCAATTACTATTTACCCAAAGGAACCTCATGCAAGCCACTCTCACCAGAAGACAAGCTCGTTCACGCGGTCAACGTTCCTCTTTCAAGGGAATTGGACGCGCCATCCGCTATTTAACTCGCTACGGACGACAAGCCGCGTTGCCGTATCTCTTCCTCATCATTGCCACGCTGGCGCAACTTGCCGTGCCGCGTATGATCCGCAACATCATCGACGCGGTGACCAGCGGCTATGTTGCAAATCAAGTTCTGGGTGTGCTCGATAAAATTCCAGCCGAATTTGTAGGCGCGGCGTTGCCGAAGATCTTGGAAGCCGCAGGCAAGGACGCCTCGCTCACGTTGGATCAGCTCAAAGCCCAGTTGGAAGCGGATATTGCGTCCGCGCCGCAGATCCTCATCAACGCGTTGATCCTTATCATCATCTTCGCCGCGTTGCGCGGGATCTTCTCGTTTTTGCAGGCATATTGGGCGGAGAAGAATTCGCAGGCGGTCGCGTACGACATCCGCAACGAGTTGTATGCGAAAATTCAAATGCTGTCGTTCTCGTATCACGACAAGAACCAGACAGGCCAATTGATGATTCGCGCTACCGACGATGTGGAGAAAGTCCGTCTGTTCATCGGGCAGGGACTCTTGCAACTGGTGGGCGCGATCATTTTGCTGACAGGCACGGTGATCATTTTATTCAGCACCAACGTCACGCTCGCGTGGACGTCCATGCCGATTCTGCCGATCGCGTTCGGGTTGTTCGTGTTCTTCGGCATCATCAGCCAGCCGTTGTTCGCGCAGGTGCAGGCAAAACTTTCCGCGCTCAATACGATATTGCAGGAAAATCTCGCGGGGATCAAGGTCATCAAGGCGTTCACGCGCGAGAAGGAACAGCAGAAGAAATTTCAGGTTGCCGCGAACGACACGATGAATCAGCAGATCCATGTGGCGCGATTGTTCACTTTCTTATTTCCGTTGATCTTCATGGTGGCGAATCTGGGACAAGCCGCGATATTGTATGTCGGCGGCGAACAGATCATTACAGGCTTGCTCACGCTCGGTGAATGGCAGGAGTTTTCGCTCTATCTCATTTATCTCTTCTTCCCCATCGCACAGTTCGGATTCATCATCACGCAACTTGGGCAGGCATCCGCGTCCGCGGAACGCATCTTCGAAATTCTCGATGCGAAGAACGACATCGTGGATAAACCGAATGCCGCTACCTTGCCCGATGTCACTGGCACGGTGAAGTTCGAAAATGTCACCTTCCGTTATTTCGGCGGAGGCGACCCTGTGTTGAAAAATGTCTCGTTCACGGCAAACCCCGGCGAGACGATCGCGTTGCTCGGCGCTACCGGCTCGGGCAAGACGACCATTATCAACTTGTTGCCGCGCTTTTATGATCCAAGCGAAGGCCGGATCACCATCGATGAGCATGATCTGCGCGATGTGAGACTCGAATCGCTTCGTTCGAAAATCGGGATCGTCCTGCAGGAGACAACCTTGTTCAGCGGCACGATCCGCGAGAACATCGCCTTTGGAAAGCCCGATGCCTCGCAAGCCGAGATCGAAGCCGCCGCCAAAGCCGCGCAGGCGCACGATTTTATCCTGTCCTTCCCCGATGGCTACAACACGCATGTCGGCGAACGCGGCGCCACACTCTCGGGCGGACAAAAACAACGCGTTGCCATCGCGCGTGCGTTGCTCCTCAACCCGCGCATTCTCATCCTCGATGACTCTACATCCAGTGTGGATCTCAATACCGAGGCGCAGATTCAATCCGCGCTCGAGACGCTGATGAAGGGCCGCACCTCGTTCGTCATCGCGCAGCGCATCAGTACCGTGATGAACGCGGACAAGATCCTCGTGCTCGATAAGGGCGAGATCGTTGCTGAGGGCAAGCACCTCAACCTGATGGAAGATAGCCCGATCTACGCGGAAATTTACAACTCTCAGATCCTCGCGCACGAAAAGGAAGGTGCCCTATGATGGGCAATCGTCAGGACTTATTCAAACAGGAAACCGTCGTGGCACGCAACTTGCGCGGCACACTATGGCGTCTTACCCGTTACTTTGCGCCGTATTGGTACATGGTGTTCTTCGCGCTTGCCGTGATGCTCGCCTCCACATGGATGACTGTCACGACCCCCGTATTGACGGGACAAGCCACAGATTGTTTCATAGTTCAATTGGGAGGGCAAGCCGCTTCTTTCGGGCCTCTGGCTGGTTCGCCTGCGGAGGAATCGGAATCCGCCTGCTGGCTCGGCACGGCAGACCCTGCTACGTTGGGCTTTACCGAGCGGATCATCTATAACATGTACACATCGAATAACTATCCTGCGCCTGTGGATGCATCCACCCTGACCAGCGACCAGCGCATTGAAGGCTTGTTCCGTCTGACGATGATCATGGTGGTGATGTACGTGCTGGCTTCACTGCTCTTCGGCCTGACCTTCCTGTCCATGACATGGGCGGCACAACATGT
>DAOTZF010000278.1:0-13767 GCA_034434415.1 Anaerolineales bacterium | reverse complement strand
ATCGAGATGACGGCGATGATCAATCCACCCCCAAACTGGCGCAAGGCTTGCATGGCTCAAAACTCCGCGGTGCGCGCCATGACGTTTTTTGCGATGGGCAATAACACACTAAAGGTGGAGCCGACGCCCGCTTCGGTCTCGACCCAAATGCGACCCTTTTGCGCCTCGGTCAACGTTTTGGCGATCGAGAGCCCCACGCCGGTATCGCCAACACCCTGGATCAAAACATTGTCCGCGCGGTAAAGGCGGGTGAACACGCGCCCCACATCCTCGGCAGGGATTCCTCCGCCGGAATCGGTGACTTGGATCAGCACATACTCATTTCCCTGTTCCGAACGCGTCTGGACGCGCAAATGCACGGTTCCTTCCACCGGGGAGGCAGCTCCCGCGTTTTGCAGGAGGTGGATCAAAATCTGTTGCAGGGCTTCGCGGTCGGCGTGGATGGGTGCCATGTTCTTCGGCAGGTCGAGGTGAAGCGAAATATTCTTCTCGCGCACCTGACTGCTCGTGTACGACATGGCATTGTCAATGATCAAATTCAGATCGACCGGTTCAGGTTTCAGTTCGTTCAACCCGGTTTCGAGCGTGGTCACCTGGATCAGATCTTCCACCAGGTTGCCGATTCGATCTGTGGAGGATTTAATCCGCTCGACGAATTTGCGTTGCAACGCGCCCAGGATTCCAACAGATTCTCCCAGGAGAAGGTCGGTATATCCAACAATCGAGGACATCGGCTGGCGTAACTCCTGCGAGATCGAAGCGATCACCTCCGCTTGTTCTGAGAAGTGCGCCGAGGCGGTTCCCTTTTCGAGTTCAACCATGCGCATGTTCGCCTCAGCCAGTTGATTCTGCAAACGCGCGACTTCCTCCAGTGTGAGGCGCAGTTCACTTTCCATCTGCCCGGAGGCAACCGCCGCGCCTCCCTTGCCCTTGCCTGCGCGGAGTTCTTCATTTTCCTTTTTGAGTCGTTCGATGGCTTTTTGCGCCTCGTCCTGAATCCGTGTCATCTCGGCAAGGTTTTCAGCTTGCGACAAACCCTCTTGCGCATCGGCGCGCACGGCATCGATCTGTTTAAGCAGGTCCTGGTTCTGCCGTTCAAGGTCGGCAATGCGCGCCTGTGCCACGTCGAGGGCTTGACGCGTCTGCTCGCCTTTTTGCTCGAGCGAGGTCATCTTCTGCCCGCGTTGGATGATGGGAACGAGCGAGACCGCGATGTTGGAAAGGAATGCCTGATCTTCCGCGCTCCACAAGCGGTTCGAATATGGCGAGAGCAATAACACGCCGCCGAGGGAATCTTTTTCCGGCGTGATGATGGGCACACACAGGATGTGACCGGGGCTTGCAAGACCAAGCAGGTCGCTCAGTCCTTTGATATCTGCGGATGTGCTGCTCGAAGGCAATCGCAGAGGGCGCCCGCGCTGCAGGGAAT
Organism: Anaerolineales bacterium; assembly: GCA_034434415.1. Lineage (GTDB taxonomy): Bacteria > Chloroflexota > Anaerolineae > Anaerolineales > Villigracilaceae > Defluviilinea. The sequence continues at coordinate 12,338 of DAOTZF010000278.1, read as the reverse complement.
TGGTGAGCATGGGAATCATGCCTTTGTTCAAACTCCCGCCCTCCAGCACATCTTCTCGAATCAGATCGTAACCGCTGGCAATCTGAATCTGGTTTTTGTTGTCGGTGAGGTAGATCAGGAAGCACAGGTCGGCGAGCATGGTCTGTGCGATGGCGCGCGTGATCGCCTGACTTAATTTATCTGCGCTGGATTCGCCTGCAAGCCCGAGCAACGCATGGAAGGTTTTTGGGTCTGTGCTATAGCGCCGGCGTTCGTCCACGGGCGCGTGTGATTTGACCGAAGTAGGACCGGTGACCGGCGCGGGAAATCGTTGGGGCAATGTCATCAGCATGGGGAACGCCGCCAAATACGCGAGCCGCACCGCACCGGGGAAATTTCCATCAAAGCGCCCCACCACCATGTGAAGCAAATGACCGGCAAACGCAAGCAAAAGGACGGCCAGTCCATAACCCCATCCATTTGGGCGGCGCACTCCGAGAACGAACAAACCAAAGACTGCAACCGCGATGCTTGCCAGCTGCCAGATGCCATCGTTGATCGTGGTGTTGTAAGGCGGACGGCTCAAATCCTGCGCGTATGCAATCAGGGAGAGCGATAGCCCGACTGCGATGAGCAGGCTCAAAAGGGCGGTGGCGGCGTCTGCCGCGCGGCTGGGTTCCGGAAAGTTCCACAGCCAGAGCATCCACACAAGCGAAAAGAGCGTGAACGCCCTATCCAACGGCGGGAGGATGACGGGAAGGTTGATCAGCCCCTGTCCGCCGATTCCCCCCACAACGAAAAGTGTGAGTTGTGCCAGAAGCAATAAACCCAAACCGACCAGCACGCGGCGGGCTTGCGGAAATTCGCTCGTGCGCCAATGGACGAATGCCGCCTGGAACGCGCCCGCGATGGAAAATGCCAGAATGAGATGATAGATCAGGCTTCCCGCAGGTTCGGTGAGAACGTTGAAAATCTGATTCAAAGAAGCGCCCATGGCATCTGTGATTATATTCCACTTGGAAGTTTCTGTCTCGAATCGGAGGTTACAAGTGCATGAAATTCTCATCCAACCCTGCGGCTATAATTGATCGCATGCCGCGCAGTACGCGAAACGTTCTTTCGATTCTTTTGCTGATCCTTATCGCCTTCGCCGCGCTTGTGATCCTGAGCGGATATTCGGAGTTGAAGCAGGCGGAGACCGTGGAATCCTACAGCGAAGTTGCGGAACATTATCTGCGCGCCGCACAACGACTCCCGTGGCGTTCAGATCTGTACGAGCTCGCCGGGCATGCGTATTTTTATGCGGAAGAATATGTGCCGGCTGATTCCATGTATCGGATCGCATACGAAAAGAATATACTTTCGCCTGAAGGTTGGGCGGCGTGGGGTGATGTCAATTATTTGGAGGGCGACACGACCCGCGCACTCGAGATTTGGAATCAAGGGCTTGAACAGGCAAGCTTTTCGAACGGATTGTTCCCGCGTCTGGTACAAGCGGCTCAAGAGCAGGAGGATTATGCAGGTGCCGCGCGCTATTTGCAACTGCAGGTTGCAAACCAGCCTGAGGATGCTTCTGCACATTACCAGCTCGGGTTGATATTGATGCTCACCGAAGAGGATCGAGCGGCATCGGAATTGATTCTCGCTTCGCAACTCGACCTTCAATTTGATCCGGCTGTGCAGACTCTACGTACAACCTTGAATCTCGCTTCCCTCGCGGACTCGCCTTCGCAGAAGTTTGTCATCATCGGCGCGGGGCTTGGCTCGGTGGAAGAGTGGGAATTGGCGCGCGCCGCGTTCGAATCCGCCGTCCGCGCGGATGAGTCAAATGCTGAGGCGTGGGCATGGCTGGGAGAGGCGAACCAACAGAACGGTCTCGGTGGCAGCGAAGAACTGGATCGCGCGCTCGAGTTGAATCCAAATTCGTCCGTTGTGCACGGTTTGCGCGGCGTATATTTCCAACAGATTGGGAATCATAGCGCCGCGTTGACCGAATTCCAGGTTGCCGCATCACTCGAGCCGGAGAATCCCTCGCGCTTTGTTTCGCTGGGCAATGCCTACGCGTTGACCGGCGACCTCATCCGCGCGTTGGAATCGTTTCAATATGCAACGATCCTTGCACCTGAGGATGCCGCTTACTGGCGCGCGCTCGCAGAGTTTTGCGGGCGCCAGGGAATTCACTTGACGGACATCGGTATTCCTGCCGCGCAACGCGCGCTGGTGCTCGCATCGGAAGATACACTTTCGGAAGATGTGCTTGGCTGGCTGTGGTATCTCAATGGCGATTATCCCACGGCGGAACGACACCTGCTCCGCGCGTTGGAATTGGATTCACAGAACGACTCAGCCTATTTGCATTTGGGCGTGTTGTACCTGCAAACCGGAGACCGCTCCGCCGCGTTCGTGAACCTGATCCACGCGCGCGATCTGGGTAATGCCGAAGCGGTTTCCGTGTTGAAAGAATATTTCCCCTGAGCCGACGTGATAAAATCCATCGCATGAAATTGATCGCCTTTCTTTCCTCTTTCATCTTTCTCTTCACCGCGTGTGCCCCCGCGCCGACCGCTTCGACGCCTGTGCCGCCTTCGGGAACCGTGCTCTTTCAAGATGAATTTGAGGACAACACAAGCGGTTGGGATCGCCTCGCCAACGATATTGGCATCATGGATTACGATCAAGGCGGATACCGCATATTGATTCGCCAGCCGCAGATGAATTTCTGGTCCACTCCGGAAGCCGATCTCCGCGATGTGCGTGTGGAAGTGGATGTGGCAAAATTAAATGGACCCGAGGAGAACCGCGCGGGCTTGATGTGCCGCTACCAGAATGGGAATTATTATTTCTTTATCATTTCGAACGACGGTTTTTACGCCATCGGTAAATTTGTTGGAGGGCAAACCACTCTGTTGGGTCAGAGCGAAATGCAAGCCTCCGAAATGATTCAAGCGGATACCATCAATCACCTGCGTGCCGATTGCATCGGCGATTCGCTCACGTTCTACATTAACTACAACCTGATCGCAGGCGCAAAGGATACCGATCTTGCGAACGGCGATATCGGTATGCTGGCGGGGTCATTTACCCAACCTGGCGTGGACGTGTTATTCGATCACTTTGTGGCAATGCAGCCATAACTGCTTTTGCGCCGGGGACGGCGCAAAGCCGACGCCGGAGACGGCGTCGGGAGCAAAAAGTATGAGAATCTATCTGGATACCATCGGCTGTCGTCTGAATCAAAGCGAGATCGAATCCATGGCGCGCGGCTTCCGAGCGGCAGGGCATGAGATCGTGGCAACCGCCGATCGCGCCGAGATGGCAGTGGTCAACACCTGCGCCGTGACCAACGATGCCGTCTCCGTTTCGCGGGGCAAAATCCGGCAGATCGCGCGCGCGGGCGTGAATGAAATTGTCGCAACAGGCTGCTGGACAACACTACAGCCTGAGCGCGCGCTGGAAATGCCAAATGTCACACGTATCATTTCAAATGATCGCAAGGATCGCCTTGTTTCCGATATTCTCAACCTTCCACCTGAAGCCTTTGACCTTGAACCCTTAACCCGCGTTCCTCTTCCCGGTTTGCATCGCCGCACGCGCGCCTTTATCAAAGTACAGGATGGCTGCAATAATCAATGCACTTTTTGCATCACCACCGTTGCTCGCGGCGAGGCGCGAAGCCGAACCATCGCCGATGTGATTCAAGACATTCAGTTTGCACTCGATGGCGGCGCGAAGGAAATCGTACTGACCGGCGTGCATCTCGGTTCGTGGGGTTATGAGTTTGATTCGCACCTGACCGAACTCGTCCGGGTGATTCTTCGAAACACGGATGTGCCGCGGTTGCGGCTCTCATCCCTGGAACCCTGGGATCTGAATGCCGACTTCTTTTCGCTTTGGGAAGATTCCCGCCTCATGCCGCACTTGCATCTGCCTCTCCAAGCGGGTAGCGACTCCACCCTCAAGCGGATGCGCCGCAACACCATGACCGATTCGTTTCGTCAATTGGTTTCTGCCGCGCGCGAAATGATTCCCGATGTTGCGATCACCACCGATATTATTGCGGGCTTCCCCGGCGAGACCGAGGAGGAGTTTGCACAGACCCTTGATTTTGTGAAAGAGATGAACTTTGCAGGCGGACATGTGTTCACGTATTCGCCGCGTCCGGGCACGGGGGCGGTAAGGATGAAGGGGCAGGTCCAGCCCGAAATCCGAAAGAAGCGGAATCACATCCTGCGCGCAGCCTTGGACGAATCCGCGAAATCCTACCGCAAAAAATTCCTCGGGCGGAAGATGCCCGTGTTGTGGGAGTCCACATCTGCGATGGGCGAGCGCGGCTGGCAAATGGAAGGTCTGACGGGAACTTACCTGCGTGTGCAGGCGTTTGCCGCGTCTCCGCGATGGAACGAGGTGGACGAGGTGTTTGTGAACGAATGCGGCGGCGATGTGTTGAAAGGCGTCATTGCCGATAGGGGATAAGTGTCACTGTGATAATTGAAGACAGGGTCTTACAATGAAATCAACAATAGATCAGGAGAAATTTTATGTCCGCACAACTCATCGACGGAAAAATGATCGCGCAACAGGTGCGCGAAGAAGTCGCTGCGAATGTGGCAAAGCGACTCGCCGCGGGAAGAATCAAACCCACACTTGCCACCGTTCTGGTCGGCGACCGCGTGGACTCTGCCACGTACGTTGCCTCCAAGCAGAAAGCCTGCGCCGAACTGGGCATGGGTTCAGTGAGCCACAACCTGCCCGGAGATATTTCACAGGAAGAACTCGAAAAACTGATCAAATCGTTAAACGACGACAAAGCCGTGCATGGGATTTTGGTGCAATTGCCTCTGCCCTCGCACTTAAATGAAGAACGCGTTCTGCAACTAGTCAGCATCGAAAAAGACGTGGATGGATTCTCTCCGGTTAACATCGGTCGGCTGGCTCAAAAGGGACGCGAGCCCTTGTTCGTGCCATGCACTCCTTTCGGGTGCATCTACTTATTGGAGAAGGTCGGAGTCAAAATCGAAGGTGCGAACGCGGTTGTGCTGGGCAGGTCGAACATCGTGGGTATGCCTGCCGCGTTGTTGCTCATAGGGAAAAATGCGACCGTCACCGTCTGCCATTCGCGCACGAAAGACCTACCCGGCGTGGTGCGAAATGCGGATATTCTCATCGCCGCCATCGGCAAGACCGAATTTGTGCGCGGTGATTGGATCAAACCCGGCGCGGCGGTTATCGACGTCGGTATCAACTCCAAGCCCGATGCGACCAAGAAGAGCGGTTACCGCCTTGTGGGGGATGTCAACTTCGAGGAGGCAAAGGAAGTCGCAGGGTTCATCACGCCGGTCCCCGGCGGGGTTGGTCCCATGACGATCGCCATGCTCATGCGAAATACCCTCCGCGCGGCTGAAATTCAGGACCCTTAACCTCAACAGCATCGAGTCTCAGGCGTCGCACACAGCGACGCCTACTCCTTTTAACAGGCTTTTGCACTTTTTGTCACAGCCTCGGTTTTGATATACTTACACCATATGTCTCCCGACAAAGTCGGCAGGTACAAGATCAAATCGGAACTCGGGCGGGGCGGGATGGCGACAGTCTATCGCGCCCACGACCCGAGTTTTAATCGCGAGGTGGCGATCAAGGTATTACCTCCCGAGATGATGCACAACCTGCTCACCCGATCCCGTTTTAAACGCGAATTGAAATTGATCGCGTCGCTTGAGCATCCAGCCATTGTGCCCGTCTACGATGTGGGGGAGGATGAAAACCAACCCTTTTTTGTGATGCGTTATATGTCTGGCGGCTCCCTCGCGGACATGATCAAACAGGGTAAGCTCTCACTTCAGGATGCCGCGTTGATCGTTGAGCGGCTTGCCGCAGCGCTCGATCACGCCCATTCGCGAAAGATTATCCACCGCGATATCAAACCGGATAACGTGCTCTTCGATGGAAGTCACAACCCGTATCTCTCCGATTTTGGTGTGGCAAAACTAACTGAATCGGCAGTCTCTGCCACGGGTGATGAAGTCATTGGCACGCCCGCATACATCAGCCCGGAGCAGGCGCGCGGCGAGCAGGTGGATTCCCGCGCGGATATTTATGGGCTCGGCGCGATTTTGTATGAAATGTTGACCGGCGAACGCCCTTACGACGGCGAGACGGTGATCGGCATCGCACTCCAGCATATCAACGAACCCATCCCGGATATTTTAAAAGCCAGACCCGACCTCCCGCCGGAAGTTAATACCATCATCAAAACTGCGTTGGCAAAAGATAAGAATCAGCGTTATGCCACCGCGCTCGACCTGGCGCGTGCATTGAACCATGCGGCATTCGGCGACGATAGACCCATCCCGGCATCCGCTGCCTTGAGCAATCGGCAGGCGGTTTCATCAAGAAACATCTGGATTGGCGCAAGCGCGTTCTTGCTCATCCTACTCGTCGGGATTCTTGCGATGCGCGGGCAAATTCCCTTCCTCGCCCCCGCCTCGACCCCAACGGGAAATCTGGCTGCCAACCCTACAGTTGTTTCTCCCACAGATACTCCCGTCCCACCGCCGACTGCCAGTCTTGTAGCAACAGAAGTGATGCCAACGGCTCCGCCGGTTCCTGGTGGCGCAGATCAGATCGCGTTCCTTTCAGGGAACGAACTTTATTTCATGAACATTGATGGCAGCGGCTTGGTCCAAATCCGTACTGACAGTGCCGCCAAATCGAATCTGCAGTGGATCCCTGGTAATCGGCTCGTATACATCTCGCGCAACTGTGCGTTCATGGTGTATGGGGATACCAAGCGCGTCGAACAACTCGTCTGCTTCAACGTCGACGAAACACTCGAGGGCTTCCGCGTGTCGCCGGATGGAAGCCGTGTGGCGATCAGTATCCAGCGAACTTTGAATATCTTCCCATTCGATCTTGAAGCCCTCGAAGAGATGGACACGCGCTTCAATCTCACTGCCCGAAGGGAAAACTGTTTCTACTCATCCTTCCCGTTTCGAGAAGTGCTTTGGTCCGCCGATGCGACCCGCCTTGCCGCCCGGATCGTGGACACGGAATTGATCAATTCTGATCAGATCGCCTTGCTGATTGTGGATGTTGCGAATTGCGCCAATACCGGACTGGCGCGCATTGACAAATTCCCGGGCTTGAACTTCGCATTCACAAATAAAGAAAGCACGAAACGTATCAGCAGTTTTGACTGGAATGGAAGCAACCTCTTTCTTTTGAATGACGACGTGAGGAACGACGGGTTTGGCGATCTATATCTCTACGATGCCGATACCTATCAGGAGCGGATCATCAATCCCATCGGCGGCGTATGTTGTTACCGCGATGCGCGCTTCAGCCCTGACGGGAAATACATCCTGTTCGCATTTCAACGCTACGATAGTAGTGTCGTTGAAATGTATTACGTTCCATTTGCGGATATCGAAGCGGGGAGGTCGCTTATTCCCATTGAGCTCCCCAACGGATTTTTATTGCCACGCGACAGTTCGCAGCCTGCATTGCGCCCCGTACAATAATAATCCCGCGCGGAGCGGGATTTCTTTTTGCACCCATTCGATCTATTTTTTTCACTCAAAACGGAATCTCATCACACCTACGCTGAAAAATAAAACCGCAAACCCAAGCAGGACTCCCGCTTCGGGCAACACATCGATCAATCCACCGCCGCGCAGGACCAAATCCAACATGCCTTGCATCGCCCACGTGGTCGGCAACACTTTCACCGCGTTTTGAATCGCCGCGGGGAACAATTCCAGCGGGTACCAGCATCCGCCCATCAATGCCATGACCATGCCGAACATTATGCTCAATCCACTTGCTTGCCCTTCGGTTTTGATGAATGTTCCCATAGTTGTACCGAATGCAGCCGCGGCGAGCGCGGATGCAAGCAGGATGACAAAAAGCGCCAGCGGCTCGCGTCCCCAGTTCAGTTTCATCACTACGATCGCGAACCCGACAAGTAAAAGCATTTGCAGGAGCGCCATCGCTACTTGACCGGAGATTGTGCCAAGTAAAAATGTCGCTTTGGAGGAGGGCGTGATAAGCAGGCGGCGTAATGTGCCTCCTTGTCGTTCACCCGCGAACAGAGCTGAAATTCCAAATAATGGAATGAAAACCCACGTGATCAATTGCCCTGCGGATGAATTCGCGCGCGGATCATACTCAACTTGATCGGGTGTTGTACCTTCGACAATGCTCACACGTTCAGGCGCATCGTTCTGAATTTCTTGCGCCAGTTCCAAAGAACTTTCGAAGTAGGCTTGTTTCTCTGCATCGGAGTCAAAAGGCTGTTTTGCTTCGCGTTGTACCACTGCATTCTGCGCGGCGGAGACGGCACTACTTACGCGGCGGATGGCAGTCAACACGGCGCGTTCCTGAACCGTAGTGTTGATGTTGTTGGGTTGTTGAAGCATTTCCACTTCGGCTGAACCGCTCTGCAATGACTCGATGTCCATTCCAGCAGGGATGATCAACACCGCTGACGCGCGCCGTTCATCGAATTGACTCTGCGCTTCGTCGCGAGTCGTTACCTCAGGGCGGATCGCGGTCGAATTCTCCAGTTCACTAATGATCTGTCCTGACATGGTTGTGTTCGATTCATCTACCACCAACAAACGGATGCGGTTGTCTTCATTTCCTTGTGGTGTGCCGCCAGCAAGCAGAAAGGTGAAGATAATGGGAAGGATGATGAAGAACAGTAACTCCGATGGACTGGCAAAGCGGATAATGGCATCCTTCCATGCGATGGCGAGTATCTTTTTCATTTCTGCACCATCCCATTGCGATTGAAAATCAGAACCGCGATCACAAATAATCCTGCGCCCATGATGAGCAGGGCAGTGATGGGTTCTGTTAGATTTTTCAGTGTGCCGCCGAGTGCAAGCGTGGTGAAACCATCCAAGCCCCACGCGTTGGGTGTGATCTTGCTGATGGTTTGCAAGAACGGCGGGAATTGTTCCAGTTCAATGAAACTCCCACCAAGGATGCCGAAGATGAGCATGACGGCTGAGCCTGTACTTCCCGCTTGTGCGGGCGAACGCGCCAGGGCGGTGATCAACATGCCCCAGCCTGTCGCGCCGAAGACCGCCGCGAGGATCAAAGTCACAACTCCAAGTGCATCCCCCCATTGCACTTGAAAGAACATCGTGGAGGCAAGGATCAAAATCCCGACTTGCGCAACGCCCATGAAAAAGATTCCCAATACCTTTCCGCCCAACACTTGGGTATTGCTGGTTGGTGTGATTAAGAGACGCGGCAATGTTCCTTGTGCGCGCTCGGCAAGGATCGATCGTCCGCCATACGAAACGGTGTACATCAGGAACATCAACGCCATGCCGGGTGCGAAATAGGCAAGCAGGTCGAACTCAACGGCTTCCGTGCCTTCTGTATTTGTCTTGAGCGTGATAGCGGTAGATTCGGTTTCCTCCACGTTTTCAAACAAGGCGCGCGCTTCGGCTTCCAGATTCTGCGGGTCCAACAATCCACTTTGCATCAACCCGACCATGGATGTCATGCCGCTGGTGCGTCCTTCTTCGACGCGCGAGATGAATTCATCCACAATGGATTTGATGATTCCCGCGCCCGTAGGGCGGGATGGATTCGTATACACTTCGATCTGCACAGGTTCAGACTCGACAAAACTTTGATCGAAGTTCGACTCGTCCTTTGGGATGATGCTGTCGGTGAATCCCGCTGGGATGATGATCGCGGCGGAGGCTTGGTCATCGTCTATTAATCGGCGAGCCGCCTCGGGGTCGGATGAAGCGGCTGGTTCCACCAGATCCGCCAAGTCCTCCGAGTTGAATAAATCTTCGAGCGCGTTCCCCAAATCCTGTTGATCCAAATTGACGATGACGACGGGAATATCTGAAAGTCCCGTTGAGCCGCCGCTGAAACGACCTGTGACAAAACCCATGCCGACGGTGAGCAGGAACGGCGCAAGGAGCATGAACGTGAGTGCGGCGCGGTCGCGGAACATGAGGGTGAGGTCTTTGAAGCCGATGAGAAAAAGTTTTTTCATATCCGATACTCGTTGTTCGATAATTCGATATTCGTTTGACGCCCAAATATCGAGTATCGAATATCGTTAATCTCTCAACGCCCTTCCCGTCAGATGCAGAAATACCGCTTCGAGATTCGGCTCACGAATATCCATGGATCGAATCTTGATGCCGCGTTCATTGGCTTTGCTCACCACAGCCGCGATCACATCTTTCGCATCGTGGGTGATAACGCTTACAACGCTATCCGTCACATCCGCCTTTTGCACGCCTTCAACACTGCTCACTGCTTTGGCAAGCGCATCAGGGTCTTCGTTTTCGCCAATGTGCAGAATGAGCGTTTCGGTCTGCCCGACTTGTTTGGTGAGTTCATCCTGCGTACCGAGCGCGATGAGTTCGCCGTGATCGATGATGCCGACACGGTTCGAGAGTTCGGCGGCTTCTTCCATGTAATGCGTTGTGTAAAGGACGGTCATGCCCTGCTTGTTGAGGTCTTTGACCGTGTCAAGAATCGCCCGGCGTGATTGCGGATCAATGCCGACGGTGGGCTCATCCATGAAGAGCAAGCGTGGCTTGTGGAGCAGTCCCACGCCGATGTTGACGCGGCGCTTCATCCCGCCTGAGTAGGTTTTGACTCGGTTTTTGGCTTTGTCAGTCAAACCGATCTGATCCAGCACTTCATCGACTCGGCTGTTGAGGGACTTTCCGCCCAAGCCATACATCTGCCCCCAAAATACGAGGTTCTCGCGTGCAGTGAGGTCTTCATATAATGCAATCTCCTGCGGCACAACCCCGATCACCTGCTTGACTGCCATCGGGTCTTTGGTGATGGAATGTCCGGCGATGGTTGCATCGCCGGAGGTAGGAATATATAAGGTTGATAGCATCGAAATGGTCGTAGTTTTCCCCGCGCCGTTCGGTCCGAGCAGGCTGAAGATTTCTCCCTCTTTGATGTCAAAGGTGATTCCTTTGACGGCGGTGAAATCACCGTAGGATTTTACGAGGTCTTTTACTTCGAGAATGTTGGGCATAATTGCTCCTCAGCATACAGGGATCTTTTGCTAAAGTTGAAATCCTAACCACGGAGACACAAAGGCACTGAGATTTTTCCGCCCGTTCGGGCACACGTCGGTGACTCAGTATCTCCGCGGTTTAAATTATTCTTTTCTTGAACGACCGAAAATCATGCTCAAGCCAATAATAATAAGCATGATGGGCCATAACAAGTTCCAGTTGAAGTTCCAGCCGTTGCCGCTCAGCAGATTAATCATCAAACCGATCATGAACAGACCGATCAGGGCAGGCATCATGACACTCATATCGAATAGATTGTTTGTAGCGCGATAGCGATTATACGCACTGCTAAATGAACCAATCGCAGGTATCACGATAAAGACCGCCCACCAGTTGAATTCGAAGGATAGCAAGCCTGATTGATTAAGCAGAACGATCGCTCCGCCAGCGATAAAGGCGAGACCGATCCACAAGTTGGATGAAGGTCTCCAGTTGCGTTTGTCACTGATGTTGTTTGTGTTCATTTTCTTTCTCCATGATAAATTGATTTTGATAATTGAATTGTAGGGTACTTTTATTCGGGTGTCATCATGCGAAAGATATATTTCTCAATCTATCTAAAGTTAGATTGATTAATGTTGAAATCATTATACAAGGTGGATGGGTATCAATCAATACATGAAATCATAGAGATCGTGATTCTGAGCAGTCACTAATTTAAGTACGGTGTTCTCTGCGGTGGGTTGCAGGTGAATAAGAAAACCTCCCATGCTTCCTCATCACCTCCCGCAACTTCTCATGAGGCAATGCCTTCACCGAAAAACCATTGTGCCCTGTCATATCCTCTGCCGCGACCATCGAATTGATGATGGCTTCCTCGGTGGCGAAGACCGAAGCCGCGAACAAAGGGTTAAGATGGTCATTATCCAGCGCTTGCAATTCGGTGATCCCATTTTCTTTTCCAAGCGCTGTGTTCGGGTTGGCAGTAGAGAACGCGAGAAAAATATCGCCTGAACCGTTCCCGCCCAATGAACCTGTGCGCGCCATGCCGAGCGAAGCGCGTTTCGCTATCCGTTTGAGTTGATGCGGGAGCAATGGCGCATCGGTGGCAAGGATGACGATCAACGAACCACTATCCCGCTTGTACGGGTTCTCGCCGTCCGTCCACACAGCATGCTCTTTCAAATGATGCCCCACAGGGACTCCTGCGATCGTGAGTTGATAGCGTGCGCCGAAGTTGGTTTGTGCGAATGCACCGATGGTCCAGCCGCCGAACTTTTCAGGGAGTTTTCTGGAGGATGTTCCATTCCCACCTTTGAATTCGTAACACAACATGCCCGTCCC
>DAOTZF010000277.1:0-3167 GCA_034434415.1 Anaerolineales bacterium | reverse complement strand
GCGACGGCGTTCGCATTGACTTCGTTGACCCACGTGAGGAAGGCACGTCCCGCAATGATAAAGAGAATAAGTTGCAACCAATGGAGAACTTGCGCAAGGGTCTGCCCCTTGAGGAAGACTCCGTCCACGGTGCTGCTGACGAGGTAGGCTTGACCAATGGTGAGCAAGCCAGCCAAAAGGCCGGAAAGAACCGTAAGTAGGAGGGGAATGCGTGTGTCGCGGGTGAGGGTCAAAAGGCGGCGATGCATTGTGGGTGCCAGGTATCAAGTTCCAAGTTCCAAGTATCAAGTTCCAAGTTCCAAGTATCAAGTTCCAAGTGTCAGGTTACTAAGATCAAGTTAAAAAATTGGAAGGTTGACGGATTGCCTTTCGACACCCTCAACCTTCCAAATTATACTGAGGAGGTTGCGTTAGTAAACCAGTGATTTTTTATCTGTGCTGATTCGTTTGCGGAACATGTAGTACGTCCAGCCTTGGTAGGCGAGCACGATGGGGACGAAGATCAGTGCGACAATGGACATGACCGTGAGTGTGTATTGTGACGAAGATGCGTTATAGATCGTGAGGCTGTAAGCCGGGTTGGTCGTGGAGAGCATCACGTTGGGGAAGGTCATGGTGAAGAAGGTAACCTGGGTGAGCACGATGTTGAGCGCGACCATGATGAACGCCCAACCTTCCATTTTTTGGTTAATGAAGTAACCGGCAACCAAGAGAACTACAACCGCCGTGATCGGCACGATGCCGGGGTTGACGATACCGCGCGCCCAGAAGCCCGATACGTACGTGAATATGCCGAGAGCAATGTAGAGCACGGTAGCCGCAACCCAGATTCTCTTGGCAAAACCGTTGACTCGTTCGCGCAGTTCGCCTTCGAGTTTGAGTCCGAGGAAGTTCGCTCCATGGAGCAGGAAGATCGCCACGGTTGTTACCCCACCGAGCAATCCATAAGGGTTGAGAAGGGTGAACAGGTTGCCGGTGAACATCATATTTTCGTCGATCGGCACGCCGCGGGCGAGGTTGGCGAATGCCGCACCGAGCAATAACGACGCGAGGAACGAGCCGATGGCGATCATCCAGTCGAAACGGTTGCGCCAGGCGGGATGAGCATCTTTGGAACGGTATTCAAAGGAAATGCCGCGTAGGATCAAGCCCACCAACAGCAGGAACAGCGCGAGATAGAAGCCGCTGAACATGGTGGCATACCAGTGCGGGAAGGCAGCGAAAGTGGCACCGCCGGCGGTGAGCAGCCAGACCTCATTCCCATCCCAAACTGAACCGATGGAATTGATGATGGCGCGGCGCTCTTCATCTTTTTTACCGAGGAAGGGCAGGAGCATGCCCACACCGAAATCGAATCCTTCGAGGAAGAAGAAGCCGATCCAAAGGACAGCGATCAAAATGAACCACAGTACTTGAAGAAATTCGTATGACATGTTGTTTCTCCGTTAATCATCCGCGCCGACGAAGGCGGGAGCAACATCGACCGATTCATGCATGGCGGCATCCGGTCCCGCTTTGGCGTATTTGACCATGAGCTTGACCATCGCGACCGCGAGTGAACCGTAAACGACGGTGTAACCGATGAGCGAGATGAGCAGGTCCACTGTGGTGAGATTCGGTGAAACTGCATCTTCCACTTTGAGCAAGCCCTGCACGATCCACGGCTGGCGACCCATTTCGGTCAGGATCCATCCGCTGGCGTTGGCGAGATATGGCAGAAGTAGAAGGTGCGGCATCCATTTCATCCACTTGGCTTTGGTGATATCGCCGCGTATGTTCGACCACACAAAGAAAGCCGTGATACCGATCATGATGAATCCAAAGGTCATCATGATGCGGAACGTCCAGTAGGTGACGACCATCAGCGGGATGTAGTCACCGGCGCCGTAGATCGCTTCATATTCCGCCTGGATGTCGTACACGCCTCGAACCCCGCATTCGAAGTTGTTGCAGGCAAGGAAACTTAACACTCTCGGCATGCGGATCGACCACACTTCGCGCTTGCCGGAAAGGTCGCCGATGGTAAGGATGGAAAACGAGGCAGGTTTGGAACTGTCCCAATGCGCTTCGATGGCGGCGAATTTCATCGGCTGGGTCTCGTACATGTATTGACCCATCGTATGCCCGCCCAGGAAGACCAACACACTAGCGACCAAGCCAACAACAGATGCAATGACGAAAGAGCGTTTGAAGAAATCAATGTTCTGTTTGCGGAAGATGTGATACCCGCTGACCGCGATAATCATCATCGCAGCCATCAACAGACCGTCCGCAATGGTATGCCAGAAGAACAGCCAGCCTTTGGGGTTGCCCACCAGCGCAAAGAAGTTGACCAATTCTGCGCGCCCGTTGGCTTCGTTGATCACATAGCCGACTGGGTGCTGCATCCAGCCATTTGCAAGCAGGATCCACAACGCAGAAAGATTCGAACCGATGGCGACGAGCCAGATTGAAGCGAGGTGGACTTTTTCCGACACGCGTCCTTCACCGAAGATCCAGATGCCAAGGAAGGTGGATTCCATGAAGAAGGCGAGCAAGGCTTCCACGGCGAGCGGCGCGCCGAAGATATCGCCCACGTAGCGGGAATATTCCGACCAGTTCATCCCGAATTGGAATTCCTGCACGATGCCAGTCACCACACCGATGGCAAAGTTGATGAGGAATAACTTGCCCCAGAACTTCGCCATCTTGCGCCAGGTTTCATCCCGGGTCTGGTAATAGCGTGTCTGCATGAATGCCACGAACCAGCCCATCCCCAGAGTGAGCGGAACGAACAACCAGTGATAGATGGTGGTGAGGGCAAACTGCAATCGAGAAAGTGTTACGACGTCCATAGACTCTCCTTATAAAATTTTGTATGTCACGCGCAGCGATACGAAGAGTTTGTGAAATTACTGTGTAAACCCTTCGCGTTCGCTTGGACTGACATTAAGCATCAACGAAAACCGGCACTGCCATCGGAGCGCCAGCCGCCTCCTCCACGAGACTCTCGAAGGTGATCGCCGCCATTTCGCGCATCATCGCCACCTGAACGCGTCCCCACTTGGAACGCACCGGGCAATTCGTCTGGAACGGGCAGTCATCTTCGCCCTTTACCTTCAGGCACTGTGAAAGCAGGATGGGTCCCTCGAAAGCTTCGACCACATCCCTCAACGTGATCTTTGAGG
>DAOTZF010000276.1:0-9659 GCA_034434415.1 Anaerolineales bacterium | reverse complement strand
ATCAGCGGAGTCCATTCGGCGTTGGTCACATTGCTTACCAATTTCGGTTTATGGCTTGTGCTGTTCCTCGTCATCCCCCAGGTCACCGCAGGGAATATCAAAGGCGTCATGCTCGGTACATTCGCCTTAATGACCTTCGCCTCATTCGAAGCCGTCAATCCTCTCCCACTCGCCGCGCAGATGTGGAACTCCTCTCGTGAAGCGGCGAAGAGGTTGTTTGAGGTAGTGGATGCGGAACCACCGGTGAAAGACGGTACTCGAAACTCGATGATAGATATACGTTCATCGAGAATCGAATTATCGAATATCACATTTGGTTATCCCAACCAGTCTCAACCAGCCCTGCTTAATGTTTCCTTTAGCATTCCCGAGGGAAAATCCATTGCCATTGTCGGTCCGAGCGGTGCAGGGAAGAGCACGATAGCGAACTTGTTATTCCGATTCTGGGAGTATGAGTCAGGAGAAATAAGCCTAGGCGGAGAATCGCTCAAGTCGCTGGATCAGGATGAAGTTCGAAAACGATTCGCCTTCGTCTCGCAAAACAGTTATTTTTTCAATACCTCTATCCGGGAGAATTTACGCCTGGCGCGTCCGAAGGTCAGCGAGGATGAATTGGTGTCGGCGGCGCGCGCAGCACAAATCCATGATTTTGTCATGAATCTGCCAAAAGGATATGATACAGTTATCGGCGAGCAGGGTGCGCGGCTGTCCGGCGGCGAACGTCAACGACTGGCAATTGCGCGTGCCCTCTTGAAAGACGCGCCGATTCTGATCCTGGATGAACCCACCGCCAACCTGGATCCTGTCACCGAAAAACAGGTTTTGGATACGCTGATAAAAATTATGCTCGGCAAAACTTGCATCGTGATCACACATCGGCTGGTAGGCTTGGAGAACATGAGTGAGATCCTCGTACTACAAAACGGTCGCATCGTTGAGCGGGGAGTGCATCATGAACTGCTCGAACACCCCGGGTTGTATCGCCGTTTGTGGGAGATACAGAACCGAATCATTTTGAATATTTAGAGGTAAAATTCGCACATGCGATCGTTTGAACTCAATATCTTTATTGACCGCCCGCGTACCGAAGTGTACGACCATATCTCTGAGCCGATCAACATGATCGGACTCCAACCCTACCTCACCACGATCGACATTCTGAAGGAGCAAAAGGACACTAACGGGGTTTTACTCCGCCCATTCTATATGCTCGAAACGTATCGTTGGGCAGGACTTCCCATCTTCAGAAGCAAGGTTTATACGGTCATTCAGTTGACCAACCCGAAAAAGGAACTCGTGATTCGGCACTACAGCAAGACAGGCACTCAGGTCGCCTATCGTTACGAATTCCATCAGATCGAGGAAGGGCGTACCCACCTCATCCAGAAGACCCAATTCGAGAAGGTCAACAAATTGTTCGAAAATATCGTTTATAACCGCGCTAACAAGGCGCAACGAGGCTTGCTCACAAACTTGAAAGTCCGGCTTGAAAAGCAATAAACCCGCTTGCATAGCCAGAGCGACGGTGCTATAATATCGTCAATCCCCAGTTACTTTACAGCCCCATTCATTGTGTAATCCGCATGCACGGCAATTCATACCTGCACGGGTTCCACACAAGACGACCTTGACCGAAGAATATCCAAACCTACCCACAAATTAAGGGAGACTCCCGCCTCGACGCCCTGAACAGGCGTTGTTTTGGCTTGCAAAGAGATCTCCACAAAAATCCAATCCCCAGCAGAGAATAGACCAATGAAAATACTAGAACTCGAGAACGAACCCCTTTCCAAACTTCGCAATCTAGGAAAGTCGCTGAACATTCCCAACTCCAACCGCCTCAAAAAGGAAACGCTCGCGATGATGATTCGCGAAGCGGAGGCGCAAAAGGAGGGGATCGAACTTCGCGGCGGCATCCTCGAGATCATGAGCGAGGGCATCGGCTTCCTGCGAGCCACGAATTACCGCATCAGCGACCAGGATGTGTACGTTTCACAAGCGCAGTTGCGACGGCACGATCTACGAGCAGGAGACCTCGTCATCGGGCAGGTGCGCCCTCCACGGGAAAGCGAACGGCATTTTGGCTTGCTCAAGGTTGAATCGATAAACGGGCTCGACCCCGAAGAAGCCACCCGCAGACCCGTATTCGAAAACCTGACTCCGATCTTTCCGGACAAGCGCTTCGACCTCGAAACCGATCACGATACCCTCGCTCCCAGACTCATCAATTTGATCGCACCGATCGGCAGGGGTCAGCGTGGTCTAATCGTTTCACCTCCCAAGGCGGGAAAGACAACCATTCTTAAGCAAATCGCAAATTCCATTTCAACCAAATATCCAGACGTGCATTTATTGGTCGCATTAATCGGCGAACGCCCGGAAGAAGTGACCGACATGGACCGCTCGGTGGATGCTGAAGTGGTCGCGTCCACCTTCGATGAACCGGTCACTTCACACGTTCGCACGGCGGAACTCGCCTTAGAGCGCGCTAAGAGGCTGGTGGAAATAGGACGCCACGTGGTAATCTTAATGGACTCTATCACACGCCTTGCGCGCGCGTATAACCTTGTGGTCAACCCTTCAGGGCGTACGCTCTCCGGCGGTATGGATCCCTCGGCGTTGTATCCCCCCAAGCGATTCTTCGGTGCGGCGCGAAATATCGAAGAAGGCGGCTCACTGACCATCATCGCCACCTGCCTTGTCGATACCGGCTCCCGCCTCGATGATGTCGTGTACGAGGAATTCAAAGGCACAGGCAATATGGAACTCCTGCTTTCTCGAAAACTACAGGAACGGCGCATTTTCCCCGCCGTGGACATCGAACGCTCATCTACGCGACGCGAAGACCTGTTGCTGGGTCCCGATCTTTTGCAGAGGGTGTGGCTGATGAGACGAATGTACATCCAGATGATCACACAGCAACCGCAAGGCGCCGGCATGGATAACTCGGTCGCGACCGAAGCCATCATCACCCGCCTCGATCGGGCGCGCAATAACCAGGAATTCCTCGAGAACCTCGGCAGAGATGAGTAGATATAATTAAGTTGTTGACCATGTCAAAGTTGATTTCAGTTCTCAAGACCAATTCTGCTTCCATTGTAAGTTGGGCGATCACGCTCACACTCGTGGTAGGCATGGTTGCCGGCGCGCTGGCATGGAAAAATTCCAAATCCACAGTGCAGGCAATGGCACCTGAACCGACCGCCGCGTCGGAGGAAGGGCCGGCGGACGTTGCCATGCCAGCCTTGGGTGGTCCAGAAGCGTTGGTTTCCATCCCGCGCGAAATTCAGATTAAAACAAACATCCCAGCCGACAAGCCGAGATACGAACCTGTCGAATATCGCGTAAAACGGGGCGATTCGATCTTCGCTATCGCGCAATCCTACAAACTGACCCCTGAAACAGTTTTATGGGCAAACTATGACGTTTTGCAGGATGATCCACACAGCCTCAAGCCCGGGCAGGTGTTGAGCATTCCTCCGACAGATGGAATTTACTATCAGGTTAGGGAAAATGACACCATCGAGACAGTCGCGGATGAATTTAGCGCCAGCGTTGACGATATCGTAAATTTTCCCGGCAATGATATCGACCTTACGGATCCCAAAATCATCTCAGGCTCATGGGTGATGATACCAGGCGGTACACGTGAATTTGTGCAATGGCTCGTTCCAACGGTCGGCACCGGCAACTCCGGCACCGGCAGTTCACCAACCAGCCAAAATGCATGCCCCGGCGGCGCTGTGGGTAGTGGAGGTTTTGTCTGGCCCGCCGATGCACGCTCACTTTCAGGTAACGATTATTGGAGCGGTCATCTCGGTATCGATATCGCGGCTGGCGAAGGCGCGCCTGTCTATGCCGCGGATAGCGGCGTTGTGACCATGGCGCAGGGCGGCTACAATTACGGTTACGGGAATGTGATCCAGATCGATCATGGCAACGGGTATTCGACGGTCTACGCACACTTAAGCGTGATCGGCGTTGCGGTGTGCCAGAGCGTGAGCGCGAGTCAGTGGATTGGAGCGGCAGGTAATACCGGCAACTCGCAAGGTGCGCACTTGCATTTCGAAGTCCGTCAGGGCGGCGGCTCCATCAGCCCGTGGTTCGTCCTCCCGTAGGAATCATCGATGAATCAAACATCGCTCACTGAATTGTTATCGCAACTGCCTCTCGGTGAGATTCGATATTTCGATTCGATCGGCTCTACCAACGATGAGGCATTGAAGTGGGCACAGTCCGGCGCGCGTGACATGTCCCTCATTGTATCGGATGAGCAAACGATGGGGCGCGGCAGGATGGATCGCCCGTGGTTCACTCCACCGGGAACAGCGCTCGCTTTCAGTTTGATACTCCGCCCCACCATGGCAGAAAAACCGCACCTTTCCAGATTGGTCGGACTCGCCGCACTCTCCCTTACCCAAGTGCTTCAATCTTTCGGGCTATCCCCACAGATCAAATGGCCTAATGATATTTTGTTGAATCTTCGTAAAGTGGCGGGTGTGTTGATCGAACTGGTCTGGTCCGGTGAGGATGTGGTTTGCGTGGTGATCGGCGTCGGGATCAATGTGGCGAAACGCGCTGTCCCCGACACAGACATCCTTCGATTCCCCGGCACCAGTTTGGAAGATGCTCTGGGGAATATGGTCGACCGTGAAAAATTATTACGGAATATTCTATCGGCTTTCATCGAATTACGCCCACAACTAGGCACAGATGCTCTCATGAATCGATGGGGTGAAGTCCTTGCCTATCGCGGCAGGCAGGTGAGAGTGGAAATGGGCGGAGACCAGACTGCCGTTGGCAGGCTGGAAGGCATCCTCTCGGATGGGAGCCTGCGAATACGCGATGACAATGGCAAATCCGTAACAGTGCGTTTTGGAGACGTTCGCCTGCGTCCATTCACTGATATACTTAAAAACAAGGCACCCAATGTTTGATAATCTGCGTGAATCCGCCTCTTCTTCATCGTTCTACGAAGAAGAATCGAATGAACTCTACCGCGAGCCTGCCTCAAAACCGATCGCAGCCGCATCTTCGGCAAGACGAAGAGGTTCTCGTTTCCTAGGTATGACGGCGCAACAACGATTCCTTCTTTCGCTGATGCTGCTTTTTACCGTATGTGCCCTCGGAACACTCGCCATGCTCTTGTTGGGGAAAATGTCGTTGTTTTAGTCAACCCAAGCGGAAAATAAAATCCCGAAAGGTTTTCTTTCGGGATTTTTTGATCCTACATCAATTGAGGCTGGGGTTCAGGTTGTTCATCCTCCGCCAAAGACGCGCCTGCCTTTTTCATATCCTCCGCAGAGATACGCGCCACTGACGCCACATAATCGCCATCCTGTGGTTTGATTAGGTGCACACCTTTTGTGGCGCGTCCGGCAGTCTTCACGGTCTTATTTTTTATTCGTATCGTCTGTCCATTCGCGGTCATTATCGTTAGATCGTCATCTTTTTGGACAACGCGGGCAGAAACGATCTTGCCGATTTCCTTGATCGCCTTCTGATCGACAGTGGCGACGCCGAACGTGGCACGCCCTTTTGGAGAATATTCCTTGAGCGGTGTCTGTTTACCGAATCCACCGCTTGTCACCACAAGGAGGGAGCCGTCTTTTTCGACTACATCCATGCTCGTAACCGCGTCTCCCTTTTTCAATTTAATTGCCGTCACTCCACCAGCCTGCCTTCCCATCG
This sequence comes from Anaerolineales bacterium, assembly GCA_034434415.1. Taxonomy (GTDB): domain Bacteria; phylum Chloroflexota; class Anaerolineae; order Anaerolineales; family Villigracilaceae; genus Defluviilinea. The sequence continues at coordinate 3,968 of DAOTZF010000276.1, read as the reverse complement.
AGCGGATCTTGGTTTCGTTGTAACGAAGCGCCTGTCCATTCGCGGTGACGAAGATCAAATCATCTTTACCGCTGGTGACGCGCGCCCAGCCCAACTGGTCACCCTCCTCTAAATTAACGGCGATCAAGCCCGAAGGTCGAACAGAAGCGAATTCTTCCAACACCACGCGTTTTGTTTTGCCGCGCATGGTTGCCATCACACAATATCCGTGTGCAGAAAAATCAGAGACTGCGATCGCTGCAGTGACGCGTTCGTCCGCATTCAACGCCAGCACATTGACAAGCGGGATGCCTTTGGCGGTTCGATCCGCATCGGGAATCTGATACACCTTCTCGCTGTAGACCTTGCCGCGGTCGGAGAAGAACAACATTGTATCGAGACTGCGCGCAGGGATCAACGCGACAACCTCATCTTCCTCTTTGGTTTCAAAGCCTTTCACACCGCGTCCACCGCGACTCTGCGAACGGAATGCAGAAGCCGCCACGCGTTTGATATATCCGCGTTCGGTGAGACTGATGAGCACCGCTTCGTCCTGCACAAGATCGGCATCGGAGAGTGATTCAGTGGCATCGGCGGCGACACGTGTGCGCCGCTCATCGCCGTATTTTTCGGCAAGTTCGTCCATGTCCGTTTGGATGAGCGCAAGGATTTTCTTCGGGTGAGCAAGCAGGTCTTCGTAGTGGGCGATCTGTTGGGCTACCTGTTTGTGCTCCTCTTCGATCTTCCAGCGTTCCAGCGCGGCGAGGCGGCGCAACTGCATGTCGAGGATCGCCTGCGCCTGCAAGTCACTCAACTTGAAACGTTGGATCAAATTCGTTTTGGCAACGTCGGCATCCTGCGATTCGCGGATGGTCTTGATGACGGCGTCCAGATTGTTGAGAGCGATCAGATAGCCGTCGAGGATGTGTTGCCGCGCGCGGGCTTTTGCCAGCTCGAAGTTGGTGCGACGGACAATGACCACCTGCCGATGTTCGATGAAAATTTGCAGGGCGCGCTTGAGCGGAAGCGTACGCGGTTCGCCATCCACGAGCGCCAGCATCTGCGCGCCGAATGTGGTCTGCAGGGACGTGTACTTGTAGAGTTGATTCAACACTTTCTTCGGTTGTGCGCCGCGTTTGAGTTCGATGACGATGCTCATGCCGCGTTGGTCAGATTCGTCGCGCAAGTCTGCGATCTGGTCGATCTTGTCAGAGCGCACGAGTTCCGCGATGCGTTCGATCAAGGTCGTCTTATTGACCTGGTACGGAATCTCAGTGATGATGATCTCGTGTTTTCCGCCCTTGCCCTCCTCGATGTGCGCCGTGCCGCGCACGACAATCCTTCCTTTGCCAGTTCCATAGGTAGATTCGATCCCCTCACGCCCAACGATGATTCCACCTGTCGGGAAGTCGGGTCCCTGCACGAATTTCATCAACTCCTCGACGGGGATGTCATCCATCTTGTCGTAGTTGTCGATCAGGAAGTTGATGGCTTTCGCCAGTTCGCGCAGGTTATGCGGCGGGATGTTGGTTGCCATGCCGACCGCGATGCCCGAAGTCCCGTTGAGGAGCATGTTCGGCGCACGGGAGGGCAAAACAAGCGGCTCTTCGAGTGAATCGTCGAAGTTGGGACCAAAATCCACCGTATCCTTGTCCAGGTCAGCGAGCAGTTCTTCCGCCAATTTTTGCAGGCGGGCTTCGGTGTAACGCATCGCCGCGGGCGCGTCGCCGTCGATCGAGCCGAAATTGCCCTGCCCATCCACGAGCATATAGCGCATGGAAAAATCCTGCGCCATGCGAGCCATGGTCTCGTAGACCGCCGAATCTCCGTGTGGGTGGAATTTACCGAGCACTTCGCCCACGATACGAGCGGACTTCTTGTAACTTGTGTTCGAGCGAATGCCCAGTTCCTGCATGGCATACAAAATGCGACGATGGACGGGTTTCAAGCCGTCGCGGGCGTCGGGGAGGGCGCGCGCCACGATCACGCTCATGGCGTAGTCGAGGTACGCCGAGCGCATCTGGTCGTCAATGTCTACGGATTCAATGTTGCCTGCTTGGGTGGTTTCTTCTGCCATTTTGTCTCGGTTGTAGGGATTTCGGCATAAAAAAGACACGGATTAATTTCTGTGACTCCGCGTCTTAACTAATGAAGGGATTCTGCCTTATTTTTTTTCAATTATACCACTCCCCTGCCTCAAAATTTCACCGCGAAAAGCGCAAAAAACGCCAATTTTTAGGGCTTTCATTGCGACCTCAGCGGGCTTTGCAGTTCAAAATTTGACGTGGATGGGACAATAAAAAAACCCGCCTCGCAGCGGATTTCAACTTGATTCAATGCCGAAGGAGGGATTTGAACCCTCAAGAGATTGCTCTCACCACGCCCTGAACGTGGCGCGTCTGCCAATTCCGCCACTTCGGCTTACATGCGGGTTGAATTTTATCTCAAAGGCAGGTTTTGTCAACGGAGTATGAGGGCCTATGCCGTCCGGAACAAAAACCACGGAGAATCGTTAAAGAAACAGGCTTTGCATAAGTGTAATGCAATATCATTTCAGTACCGTTAGGGGATAAAACTTTCGAAATAAAACGAGGTTTAATCAGTATACAGAGAAAGGAGAAGACCATGTTCGTCGCTGTAGTACTAATCTGTCTGCTTTTGTTCGCGGCACTTGCCACCGCGGACCTGCTCGTCTCGAACATTAATTCAGACGAGTTGAGCAATATGGGTGTCGAGAAGAAATCATGAACGCAGACACCCACATTCCCTAGCCCGATGCGAAGTCACAAGCGCACCGGGCATTTTTATTTAAGACGAAAGTCAGTGTCAGGCGCAGAAACCACAAGGTATAATCGTGAAGACTTTCAAGGACAGCAATGGACATCCAGCCCCTGCACACAAAAATCGACAAGACGATTCAGGTCAATGCGGGCGTGATCGTTCTGGAAAACTCAATCGGATTTCCGCGGGACGAATCCAATTTGTATTTGATCGGGTCAGATCGAAATATCATCTGGAAGGCGGAAAAGCCAGACGCCAGCACTTTCTTTTCACGCGTCAAACTGAACGAAGACGGAAAGACATTTTCTGCCTACACGATACACGGTCACGCGTGCGAACTTGAGTTGAAAACAGGGAAACTCATCAGTTTCACGAGCATTCAATGATTAAGGGTTTCCTCAACCTCCCGTGGTTTGTTTGGGCAGTATTTGCACTTATTCTTGCCATCGTTTGGGTCTATGTGGGACCACACAACAAGATTCCCGCCACTCCGGGCATTCGCTATTTCTTCATCCGCTGGGGTCACGCGTTGACTTGGGTTCTGCTTGCCATCAATTTTCTCCTGCGCGGTGTTGACCCGTCACTGAACAGCACGGCGAATTTCGTCGCGCTGGCGGGAGGCGTAACGTATGTTTTGTTTCTCGCAATGACCTTTATCAATTAAGAAAGAGGAGCCACACTTTGAAAATCATCGCATGTATCAAACAAGTCCCAGACTCGGAGGCGAAAGTCAAAGCCGAAGGTGGGCAAATATCGTTGGGGGATGCGCCGCTGGTCATCAATCCGTTCGACGAGTACGCGGTCGAAGGCGCGCTTCAGCAACGAGAAGCGATCAGCGGCTCGACGGTCACCGCGCTGTGCATCGGACCCGAATCCGCAAAGGAGGCGCTCAAGCACGCGCTCGCCATGGGCGCGGATGACGCGATTCTCGTCTCAGACCCTTCGCTGAACGAACTCGATACGCTCGGCGCGGCACGCGTGTTAGCCGCGGCGATTCAAAAAATCGGCGGCGTGGACATGGCCATCTTCGGGCGGCAAACACTCGACAGCGGCTCCGGTCTCACCGCCGCGCAGACGGCGCGCGTCCTTGGCTGGTCCATGCTGGGGTTGGCGGGACAAATAAAAGTTGAAGAAAGAAGCGTGCGCGTCGAGCGAGTCGTCGAAGAAGGCAGGCAATCCGTCAAAGCGAATTTGCCTGCGGTCATCAG
>DAOTZF010000275.1:0-18095 GCA_034434415.1 Anaerolineales bacterium | reverse complement strand
CACAAGGCGTTCTTCTCAGGCTACCGACCGCAGTTCTACATCCGCACGATGGATGTGACAGGTAACATCGAGTTGCCGCAGGGTGTGGAGATGGTGATGCCGGGCGACAACGTGAACCTGACGGTGGAACTCATTGTTCCTGTGGCACTCGAACAGGGCTCCAAGTTCGCCATCCGTGAAGGCGGTCTCACCGTCGGCGCCGGTGTCGTTACCAAAATCATCGAATAAGAGAAGGCTGGTAGGTTAGCATGGCTTCCAAAAAGAAAGATGTCCGCCCGGTGATCACGCTTCAATGCAGTGATTGCAAAGAGCGAAACTACACCACCGAGAAGAATCGTCGTAACGATCCGAATCGGCTTGAATTCAGCAAGTTTTGTCCGCGTTGCAAGAAACACACATTGCATCGCGAAACGAAATGATCACAGGGGCAATTTAGCCCTTGTGAAATGAAGGCCAGTAGCTCAATTGGTAGAGCACTCGTCTCCAAAACGAGCGGTTGTGGGTTCAAGTCCTGCCTGGCCTGTATCAAAAGCGACGCCGCTGTGAGTAGGGCGGCGTTTTAGCCGTACATAACGAAGGAGCAATACCTTGGCAGACAGGAAAGCGAAAACCAATAAACCGAACGTGTTAACTGCGTTCTTCCGCGAGACCGCCGGTGAACTTCGCAAAGTTTCGTGGCCCACCTGGCCCGAAGTCTGGCAGTTAACCATGATCGTTCTGGTTGTAATGGTTGTAATGGGTGTGATCCTCGGGCTTACCGATGGCGGCGCCCGCGAGTTATTGAACTTGATCCTTGGTCTTGCCCAATAAATAGAATTTGAGGTTGAATGTCGTTGCAGGAAGAATTCGAACGCGAGCCGGTGGAATCAACCGAGGAAGCAACCTCGGATGAAACCCCCTTGATGGAAGCGGATGCTCAAGAAGATGTGAGCGACTCCGAACCTGTTCGCGTCTCTGCAGATGAACCGATAGCCGAGGTCGTTCCAGACGCGGAAAAAGAAGCGGAAGATGAAACCCCGCCTCCCGCGCCGGTCAAACCCGCTTCCTCCTCGGATGAGTCATCCCATCTTGGTGAGGTCGAAGGTCCCGCGTGGTACGTGATCCACTGTTACTCGGGTTACGAGAATAAGGTTCGTCACAATCTCGAACAACGCATCGAGACAATGGGCATGAAAGACAAGATTTTTGATGTGGTCATCCCCACGCAGGAAGAGATCGAAGTGAAGGATGGCAAGCGCCGCACGGTGGAGCGACACATCTTTCCCGGTTATGTTCTCGTGAATATGGCATTAAGTGAAGACTCGTGGTATGTGGTGCGCAACACGCCCGGCGTGACCGGCTTCGTCGGCATGGGCAACAACCCCACACCGTTGCGCCCGGAAGAGGTTTCACAGATCATCAAACGCATGGAAGCCGAAGCGCCGACGGTCAAAGTTTCGTTCAAGGTTGGGGAGCGCGTGCGTATCGTTGATGGTCCGTTCAACGATTTCCGTGGGAACGTCTCTGAAATTGATATGGAGCGCACCAAGGTCCGTGTGCTGGTCAACTTCTTCGGGCGCGAAACGCCGGTGGAGTTGGACTTTTTGCAGGTTGAAAAAGCATAAGCTGAGAATATTTATCCAGGCAGTAGCAGGCTCGGATCCGGAACGAATCGTTCATCCAAAGCCTGATGCAGTGGGAGGGCGTCCCGCACAAGAAATCGCCCGCTAAAACCACAAGGAGTAGAAATGGCAAAGAAGTTCAAGGCAATCGTTCGTCTCCAGCTTGAGGCTGGAAAAGCCAACCCGGCACCGCCGGTAGGTCCTGCGCTTGCGGGGCATGGCATCAACATCATGGCGTTCTGCAAGGAATACAATGCCCGCACATCGAACAGGCCGGGCGAAGTGTTGCCGGCAGAGATCACCGTTTATACCGACGGGTCTTTCACATTCGTGTTGAAGACCTCGCCCGCGGCGGTTATGCTGCGGAAAGCCGCCAAGGTGGAGAAGGGTTCTGGCGTGCCGAACAAGGATAAGGTCGGCAAGGTGACGCGTGCGCAGATCAAGGAGATCGCCGAAGCAAAGATGAAAGACTTGAACGCGATCGACCTCGAAGGCGCGATGAAACAGATCGAAGGCACCGCCCGTTCGATGGGCATCACGGTGACCGATTAATTTTGTGGGAGGGTTGCTAGTCTCTTAGTCGTTTAGTCACATAGTCTCATGGTCGCGACCACAAGACTAGATGACAACCAGACTATCTGACTCGGTGACTCGTTTGCACCACGGAGGAACAAATGGCTACAAAACACGGTAAGAAATATAAAGCCGCTTTGGCTAAGGTGGATCTGAACAAGGAATATTCCGTTCGCGACGCGGTGGCGCTTGCGAAGGATACCACCATCACGAAATTCGATTCGACGGTTGAAGTGCACATCCGCACTGCGCTTGATCCGCGCCAATCCGATCAGCAGGTGCGCGATGTTGTCGTTCTGCCGCACGGGCTGGGCAAGACCGTACGCGTGCTTGTGTTCGCGCAGGGTGAAGGCGCGGCGGCTGCTCGTTCCGCCGGCGCTGATCTCGTCGCTGACGATGATGAAACGGTGAAGAAGATCGAGGGCGGCATGTTGGATTTCGATGTCGCCATCGCGACACCCGATGCAATGGGCAAGGTCGGTCGTCTCGGACGTGTGCTTGGTCCGCGCGGATTGATGCCGAATCCCAAGGCTGGGACAGTTGTCAATGCAGATGACCTTCCCCGTGCGATCAAAGAAGCGAAGGCTGGTCGCGTCGAGTTCCGCTTGGATAAGACATCGAATATCCACGTTTCGGTGGGGAAGGCATCGTTCTCTGCAGATCAACTGTATGATAATTTCTCAGCGTTGATGGCGGCGATCCACAAAGCCCGCCCGGCTGGCGCGAAAGGCGATTACATCAAGCGCATCACGCTGACCACCACGATGGGTCCCGGCATTAAAGTGAACGCCAGCGAGACCCAAAAACTTGAGGGAACCGGGTAAAATAGAGCCCGATAAACCTACCAAGCCACTTCGCCAATGACGGCGGGTGTCCTTCGGGACTTAATTTCCTGCTCAGGTGAAGACGAAATGCAATCAACCCTCTTTTGGGGTTTGCCCAAGTCTTTGCCGTGCGTGTGGCAAAGACTTTTTATTGAAAGGAGGTGAGTGTCCTTTGGCAGTATCAAAAGAACGTAAACAGGAAGTGCTGGCTGGCTACGATGAGTGGTTGAAGAAAAGCCAGGCGGTGATCCTCGTAGAGTATACCGGTGCAAAAATGAAAGACCTGGACGGTATCCGCGCAAAAGTCCGTGAATCGGGCGGCGAATTCCATGTGTTGAAGAATACGCTGGCGCGCCGCGCGTTTGCAGCGAACGGCATGGATTTCCCCAAGGATTTCCTGGTGAAGAGCACAGCGGTATCCTTTGCTTTCAGCGACCCGGCATCCACGGCAAAAGCCCTGACGGAAGCGATGAAAGGCAAGGACTTCATCAAGGTCAAAGGCGGATTCATGAGCGGCCAGGTGTTGAACGCCGCGCAGGTCAAAGCCCTGTCCGATATGCCGCCGTTGCCTGTTGTCCGCGCACAATTGCTGGGCGTGTTGCAGGCTCCCGCTGGTAAACTCGTCCGCACGATTGCCGAACCCGCGCGTGGGTTGGCGGCTGTCATCAAGGCTTTCGCAGAGAAAGCAAGCCCGGCGAATGCCACAGCGTAATCAGCTGGAATAGTACGCAATAAAATAAAAAACTTTCTATACGTTAGGAGTATCAAACAATGGCTGACAAGCTCGAAAAACTCGTGGAGGAACTCTCCACACTCTCCGTCCTTGAGGCGGCGGATCTCGTGAAGAAATTGGAAGAAAAATGGGGCGTCTCTGCCGCGGCACCGGTTGCGATGGCGATGCCCGGCATGGCGGCTGGCGGTGCAGCGGCTGAACCTGTCGAAGAGAAGACTGAGTTCGACGTGGTGATCAAGGATGCCGGCGCCAAGAAGATCGATGTCATCAAAGTCATCCGTCAATTGACCAACCTCGGTCTCGGTGAAGCGAAGACCATGGCGGAAACCGCAGGCTCGAAGGTGCTCGCTGGTGTGGGCAAAGATGCCGCCAATGACGCCAAGAAGAAACTGGAAGAAGCTGGCGCATCCGTCGTACTCGAGTAAAACCTTCTTCAATAATTAAGCCAGTCTCTCAAAAAGACGACCCATGACCGATGGGTCGTCTTTTCATTTCTGAAAGCGCATTGCCACGACTTATTACCTACGGATTTGATTGACTTCAACTGGTGCGATTCCTATAATGAGCGCAATTGGTCTGACCACCATACCACGAGAGAAAACATGAAAATTCAGAAAATTTCCCACAAATCCCTGGTTGAGGCTGCGGCTGGCAAACTTGCCGCATCTCTTTTGGACGGCAGTCTCTCGCAAGGGACACAACTACCCTCGGAACGGACGCTGATGAATCAACTGGGAGTCAGCCGCGCCACGTTGCGTGAAGCGTTGAAAACGCTTGAGGAGAACCGACTGGTCGAATCAAAACCCAACGTTGGCTGGTTCGCGTTGAAGATCGATGAGTCAAATATCATGCAGGCGAAGGAATTGGCAGGCAACGCGGACGAAGGGTCGTCAGCCCGCCCTGTGGGAGGAGGCGAGCCTCTCACCGGTCCGCGCAGGATTCCGGTCTCACCGGAAAAGCCGATCCACATCCCAAACCTCCAAAAGGACAGGCTTGGCACGTTCGAGTTCATCTCGTGGTGGGAACGTGAAAAGGTGAAGAATGCAAAAGTTTTGGTGATCGGCGCCGGCGCGCTTGGTAACGAGGTCATTAAAAATCTAGCGTTGATGGGCGTGGGCAATATCTTTATTATCGACTTTGACAAGATCGAAGCCGCCAACCTCAGTCGCTCCGTGTTGTTTCGTGAGACCGACAATAATCGCAGTAAAGCCGAGGTGGCGGCAGCGCGTGCGAAATCTGTGAATCCTGAAGTGCACATTCAATATCTCAATGCCGATGTGACCACCGGGCTTGGTTTGGGAATCATCCGTCGTATGGATGTGATCATCGGTTGTCTCGATAACCGCGAAGCACGGCTGGCGGTCAACCGTTTCTGTTACTGGATGAACAAGCCCTGGGTGGACGGCGCGATCCAGGAACTGCTCGGCTTGATGCGTGTGTTCGTGCCGGGCGAAGGTGCCTGCTATGAATGTACTCTGACCGAGGCAGCGCTGCGCGATCTTTCCCTGCGATATTCATGCCAGTTGCTGGCGCGGCAGAACGTGTTACTTGGGAAAGTTCCAACCACACCGACCATCGCCTCGATCATCGGCGGGATGCAATCGCAGGAGGCTCTCAAACTGATCCACTCCATGGATGTGGAGCCGGGCAAGGTCACGCATTTCAATGGCTTGACGAATCACATGCATACCACGGCGTATGTTCCGCGCGACGAGTGCGAAAGCCACTGGGTGTATGGCGATATCACCGAAATTCCCGCACGCGCGGAACGCGCCACGCTGCACGACCTGCTTCGCATCGCCCGCGCGGATTTGGGTCCACAGGCGGTGATCGAGCTCGATCAGGAACTGGTCACGTCGTTGGAGTGTCCAAAATGCCACACAAAAGATGACGTACTGAAACCGTTGAGCGACATCACCTTCGAAGCGGGGCATTGCCCAACCTGCGGCACATTGCGCGAAGCAAACTTTACCCACATGATCACCGGCGATGAAAACTTCCTGCATCGTTCTCTGGCGAGTGTAGGTGTGCCCGCGCTACACATCCTGCGGGCGCAGAACGGGACCGAATATCGCTTCTACGAATTGACCGGAGACCTGCCCGAAGCGCTTCACTTCCGACACTTCGAGCAGACGATCAAACATGGCAATGTTGATACATCCACAACCAGTGGACGAGTCCGCCTCAAGAACGAGGTGCGGCTGGTCGACTCTCCGAATTCGATGATCCGTGATCGGATTCGGATCAAGGATGAACCTTCAAAAAACATCAACCTTAGACCCATGCTGGAGCCCGTTCATGTCAAACTGGTGGATGCCAAGCCGGGCAAGGTTCGCTTCACAGATAAGGACCAGTCACCTGCTGTACGTGAGATGAAAAAGGATTCAAAGGAATAATTAATGGCAATGGCAATGCGCCTCGCGACCATGAGTTCCGCTTCCAACCCCGCCAACGCAAGAGCATCGGATTCGTTCGTACGCAAGTTGATGATCCTCCTTCTGATGGTCGTCAATGCTGTGTTGGGTATCGTCCTTTGGTTTCAATCGAACAAGGAACTCCCGCTTCTCCTTTCGACCTTTTTTGCGGACGCTTCCCTCGGCTTGATCGCCGGGTTCGGCGCGCGAATCATTTTCCGCAAGTGGAACCGGGTTGCCCAGTATCTGGTTGTATTTCTTTCGGTCGTGACCGGCATGATCCTGATGGGCTCGCTTACCAGATCTGTTCTGGGAATGGGACCGCTTGGATTGCAACCAGAAGCATCGAATCAGATTCGTGAACTTAGTTTTGACAGCACATTACCAAGTCAGATACGAGCTTTGGAGATTGATCTGGGCACGGCTATTGATTTCAGCCGAATGGATGCGAGTGATGTGGCGCATCTTGCCGGGAGCTTGTTGCTGGCGGTGATGTCGTTGCAGGCTTGGCGAAAAGTGACCCGCCAGGTGATCGAAGTCGAGCCCTTGGGACACACGCAGATCGAAGTGGAGCCGCGAAATAACGTTGGAGTGAGTTTCGCGCCAGAAGGATCGAACGGTTCGAATCTTCACCAACCTGTCACCTGGTTCCGAAGTCCGACGCCGAGTGCAATGCCCGCACCGAGAATCCGCTCGAAGAACCGGATCAAGCCCATGTCACGGAATGATGCGAAATCTCCACGTCGGAGTCGCTCGCGGAGAAAGGCACACATCCAATTGGCGGTGGTCGAAGAGCATCGCTGTCCGTATTGTCTTGACCCCGTCACACGCAACGATGCGCGAGGCGTGAAAGAATGCGATGTGTGTCACTCATTGCATCACGCAGATTGCTGGGCGATCACTGGCTTTTGCCAGGTGCCTCATCTAAATACTTGATGGAAGGGTTGAAACCATGTCTGATCTGAATGTAACTCTTGTTATGCCGAGTGGGGGCGTGCGAGCCGCTGAGGTGCCGGGCGATGTGAAGATTCGGGATCTGATTCCGGAACTTGTCTCCGTTTTGAGCCTGCCGACGGTTGGGCCGGATGGCCGCCCCATGAATTACCGTGCGGATAGCAAGGCACTTGGGCGGGAACTCAAAGAGGATGAGACGCTCTCTGATGCAGGTGTGCCGGAGAACGACCGCCTGATGTTGACGGCGGATATCACTGCCGGTTCGATGGCTGTGGCGGGGACTCCTCGTATGCGACGTTTACGCGGCGATTTTGAACTGATGATGGAACTGGCATCCCGAAGCGATCTGATCTCGTTTGCTGCGTCCTCGCCGAACCCAAACCTGCCGCCGGAAAGATACATTGTGACGTTTAAATGCAAGAGCATCGTCAGTGTGGACCGGCAGGGCAACCCGAAATATGGCGAACATCATCAGGTTGAGATCTATTTGCACAACCAATACCCGCAACGCTGGCCCGGTATGAAGTGGCTCACGCCGATTTGGCACCCGAACATCAACCATCTCAATGGCAGTGTATGTATCGATGCGGCTTGGTGGGCAGCGAGCCGCTCCCTCGACCGGTTGGTGGTGATGCTGGGTGAAATGCTTCAATGGAAGAACTTCCACGATGACCCGACCAAACCGCCCTTTCCATGGGACGCGGAAGCGGCGCGGTGGAGCCGTGAATATCGCAAGAAACATCCAAACCAATTCCCGGTGGATCACCGCGAGTTGCTGAGACCCGAACGCGTAAAGCTCGACTCGTCCGGAGTAGAAAAAAGCAAATCAGGTGTGCAGGTGAAACTTAAACCTGCCGAGCCGAAGGTCAACAAACCCAAAATTAAATTGCGTTGACAGTGCGCACTGTCAGGCAATAGCGGAACCTTGTATGTGGCTGTGGATCAGCCAACCCAAATCAGAAAGAAGAAAGGAGATAAACAATGGCCGACATTCCCGTTACACTCGTCCTCCCCTCCGGAGGCACCCGCAATGCTGAGGTGCCTGCCGAGGTTGCGGTGAAGGAATTGATTCCTGAACTGACAACCTCGCTCGAACTTCCCGTGACCGGCCCGGATGGACGCCCGATGTCCTATCGCCTGGATAGCAAAGCATTGGGCCGCGAACTGAAGGAAGAAGAGACTCTGTCTCAGGCCGGAATCCCCGAAGGCGACCGGTTGATGATGACCGCCGATGTCACCGCGGGGTAGATTCCCTTGCGCGGACCGCTTCGCCCGTCGGGGCGGTCCGCGTACCGAAATTATTCCATTCCCATCATGAAGAGAACACCCATGCCCGGACTCATTCGAATAACGCCGCAAGAGACAACACGCCCGACGAACATACCTAAGCCGACAGAGTTTTCGCAACGCTGGTATTCGCCGTATGATAGTCTCGGTTTGGAGTCGGTTGTGTCTGTCTATCTTGCCCGGCTTGCTTACTTCCGCATCACCGCACACGCGGACACGTCGGAAGATGAAGTTGGCGGCGTGTTGATCGGTCATTGGTGCGAGGATCCGGAGACTGGCAGTCAATTCGTCATGGTGAATCACATGCTTCCCGCGCGTCATACCCGTCAGGGGAGTGTCTATCTCACCTTTACGAAGGATACCCTGCTGGATGTGCACGACCAGATCGAAAAATACTATCCTGAGGAGAAGATCGTCGGCTGGTATCACACTCACCCGCGCATGGGAGTTTTTCTCTCACATTACGATACGTTCTTGCACCACAATTTTTTCCCCGAACCCTGGCAGGTTGCGCTGGTTGTGGAACCCTTCACTTCAGCGGCTGGATTTTTCATTCGCCAAAGTGATGGCGCGCTCGACCCCAGCCGCTATTTTGGATTTTACGAAATGGATGGAGCCAACGGACGGAGGAGTGTCGTCCACTGGCATAACTTGAAAAAGACGGAAAGCGAATTCGAAGGAGGTACCACCTATGAATAGAAGAATGCGATCCTATTACTATGCTTTGCTCGGAGCAATGGGCGGGTTGATCGGCTGGCAGGTCAGCGATCAGATCGGTTTGTCGTTCTCTTCGAACCTGTATCTCAGCGAGGCGATCGTCGGCGCGTTAGTGGGCTTGTGTGTGGGCTTGTTCATCGGTCTCACTGAAGGCGCGCTAACGCGCAACCCTGTGCAGGCTGTCAGATCAGGCGTGTTCAGCGGCGTGCTCGGATTGGGAGCAGGTGCAATCGGCTTGCCATTGAGCGAGTTCCTGTTCCAATCTGTTGGTGCAGGAATCACCGGGCGCGCCCTTGGCTGGGGAGTGTTCGGCATGTTGATCGGCTTGGCAGAAGGAATCGTTGGCAAGTCGCAGGCATGGAAAGGTATGCTTGGTGGATTGGTCGGCGGTGCATTGGGCGGCGTCTTGCTCGAACTTATGCATAACCGGCTGCAAGATCCGCTGACCGGCAAAGTTGCGGGCTTGGTCCTGCTCGGCGCGTCGGTTGGAGCGTTCATTTCCTTGATCGTCGTGTTACTTTCTCGCGCCTGGCTTGAGGTCACCTCAGGCAAACTCAAAGGCACCGAGTTCATTCTCGACAAATTCATGCGCGTAGGAGGACCGTCGGTTGCCATCGGTAGCTCGCCGCTCAAATCGGAGATCGTCCTGCCCGATCCGGATATCGCGCCTCAACACGCCATGTTGAACGGGAATGGCATGAGCTTCTCCCTTCAAGACCGCAGTCTATCCGGCACCTTTGTCAACAACAAGAAGATCGAACGCATCCAGTTGACAAACGGCCAGAAGATCCGCATGGGCAACACCGATCTCGTGTACCACGAAAAGAGGTAACCATGAGTACGACAACTCGAATCTTTCTCAGTGTAGGCTTGATCCTCACCCTGTTTCTCGGAACAACACTGACAGTACAAGCGCAGGAGACGGAGAGTCCGCAAGTCCGCATCACGCAAGTGGACAATTCCAACTTCCCCAACGTCACGGTGTATGTTTCAGCCACGAACGCGGCAGGCGAACCCGTCGGCATTGACCCGTCCACGATCCAGATCTATGAAGATGGCCAGTTGATGCAATTGGTGGATGTGCAGGGCGGTGGTGATGTCGCCAGCGATGAATCCATCCCGGTGACGACGATGCTTGTGATGGACATCTCCGGCAGCATGGATAAGAACGACAAAATCACCGGCGCAAAGGAAGCCGCCAAGAGTTACGTCAGCCAGATGCGGCTCGGCGACCAGGCTGGGCTGATCGCTTACGATACGAATGTCTACACGGTTCAACCGATCACCTCTGATACCTCCGCGTTGACCGCCGCAATTGACGGGCTTCAAACCGGAAGTGACACCGCCATGTACGACGCCTTGATGCAAGCCGTGGCCGCCTTGGAAAGCGCGACAGGTCGCAAAGCCATCCTGGTTTTGACCGATGGCATGGATAATCAGAGTTCGAACACGATCGAAACAGTGATTGCCGGTATTGGCACAAGCGGGCTGACCATCTCTGCCATCGGCTTTGGCGATGTTGCCGCATCCGGGCAATCTGGCTTGGATGAAACCGGGCTCAAATCGCTCTCCGAACGTGCAGGCGGTGTCTATGCCTATGCCAGCAGTGCTGATGTGTTGAAGAGTTTGTTCCAACAACAAAGCCGCGTCCTTCAAAGCGAATATAAACTTACCTATGTTTCCCCGTTCACCCTGAGGGATGGTGTCAATCGTAACCTAACCGTCGCGTTGACAGGCAGCCCTGTAGTTGCTGAAGAAACATACAACCCCGGTGGGGTATTGCCGGAGGTATCCACTACTTCGTTGCCTCTGTTCCTTGCCATCCTCGCCGGATTACTTGTTCTGCTGTTCCTGCCGGGTCTGATCGGTGGAATTTCAGGAGCACTGCGAAGCAGGAAAGGTGGCCCGGGATTTGGTTTGGGGAAACCAGCCCACTCCGCACGAGGACGGATCAAACTGAAGTGAATCAAAAGGACGGCTCACACGAGCCGTCCTTTTTGTTTTGATAGTTATGCCGCTAACGGTCTGTCCATTTTGCGGATGACCATGACCACTTTGCCTTTGATCTCCAGCGGTTCGGTCTTTTTGATGAAGATAGGCTTCATGGTGGGGTTGGCGGGCTGGAGTCGGAAGCGATCCTTTTCCTTGAAGAAGTATTTCAAAGTGGCTTCGTTATCGCGCGGCAACCATACAGCGACCATTTCACCGTTCCGAGCTTCGGAGGCGGGCTTCATCACCACGATATCGCCGTTGTTGATCATGGCATCGATCATGGAATCTCCCTTGACTTCGAGGGCGAAGAGGTTATCGCCTTTTTCCTTGGCGGGCAGGAGGCTGCGGGCGATGTCAACAGCGTTGGCTTCATTATCGTTCAGATAGCTGACGTTGGGATCAAGTTCAGGGAGAGGGATACCAGCCGCAATGGGTCCAAGAATCGGGACACGCAAGGTGTCTGCAGAAGCATTGGGACCGGAGATGCGGACACCGCGCGAGATCTTGCGGTCGCGTTCGATCTTTCCCATTTTTTCGAGCTGGTCGAGGTAGTAATTGACCACCGATGTGGAAGTGATCCCGGTCTTTTCACCGATCTCGCGGATCGATGGGGGATACCGGTTCTCGCGTTGATAGGCGAGGACAAAATCCAGGATTTTTTGGTGGCGTTCGCCTAAACCTTTGCTTTTTCGAACCATCATCATAGCTGCCTCCAGCCCAAATTTGGGCATTCTTCGCTCATTTGTGCTATGAATGATAACCGAACGCCTGTTCTGTGTCAAGCCCTGTTTTGACTCGCCGGGTTACAAGCTAGATCCACGTCCGGCGGCGCATCCAGAGATACATGCTTGTGGGCAATAGGAGGGTGATTGCCAGGGTTATATAGAAGACAGGATTCGTTGTCCAAGCGGTGAGTCCGCCGCGAGGTTCGAAGAAATTCATTCCAAAGAAGCCAGTCACAAAAGCCAGCGGCATGAACATAGTGGTAATGATTGTCAGAGTCTTCATTACCTCGTTCATTCGGTTGTTGATCACTGAGAGGTATGTATCCAGCGCCCCGCTGACGAGATCGCGCAGGTTTTCATTCAGGTCGTGCAACCGAACGAGATGGTCGTAAATATCTCGGAAGAAGATGCGGTCCTTGGGGTCGATTACGGGGTAATCATCGCGGGCAAGTTTGTTCAGCACTTCCCGCTGGGGGAGGAGGATGCGACGCATAGCGAGCAGGACGCGTTTCAGGGAAAACAAGGTCTCCAGTGTTCTGGGTGAAGGCCGATCAAAAATCTGATCTTCCAGCTGGTCGATCGCCTCGTCAATCTTCTCCACGGTTGGCATATATCCAGCCACCAAGTAATCGATGATCTTATACAGCAAATGATCGGCCCCGGCTTGCAAGGTGCGGGAGTCTCGCTCGCAGGTAGCCCACGTTTCCTCGATGGCGGGAAGGGGCAGGTCGTGATGAGTAACCAGATAATTTCTTCCAAGGAAAACATCCAGCTCGTCGAGTTCGAGTTTCCACGCTTTACCATCGCCATTGATATCGACATAGTTCAGCACGATGTAAAGGTAATCTCCCCAGTCGTCCACTTTTGGGGAATGGGATTGGAGCAGGGCATCATCGATGGCCAACTCGTGGAATCCGAATCTTTGCAGGATGGGGAGGCTGTCTTCAGGGGTAACTTGATCAAAATCCACCCATAGCAATCCCTTCCGGTCACGGAGTAGTTTAGGAAACTCGGAAGTCGGAATATCTTTACGAATGGGCTTTCCGGGCGAAAAGAACAAGGTTCGAATCATAAAATGGCTCCAAAGGCTAAGATTTGGTAATCGTCCAACATAAATTAATTATATTGAACAATATATTGAAATTATTGATATAACCCTTGACAAAATTTAAAATATTGTTATACTTTGTTCATAAACAAGGTAATTTTCTTAATTTTTCTCTACAGGAAGTCAATTTTCTCTCTTTTTGAATGGAATTTATCTCGAAAAACTTACGTGTAAAACCTGATCGTTGGATTGCACGCACTGCAACTACAGACTATGTGTGCAACATGTACTACACAATATACCCGATAATGTTCCTGTACCGAAGGAGTGATTCACATGCGATCTGCGCCAACAATTTGCCCGATCTGTCAGTCTGAGCTTGAGGTCGTTCGACTCCATTGCGCCTCCTGTGATACATCACTGGAAGGCCACTTCGCCATGGGGCAATTCTCGAACCTCTCCCCGGAGCAGATGGAATTTGTATTTTCCTTCGTCCGGTGCGAGGGCAAAATAAACCGCATGGAACTGGAAGAACGCTGGGGTTCCTATCCGACCATTCGCAACCGTCTTCACGAAGTGATTCGCGCCATGGGCTACGAACCCGGCAAGGATGAATCTGTCGATGTCACGCCGGAGAAGCGGAGCCTGGTCCTTGCCGATCTTGAGGCAGGGAAAATTTCAGCAGACGATGCCATGCGCATTCTGCGCGGCGAGGAGGAATAAACCATGTCTAAATCTGTTTCTGTTGGCAACAACCCGAAGATTCAAATCGATTCCGTCGGTGGCGACCTCAGCGTTGTGGGCTGGGATGGCAGCGACGTGTTGATCAAAGGCGATGAGGACGAGGTTCGCTTCGAACAGACGGGCGATACTGTTTCTGTTTTCTCGAGCGCTGACGTATCCCTGCGCGTCCCGCGCGGCGCTTCACTCGAATTTACGATGATCGGTGGAGACGCCTCGATACGCGGCGTGCTCGGAGGATGTGAATTAAAGGAAGTGGCTGGCGACCTTTCAATGCGCGATGTCGGTGCGGTAGCAATTGACACAATCCACGGTGATCTTTCGTTGAGTAGCGCCAAGGGAGATGTGTATGTGAAGAATCTTCATAGCGACGCGTCTATCCGCGATGTGGAGGGTAACCTGGTCATTGACCTGCTCTCCGATGATTTATCCTTGCGGGGAGTCAAAGGGAACCTGCACATAAAGAAAGCGCACGGAGACGTTTCCATTCACGGCGTGGACGGAAATATCGCGCTCGATTCTGTGGCAGATGATCTTGCCCTGCGCGGCGCGCGAGGCAATATCAAGGTCAATGTCGGTGAGGATGTGGTTGTGTATCTCGAACCCAAAGCCGATACGGTCTGTTCGATCGATGCAGGCGAGGATATTCTTCTCGTCCTGCCGAAAAATGCAAATGCCACCCTCACCATGCGCGGCGATGAAATTTTCATGGACTGGCAAGGAATGGAAAACGATGATGCCGCCGAGCGCATCGTCACCCTCGGCGACGGTTCCGCGAAGATCAGTTTGAGTGCAGGCGGCGAAGTACGTGTGTCCAATCGTACGGATGCCGGCGATTCGGCGGACGAATGGGGCAACTTCGCTGGTTTGAATTTCGATTGGTCTGATTTTGGCGACCGGATCTCGCGCCAGGTGGAACAGGCAACCGCCCGCGCCGCGAAGCGGGCAGAGGAAGCCACCCGCCGGGCGGAGCGTCACGCTGCGCGTCATGCGCGCCACGTAAAGACCGGGCTGGTGGTCGGTCGTTGGAATTGGGATTTCAAAGGCGCGCCCAAGCCGCCAACCCCGCCTGAACCTCCCTCTGAACCGGTTTCAGAAGAGGAACGATTGGCGATCCTGAAAATGCTTGCAGAGAAAAAGATCACTGCCCAGCAGGCAGAAGAATTATTGAGCGCACTCGACGGAGGTAAATAATGTCATCCGAAGAACGCAGGAAGATATTGCAGTTAGTGGAGGAAGGGAAGATCTCGGCGCAGGAGGCGGCGAGTCTCATGCGCGCGCTCGATGATGACGAGGAAACCGCGGAAGGAACGGTTCAAGTCATCCATCCTGCGGCAAGCCCGGGCTTCGAACGAACCGACGCGCCGGAGTTCGAACGGATCAAAGCGCGGGCGCGTCGCTTCGCGTTGATTCCGCTTTGGGTGGGGGTTTTGATCACAGTGTTTAGCGCCTGGGCTATTTATGCCATCCAGCAGAATGCAGGCGCTAACTTTTGGTTTTATTGCATGATTCTTCCATTGATGTTGGGTGTGTTGTTGATCGCGTTGGGTTCGGGCGGACGCGCCTCACGCTGGATTTATGTCGATGTCGACCGGCGTAATGCCAAACCCGGCGACGGACCCCGGCATATCACCCTCGGTTTTCCGTTTCCATTGGGAGTCGTGGGTTGGTTCTTCAATACGTTCGGTCAAAACATTCACGGCATGGGCAAAGGGAAAGGGCAAGCCATTGCCCAGATGTTCGAAGCCGCGAGGAATTCCGACGAACCGTTGATGGTCAATGTGGATGATGAAGACGCGCACGTGCAGGTGTATATCGGTTAGGAGTTGAAATGACGGATGTAAAGAAAAAACCTTTATTGAGCGGATTGCTCATCCTGTTCCTCACCGCGATGATCTTTGCGAACATCGGTGGGAACATGTACGACGGATTGATGCCGCTTTACCTGAAGGACTTGGATGCCTCGATCCCACAGATCGGTTTGTTTTTCACGCTGGCACAGATTGCGCCTCTCCTGTTGCAAATTCTTGGCGGGTGGATCTCAGACTCCCTTGGACGCCTTCGCGCGATCGCGATTGGTAGTGTCTTTGGTGTGATCGGTTTCATTCCATTGATCCTCGCGGACACATGGCATTGGTTGTTGCTCGCGGTGGCAGTTGGCTCCGTGGCGCGCGCGTTGGTGGGACCCAGTTTCGATGCGTTCATTGCCGAACATTCCACCGAGGAGAACCGCGGCAAGGTGTACGGAGTCTCACAAGCTATATTCATGATCGTGACGGTTGTCGGTCCACCCGTTGGCGCGTGGCTGGCTGGGTCATACGGTTTCAAATTCATGTTGCTGATCGCCGGCATCTTCTACTTCGTTGCGGCTTTGATGCGCATTGGCATGGCACGCGAAGCCGCGCAGGGACAGACTTCCAAGCCTACGCTTTCATTCGCCGGGTTGAAGTCGAATCTCGGTTCGATGTTCGGTTTGATCTTTTCCGGTGGTCTCATCACGTGGATTCTTATTACCGGCGGATTCCGCGATGTCTCTTTCCAACTTTCGGGTAATCTGTTCCCGGTGTACATGCAGGAATTTGGCAGGCTGACCATTCAACAGATCGGCTGGGTCAACTCACTATTCGGCTTGTGCATGATGCTGACCACGATCCCCGGCGGCTGGCTTTCGGATAAAGTTGGTGAACGTGTCGGGATCGCGGGCGACATGATCATGATGGCAAGCGCGCTCTTCCTTTTGATCAACATCCCGCAGGGAAATACTGTTCTGTATTTCGTAGGCTGGGGGATGGCGGGCATGGGCGTCGGAATCATGATGCCTGCCTATCAATCCTTGATCAGCAAGGCGGTACCCCAGCATTTGCGCGGCACAGCCTTCGGCTTGTTCAGTACGAGCCTGGGAGTCGTTTCACTACCGGCGCCATGGATCGGCGCGCAGTTGTGGGATCGGTTCAGTCCGCAATTCCCATTCACGATCACGGCGATTGCCCTGTTATTGTCAGTGATTCCGATCTGGATCAAATTTAAATTGCCAAAGAACAACGGACAGGCAGTCACAGAAGAATCACTCAAAGAAGACCCGGCAGTGGTAACTGCCTAACACGGAGGTAGACATGGCATCAACAGAAGAACGAATGAAGATCTTGAAAATGATCGAAGAGGGCAAACTCAGCGCGGAGGAGGGGACAAAATTGCTCTCGGCGTTGAACGCGAAACGACCTCTTCCGCCTCGCTCACCGGGGATGCCCGGTGGCGCCAAGTGGCTGCGGATTCGCGTCACCGACACGCGCTCGGGCCGCTCAAAGGCGTCCGTGCAAATCCCGTTGGCATTGGTCGATGCCGGTTTGAAGATCGGCGCACACTTTGCCCCCGAGGTCGAGGGCGTGGATATGTCCAACGTGATGGAAGCCTTACGCTCCGGCGTGACCGGCAAGATCATCGATGTAACCGACGAGGAAGACGGCGAGCACGTAGAGATCTACATCGAGTAGGTTCAGCCAACAGCGCGATTCCGTTCTGTAGCCTCAACATACAAGGAGAGAGTGCCATGTATCTATTTTTTTGCTATCCGTACCGCTTGATGCTCTAACAACGATTCCGAAAATCTCGAACAAGGTACATCCATGGAACAAACAAACACAAACCGCCCTTCGGGGATGTTCGGTTTTACGATTGTATGGATCGGGCAGATCGTTTCGGTGCTAGCCAGTTCGATGAGTCAGTTTGCCCTGACCATTTTCATGTTCAACGAGACCGGCAGCGCGCTGGCGATGGGGACGATGCAGGTGTTCTTCATCACACCGTTCCTGTTGATCTCGCCGGTTGCCGGTGTATGGGTGGATCGCTATAACCGCAAAATGATGATGATGGTCAGTGATATCGGCGCGGGAATCGCCACGCTTGGCATTCTGGTCCTGCAGGCGATGGGCATTCTCGAATATTGGCATTTATATGGCGCGTCGATTATTTACGGGTTGGGTATGGCATTCCAATGGCCCGCCTATTCTGCTGCAATTTCGACGATGGTGCCAAAGGAACAACTGGGGCGCGCGAACGGCATGATGTCGTTGATCGAAGCAGGTCCGCAGGTGATCGCACCGATTTTGGCTGGCGCGTTGCTTCCGGTGATTCAATTGACAGGTGTTCTGCTCCTCGACGTAGTCACATTCCTTTTTGCCATCGGCGCGTTGATGCTCGTACACATTCCGCAACCGCCGCGAACGGAGGAAGGGATACGGTCTCAAAGCGGCGGGATGTTGAACGAGGCGGCATATGGTTTTCGATATATCTTTGCACGCCCCAGTCTGCTGGGCTTGCAGATGATCTTCTTCTTCGGGAATCTTTTCTCCGGCATTGGCTTTACCGTGTTAGCGCCCATGATCCTGACGCGCTCAGGTGGAGACAGCCTGGTGTTTGGAACCGTTCAATCGGCGGGAGCAATCGCCGCCGTGGTGGGAGGCGTGGTGATGAGCGCGTGGGGAGGCTT
>DAOTZF010000274.1:0-2129 GCA_034434415.1 Anaerolineales bacterium | reverse complement strand
TGAGCACAGACGCGGGCTTCCAGTTCGAGTTTTACTGGACCGTTGCGGCAACGGCTACCAGACCGAATTCCAAGCCTCCACGTTAGGAACCGTCACCAACGCGCTTGATGCCGCAAGCAACCTCTTCGGTGGTGTGCTGGGGAAAGCCGCGAACGCCGCACGCAATGTCCGTTCGGCTGGCTGGGAAAAGGCGCACGATAAAGCCTTCGCCGACGCCGTGGAGGAAGCCAAGCCGCACTTCCACAAATGCAAACGCTGCGGCAAATGGGTGGATGGCGACTGTTGGAATAACCAACGCACCCTCTGTAAAGACTGCGCGCCTGATATGCAGGAAGAACTGTCATCCATTCAGGTGCAAGCCGCGGTCACCGATGCGCGTGAAAAAGCCCAAACTGTGGATTACGTCTCTGCCGATAAATTCAAAGAAGCCATCATCGCGACCTGTCCCCATTGCGGGGCGAAAGCGGGTGGCGGAAAATTTTGTCAGGAATGCGGCAAACCGCTCGCGGCAGAAAAGTTCTGCAAGAACTGCGGAGCAAAAATGGACGCGGACGCAAAATTCTGCGCCGAGTGCGGAACTAAGCAATAACAGGTCGACCACCCTTCCAAAAATCATTTGTGGAAAGTGGAAAGTAGTAGAATCTACTCATACTTTCCACTTTCTATTTATGCTTATTTTGCCGACCTCTCTCATCCTTGTCTGTCTCCTTCCCGCTCCTCGCGATCTCGAAATCGCACGGCTTTTGGGATGGTATCGAATCCCGCTGCGCACCGCGCCGAAAGTCGTCGCCGTGGATCACCTCGCCTTCTACCAACCCACCTCCTTCGGCGACCGCGGCGGAATGATCGAATACGTTGCCCCGGTCCGTGGACACGAACTCACCACACGCGGCGAATTGCTCAAAGATGAAACAGATCATCCACGCGCCAGGGAGGAATATTTTAAAATTCAACTGGGCGGCTTGGAGAAACTGAAAGAACCCATCCGCTCTGAGAAATGGAAGCGGCTCACGTTTCTCTACACAACGGGTGAATATTTGTTGAATGCAAAACTTCTGAACGATCTCGTCGTTCATGCCGAGGAGCGTGAGATCCTATGGAAGAGTCTGCGTGAACGCGCCGAGAATGAACAACTCTACAAAACTGATCTCCCTGAAGCAGATATTCCACCCGAGGTGTTGATCGCTTTGTTGGGAATCAAAGAAGCAAAGGAATCCTATGGCGACTTTGATTAAGAATGGCACCCTGATCACTGCCACAGAGACTTTTCAATCGGATATTTTGATTCAGGATGAAAAGATTCTCCGCGTCGCGCCGGATCTGGAGGCTGATTCGGCCTCGATGATCGACGCGTCAGGCAAGTTGATTCTCCCCGGCGGGGTGGACCCGCACGTGCACCTCGAACTACCGATGTTTGGCACTGTCTCCTCTGACGACCATTACACCGGTCACAAAGCCGCGGCGTTCGGCGGCACGACAACTGCGATGGATTTCGTAGTCCTTGAAAAGGAAGGTTTCAAGCACTCCGTTGACTTGTGGATGAAGAAAGCCGAAAAAGCCGCGATCGACTATTCCTTTCACATGAATTTGACAAAGTTCGATGAGAAGATTGCCAACGAGATACCATCCCTGCGCGAGATGGGAATCACGACCTTGAAAGTTTTCACCGCCTACAATGGACGCTTACGAATTGACGACGGCAGTATCTTTAAAGCCGTGCAGATCGCCAGGGACAATGGAATGCTCGTCATGGCACATTGCGAGAATGGCGATGTGATCGAAACCCTTGTCGCGCAAGCGCTCGAGGCTGGGCATACAACTCCCGAATGGCACGCGTTGACCCGTCCCGCGTGGGGAGCAGTCGAGGCAACCCTCCGCATGGCGGCGATGGCTCAACAGGCGGATTCGCCGGTGTACATCGTCCACATGAACGCAGGCGGCGAAGTAGACATGCTCAAGTACGCGCGTGAACGAGGCGTCAAGGTGATGGGCGAGACCTGTCCGCAATATTTATTCTTCACGATTGACGATCTACGCAAGCCCGATGGCGCAAAATGGATCTGTTCCCCACCGATGCGAACGAAAGAGAATAACGCGCGTTTATGGGAAGGGCTGACGGACAACATCCT
>DAOTZF010000273.1:0-5024 GCA_034434415.1 Anaerolineales bacterium | reverse complement strand
ACCTGCGCATGTTCCCCGAACGCGTACGTACCGTGACACTGGATGCCGTGGTGGATCCCGGCTTCATCATGTTCATGGATGCGGCGGAGGATGGACAGGCGGCGTTGGAAGATTTCTTTGCACGTTGCGAAACCGATGATGCATGTAACAGTGTATTTCCGAACCTACGGAATGAATTTGAGAGTCTGATTACCCGCCTCGAGGAATCGCCGGCAGAGATCACGATTCCACATCCCATAACCAACAAACTGGTTGAATTGACAGTGACGCGCCGATTGATCACCAACATGGTTTTCAATACGCTCTATGTTCCCGAACTTGTGTCCACCCTCCCGTTGTCCATTCACGCCGCGTATGAAGATGAAAATTATGTCCCGTTGATCTCGCAAGCCTTTCTGGTCAACGCGAATTTGTACGACGGCATGTTCTACGCGGTGACGTGCACGGAGGACGCGCCGCTCGTCTCGGCAGAGGAAGCCGAACGAAGAGGCGAACCAACCGTCTTCGGCGGAAGCCGCGCCGTTGATTTTGCCGAAGTCTGCAGGCAATGGCAGAAGGGTGAGGTGTCCTCCGCATTTCGCGAGCCGGTCCTATCCGATGCCCCAACGCTGATCCTTTCCGGCGAAGCGGATCCCATCACTCCGCCGTGGCATGCCGATAAAGTTGCCGAGAGTTTCACCAATGAGCTTCATTTGATATTTTCGGATATGGGACACGGCAACCTTACGAGCCGGTGCAGTGTGGACATCTTTCAGGCGTTCGTTGAAAGCGGTTCGACCGACGGGTTGGATGTTTCCTGTGTGGAGGATGTCCTGCCGCCTCCGTTCTTCGTCGATTTCACCGGACCGCGTCCGTAATAATCCAAGGTTTATTCATGATACAGGTACAAGGTCTTTCCAAATCCTTCGGCAAAGTGAAAGCGGTTCAAAACGTATCGTTTTCCGCGCCCGATGGGCAGATCACCGGGTTGCTCGGTCCGAACGGCGCGGGCAAAAGCACCACGCTGCGGATGCTCTACACACTGTTGAAGCCGGAGAGTGGAACCGCACAGGTGGACGGATTCGATGTGCGTGAGTCTCCGCTCGAAGTCCAGAAACGAATCGGTGTGCTGGCAGATGCGCGTGGTTTATATCCGCGACTGACGAGCCGCGAGAACATCCGCTACTTCGGGCGGTTACATGGCATGGAAGGGGAAGCGTTGGAAAACCAAATTGATTCACTAATGACCTTGCTCGATATGCAAGACATCGCGGATCGCAGAACGGAAGGTTTTTCCACAGGGGAAAGACTCAAAGTAGCGATCGCCCGCACATTGGTGCATAACCCGAAAAACGTTTTGCTCGACGAACCGACGAATGGACTGGACGTGATGAGCACGCGCGCCATGCGGCAATTCATCCAGCGGCTGCGCGACGAAGGCCGGTGCGTGCTGTTCACCAGCCACATCATGCAGGAGGTGGCGGCATTGTGCGACCAGATCGTGATCATTTCGCGCGGCGAGGTGGCGGCTCACGGCTCACCTGAAGACCTACGCCGGCAGACGGGCAAGGATAATCTGGAGGATGCCTTTGTCGCCGCGATCGGCTCGGAAGAGGGGTTGCAATGATGAAACGGATCTGGGTCATTTTTCAAAAAGAATTGACGGATAACCTGCGCGATTATCGCAGTTGGACGACCGGCTTGTTCTGGGCGCTTTTCGGACCGTTGTTGATCGGCGGGTTGATCGTGATGTTGGGACGCAACGTCCGCGAAAGCATCGAAGCGCCGTTGGAACTGCCGGTATCCGGTGCGGAGAACGCCCCCAACCTCATCGCTTTTCTCGAACAGCGGAACGTGATCATTTTGCCCGCGCCCGCCGACGCGGAAGCGGCGGTCATCGCGGGCGATATCAACGTGGCGCTGATCATCCCCGAGGAGTACGGCGAGGAATTTTCCAGCGGCGAGACCGCCACCGTGCAACTTGTGTTCGACAGTACGCGTCAATCTGCCTCGCCGGATATCCGCCGCGCGGAAGATCTGCTGGAAGCGTACGGCAATTACATCGGCTTGATGCGTTTGAGCCTGCGCGGTGTGAGCCCGGAAGTGATCCGCGCGGTGCAGATCGAGGAAGTGGACACCGCCACGCCGCAAAGCCAGGCGTTGATCTTCATCTCGATGCTGCCATACTTCATCATCTTCGCCATTTTCAACGGCGCGTCGCCGGTCATCACCGATGCCACCGCCGGCGAACGGGAACGCGGTTCGCTCGAACCGCTGTTGATCAACCCAGTGCCGCGCGGTTTGATCGCTGTCAGCAAAATGCTTTCCGCCATCCCGTTTGCGCTTCTCAACCTGCTCATCACGCTCGGCGGGTTCGCCGCCATATTTCGCATCCTGCCCATCGAGGAATTACTCGGCATTCAGATCGGCTTTGACAGCGGCGCGCTGGTCTCGATCTTTTTGATCTGTCTGCCGATCGTCCTGCTGGCGTGTGCGATCCAGACCCTGATCGCCTCGTTCACCAAAACAACAAAGGAAGCGGGGACGTATCTTCCCTTCATCGGTCTGATTCCCTCCCTGCCCGGCATTGCCCTCGCCTTTTTACCGGTCAAGCCCGCCTTGTGGACGATGCTCATCCCCACCTTTGGTCAGCAGATTCTGATCAATCAATTCCTGCGAGCCGAGCCGATCTCAAGTATGAATATTCTGGTCTCTGCTGTGTTGACGCTTCTCCTCTCCGTTGTGATCACATTCCTTGCCGTCCGGCTTTATCAGGGCGAACGCATCATCACCGGTTGAAATGGCATAAAGATGATTAAACCAGTTCCGGTCACGATGGAAGGTCATGGCATCCGGTTGGAGCCTCTGCTCCCAGAACATGAGGAGGCGTTGACTGTCGCAGCAGTTGACGGTGAGTTATGGAATCTTTGGTTCACCTCCGTGCCGGGACCGGGCGAGACCGGGAGATACATCGCCGCGGCGCTGGCAGGGCAGGAAGCCGGTCACATGCTCCCGTGGGTCGTGCGTGAATTGACCACGGACAGAATCGTGGGTACCACGCGCTATCACGATATCGTGGCTGGCATCGATCGTGTGGAGATTGGTTACACCTGGTATGCCGCGAGCTGGCAAAGGAGTCACGTCAACACGACCTGCAAGTTATTGCTGCTTACCCATGCATTTGATGGACTGGGTTGCAAGGTCGTTGGGTTGCGCACGGACAATTTCAATTTCAGGTCGCAACGCGCCATCGAGGCGCTCGGCGCGAAAAAGGACGGTGTGCTTCGTCATCATCAGGCGCGCCGCGATGGGACCGCCCGCGATAGTGTGATGTACAGCATTCTGGTCGAGGAATGGCCCGACGTGAAGCGTCATCTGGAATCGCGGCTGGCGCGCCACGGGACGGAATCAAAATAACGAAGATCAAAGGATGATTTCATGAAAATCCACCTCATTGACGGCACATACGAATTATTCCGCGCGCATTTCGGTGCGCCGCCGAAAAAATCCGCCAGCGGGTTGGAAGTGGGCGCAACCCTCGGACTCATCCGTAGTTTGTTGATGCTGTTGCAAACACCCGGCGTGACGCATGTCGCGGCCGCGTTCGATCACGTGATCGAGTCATTCCGCAACAAGATGTACGCGGGGTATAAAACCAGCGAAGGCGTTGACCCTGTCATTTTGAACCAGTTTGAATTGGCGGAAGAAGCGATTTCTGCACTGGGTGTGCCGGTGTGGTCCATGGTCAAATTCGAAGCGGACGATGCGATCGCCACAGCCGTCGCACGATTCAAAAAAGAGAAACCTGTCGAACAGGTAATTATTTGTTCTGTTGATAAGGACTTGACTCAAATGGTGGATGGCAAAAAAGTTGTGTGTTGGGATCGCCGCCGCGAGATTACTTTGGATGAGAAAGGCGTGGTCGAAAAATTCGGCGTAAAACCAGAATCGATTCCAGATTATCTTGCTTTGGTCGGCGACTCAGCCGATGGTTACCCGGGCATCAAAGGCTGGGGCGCCGCGTCCACATCCGCGGTGCTGGCGAAGTTCAAACACATCGAGAAAATTCCCAAAGACCCGAAGAAACTTCCATTCAGTTTGGGTCGCGCAACGACGCTCCTTGAAAATTTGCAACAGAATTACAAAGATGCTTTATTGTTCAGGGAACTGTC
Organism: Anaerolineales bacterium; assembly: GCA_034434415.1. Lineage (GTDB taxonomy): Bacteria > Chloroflexota > Anaerolineae > Anaerolineales > Villigracilaceae > Defluviilinea. Next base: position 873 of record DAOTZF010000273.1, on the reverse strand, counting down.
CACGCTTCGGCTGGATGTTCCGTTGAAAGAATCGCTCAAAGATTTGGAGTGGAAAGGCGCGCGTTCGAGTTTCAAGAAGTTGTGTCAGGACTTGAGGGAGGAACGAATTGTGGAACGGGTAAAGAAGTGGCGATAAAAATCTGCTTGAAGCCGGAAGGATTTATACAATGAATAAAGCCGAACTTCTGAACTGGTTGAAAGAAGAATATCGGAAATGGGAAGCATTTCTGGCGGAGATCAGTTCAGCCCTCATGGAACAACCCGGCGTGAACGGCGATTGGTCCATGAAGGATATGATCGCGCACATCTTTGGCTACCAGCCCTGGCTTACCAGCCGTATTCAGGCTGCGGCATATGGCAAACCGAAACCAGTTCCACCCTGGCCCCCGCAGTTGCAAACGGATGATGAAATCAACGCGTGGATCTATGAAACCTATCGCGGGCGTACATTGAGTGAAGTCCTGGATCAATCACATCAAATATTTCAAGAGTATCTTTCTGTCATCGAAGGCTTACCGGATGACGTCCGTATCGAGGAACTGCGTGAGGGGAAACGAGTGTTTTATCTCGTGTGGCTGGGCGATCAACGCTTTCCCGCGGGTGAGCTCTTTGACCATTTCCACGATGACCATGAGCCGGATATCCGTGCCTGGCTGGCGCGCGTGGCAGGATGATAAACAGGATTCCTCATGTTGACCATTGACCTTGAAACTGCCCGCCGATTCATCCTCGGCAAGCAAGGTTTATGGCGCGCTTCGTCACGTTCCTCGGCGCAGATAGGATGGATGCAAAGGCTGTTCGCGAGCCCCTCTTGCGGAAACGCATGAGTAAAAGTTGAGGGAGGAGAGAATCGTCGAGCGGGTGAAGATGTGG
>DAOTZF010000272.1:0-7117 GCA_034434415.1 Anaerolineales bacterium | reverse complement strand
GCTCCGCTCGTTGAATCGCCGGAATTGATAAAGATTCGATTTCTCAATTCGCTCGATGGTTGGGGGGTGACCGAAACGCAGATCGTCCGCACGAACGACGGCGGAATCACATGGTACAACGTCACACCGCCCGAAGTGACCGAGACCGGTTACAGCGTGGACTGGTTCGTGTTGGACAACAGACACGTTTGGATTCAACAACCTGATTTCGCAGGTTATCCGTTCAGCGGATTCCAATTCCGTACAACCGATGGCGGACTCAACTGGAACAAAATTGATGTTCCGTACAGCGGGGCGAAAATTTCATTTCTCGATGCAAATAACGGTTGGGCGCTCGCCGATCTCGGCGTAGGCGCGGGTTCGAACGCAGTCGCTGTATATCAAACCACTGACAGCGGCGCGACGTGGACTCAAAAATTCACGAATGACCCGAACCGCGACAATTCATCCGACTCACTTCCACTTGGCGGACTCAAATATGGATTGACCGCGTTGAACATGCAAGCCGCGTGGATCCATGGTGTGATCTACGCGCCGGGCACGCCATACCTCTTCCGCACTGACGACGGCGGCGCGACGTGGGCGCCGGTCTCGTTGCCGTTGTCGCCGGATGCGGAAAACGCAGAGTTGACCATCGAACAAATTTCGATTGCCGGTGATCGTGTTTTTCTCATCATGCGTAACACATCCGATGCGATCAACACGCCGATTTATGTTTCAAACGATTCGGGCGCTACGTGGTCGCTCACGTCCACGTTGATTCCTGGCAGCGGCGCAGTGGATTTCCTCTCGGCGGACGAACTCATCGTCTATAACCGCGAACAGTTTTACGTCACGCGTGATGCGGCGAACACGTGGAGTATCATCCCGCCCGATATAAAATTCGGCGATTCGTTTTCCGGCATGGATTTTATTAGCACGACCACTGGATACGTCGTTTCGCAAGACCCGACGACAAGTCGTCGTTCGTTGTACCGCACCGACGATGGAGGCGCGACATGGTTTCCCGTCATACCTTGATCTTTTTTCTGATATTTTTCTTGATTGGATGCAGTCCCGTCTCTCCCACAGGGACGGCTGTTCCCTCCACTCCAACAACGCCTCCCACCGACGCGCCAACATCCGCGCCGGATTATGTTGCGCAGATTCGCAACGCTCAATATCAACTTAGCCTGCTTGACTCACTGCGCGTGGTGCAGCTTGCGGATGGAAAGTTCGAAGATGGCGCGCCCGGCAGTGCCGACTACGTCTCTGTGACCGTCACTGATTTCATTGCCCGAGGTGACCTGACCCGCGATGGTGTGGAGGAAGTTGCGGCGCTCATTGCGGAAAATTACGGCGGCACAGGCGTGTTTGTCTTCCTTGTGGTTTTCGCGAATGTGGATGGAGAATTCACGTATCAAACTGCCGCGCTGGTGGATGATAGGCCCGCCCTGAACGCGCTTTCGATCGAAGGCGGCGAGATTTTTCTCGACGCGGTCACGCACGACTCGGAAGATCCATTTTGCTGCCCCACACTGCGTAATACAAGACATTACCGCTTGATAAACGGTCAATTGGACATGACCGATTACACAACATTCACGCCCGACGAGAGACCTCGGACCATCACAATTGAATCGCCGGTCAATGGCACGGAAGTGTTCAGCTCCGTACAGATTCGAGGCGCAGTCGCCATCGCGCCGTTCGAGAACACGCTTGCGTATCGGATCTATGATGTTGGCGGCGTGGAACTTTCTGCGGGCTCTTTGATGGTGACCGCGCCAGATCTTGGCGCCCCCGGCACATTTAACGAAACTATCCTCATCGGAAATATTTTGTCTGGAGTGACGATCCGCATCGAGATTCAAGATATCAGCGCGAAAGATGGATCCCTGCTTGCGATGGATTCAGTTGAATTGGTTGTAAAATAACGGCACGCTCCTTCCGCCGTCCTCGGCGGAAACCTCAACTGCCAAGCCGGCGTTGAGAGCAAACTTATCGGAGGAACCCATGCCCCACCTTGTCCGCGATTGGATGAGCAGTCCTGTTGTTGTCGTTGACCCCGACACCACCGTTTCGTATGCCATGACGCTTATGCGTCGGCGAAATATCCATAGTGTCGTTGTGGATAACAGTCAGAAGAACAAAGCCTATGGCATTGTGACCACCACTGACATCCGCGACAAGATCGTTGGCGCGGACCGCAACCCGGCGGAGACGAAAGTGGGAGACATCATGTCGGGTCCGATCATCACCGGCAAAGCGGAATGGACGCTCGCCGAATGTTCGAAAGTGATGCAGGAGAGGAAATTTCATCACCTGCCGATTGCCGATGAGCATGGCACGTTAATTGGCATGATCTCCGCGACGGATATTTTCATGGCGGTCGAAGAGATCGGCTGGGTGGACGAAAAGAAAAAGTAGGGGCAGACCTGCGTGTCTGCCCTATATGCCATGCCCAAGCAAAAATTCTACGTCGTTTGGAAGGGACGCAAGACCGGGGTCTTCACCTCATGGGCGGAGTGTGAAAAACAGGTGAAGGGTTTCGTCGGCGCGGAGTTCAAGGCGTTCGAGTCGCGCAAGGAAGCTGAATCAGCCTTCCAGTCGAAGTTTGAAGCGTTCAAGGGGAAGTCGTCCACGATGGGGCGCTGGAAGGAATCCGAGGAACCGCCTGTTCTGCCATCCATCTGCGTGGACGCGGCGTGCAAAGGCTCGCCCGGCAAAATGGAATATCGCGGCGTGGACACGGAATCGGGCAAGGAGATCTTTCGCGCGGGTCCGTACCCAGATGGGACGAACAACGTCGGTGAGTTTTTGGCGATCGTGCACGCGCTGACGTGGCTCGCAAAACACAAAAAGCAGATGCCGGTCTATTCTGATTCTGAGAATGCGATCGCGTGGGTTGAAATGGGAGTCTGCAAAACAAATTTGAAACATACGGCGAAGAACGCGTTGGTCTTTGCGATGATCCGCAGTGCAGAGAATTGGCTTGCGGAAAATGAATTGGATGACGACGCGGTGTTGAAATGGGACACCGGGATGTGGGGAGAGAACCCAGCGGATTATGGAAGAAAGTGACCGGGCTGCAGTGCGTACGGATATTTCATTTGCGTTTTCAAAAAGATTTTTTCCAGGGTTCTGAAATATCACACCCCTTGCCCATCACAGAAAAATATAAGGCATTTGCTGTTTGAGAATACCCGCCGACGAATGCCGTTTTGCACCCCATCCGCTTGAGGCGATGGAGTCCTTCGAGCATCACTGCGTTGCCGAGCCCATGGCGGCGGTGTGATGGAATCGTTGCCACGGGTTCGAAATATGCCGTCCGGGTAACATCGTCGAACCAGATTGTGCAGAACGAGGCAATGGAGCCATCGGATGCGACCGCGACAAGATCCAGATCGCGGCGATACAGGGGCGCGGATTGAATATGGCGATACCAATCAGGGTGATCGCGGTTGTCGCGGGCGGTGTGGACATCGTCGTTGTGAAACCCCAACCCTGAGGCATAACAACGTTCGAGGAGTTCCAACCCATCGCCAAGGGCGCGAATCGTGTAGCCTGGTACGGATCTCCTGTCTGGAAGCGATTCATCCAACGAACGGCGGTGCTGAAATTCCTGGGTTCCTGTTTCTTCCACTCGTTGATAGCCTTTATTCTTCAGGATTTGCTGGCGCATCGAATCGTGTGAATCGACAAACAGCCATAACGCCTGTTCACCCTTCGCTTCCGTGGATGTGAGATGCTCCTCAGCCATCGAGATCATTTGTTCCTCGAGTTCTGTTGTGCGAAAACCGGGATGGACTTGCAGAAATGCCTGCCCGCGTCCCTCAGGGTTGAGGACGGCAATGATTTCTCCGCGGTCTGATTCCCAGAGGAATACACATTCCTCCGGCTTGAACTTCTCAAGATCGGGGTTGGCAAACCACCACCAGTAATCCAGGCGGGCAACGTGCCAGTTGTATTCGCGGTAATTGTTGAGTGTCATTGTCTGACGAAGGAATTCACGGATGCGCCAGTAATCTTCGCCGTTTCGGTAGGGTCGGGTCGAGAGTTTCATGTTTTGTCCTCGTGGTGTGCCGCAGGTCCGCGCACGATGTTTTCATTATAGGAATATCACTGCCCGGCGTTAAGTGTCATTCATCACCGCGATTGTGTTATTGAACTCTTTTTGGGTATACTTCAACTCGTTCTGCACATCTGAGACTGGAGAATCCAATGAACACAGCCTTGCTTATCATCGACATCCAAAACGACTATTTCCCCGGCGGGAAAAACCCGCTGGTGAACCCTCTCGAAGCGGCGAAGAAAGCGTATGAATTGCTGCAGTGTTTCCGCGAGTCCGGCGGGCGTCATGTGCATATACAACATATCGAGTTGGAGCCCGACGCGCCTTTTTTCCGCAAAGGCGATCGCGGATCGGATATTCACGACTCGGTGGCGCATTTTGAAGGCGAGCCGATCGTTTATAAACACGAACCGAATTCATTTCTGAATACCAATTTGTTGGAGCTGCTGAAAAGTTGGGAGGTCGAGCGCGTGGTCATCACAGGCATGATGACCCACATGTGCGTGGACGCCACCGCCCGCGCCGCATCCGATCTTGGGTTTCAAGTCATTGTTGCGGCAGATGCGTGCGCGTCACGCGATTTGAAATTCGACGAGACAACGATCCCAGCCGATCTGGTTCACAAGTCATTTCTCGCCGCATTGAAGTCGTATGGCAGGGTGATGAAGACGGAGGAGATCATTGCGTTGCTGGCTGGCGAGATGGAAAAACAATAATGTGGTCTCGATACGAGCATCGCGCTACTCGACCACCGTCTGGAAATCGTCAATCGTAAATCGTTAATCGGAAATCCAAAATGACAACACTCGACCCCGAAAAACAAAAACAAGCCAAGCAATATGCCCGCATCCGCCGCCGACTGTGGCTGGTGGATACCGTCATCAGCGCGCTGTATTTCCTCGCGTGGATTTACTTCGGCTGGTCCATTTCACTTCGTAACTGGTTGACTGATCACTGGTCACTGTTCGCCAACCCGTGGCTCCTCGTGCCGGCGTTCGTTGCCATCTTCGGCGGGATATTTTTCATCCTCAATCTTCCTCTCGGTTATTACAGTGGATTTGTCCTGCCGCATCGCTTCGGGCAATCGAACCAGACTCTAAAGGGCTGGATGACGGATCAATTGAAAGGACTGGCGATTGGAGTTCCGCTCGGCTTGATCGTGCTGGAGTTGATGTATCTCGCACTCCGCACGACCGGCGACCTGTGGTGGCTGTGGGCGGCGGGCGGACTTTTGGTCTTCAATGTTTTGCTGATCAACCTCGCGCCGGTTCTCATCATGCCGCTGTTCAATAAATTCATTCCGCTGGGCGATGAACACAAAGATCTGGCAGACCGCCTGCTGCGGCTTGCGGAAAAAGCGAATACCAAAGTCCGCGGCGTGTTCAAGTTCGATATGTCGAAGCGGACGAAATCCGCCAACGCCGCGCTGACCGGCATCGGCAACACGCGCCGAATCATTTTAGGCGACACTCTCATCAACGAATTTTCACCCGATGAAGTGGAAACCGTGCTTGCTCACGAATTAGGACATCATGTCAATCGTGATATTCCAGTACTGGTCACGTTCGGGATTTTGAGTACAACTCTTGGACTTTACATCGCGTCACTTGGATTGAATTGGGCGATTGGGCAGTTTGGGTTTACGTCACCCGCGGATGTCGCCGCGTTGCCCGCGCTGGGATTGATCCTCGGCGCGTACGACCTGCTCACCATGCCGCTTAACAACGCCGTCTCACGCTGGCGGGAGAACATGGCTGACGATTACGCGCTCAGTTCCACCGGGAAGAAAGAAGCGTTCGCGTCCGCTTTCACGCGGCTGGCGAATCAAAACCTCGGTGAGGTCGATCCCGAAAAATGGGTGGTGTTCATGTTCTACTCGCATCCACCTCTGGGCGAACGTATCGCAAAAGCAAGAAAATGGAAAACTGCATAACCTTTTGCTCTTCCACTTTCTAAATTAGACACTATCGGAAATTAAATTGGGACGCAGATAAACGCTGACCGACGCTGATTCAAAGAGTAAAAAAATCTGCGTTTTCTGCGTTCATCAGCGTCCAAAATAAATTTTTAGCTTATTACCGACAGAGTCATTTCTTATTCCTGCCATTCCAACTCGAAATCGCCAATCGCAACCGTATCGCCTTCCTCGACCCCGGCTTTGCGCAGGGCATCATCAATCCCCAGAGTTTCCATGATCTTTTGAAAGCGCCGCAGTGAGCCGTCATGCTCCCAGTAGGTCATCTTTGCCGCGCGTTCGATGGATGCGCCGGTGATTCTCCACTCGTGCGCGCCCTCGCGCGTGACGTTGAACTCGCGCGGGTCTTCCTTCGATTTGTACACAGGCATCGGCGCTTCGAACGATTCGAGCGCGGGTGTTTCCTGCAAGACCTGAAATGCCTTAACGAGTAACTCGCGCGTGTTCGTCCGCGCCAGCGCCGAGATGGTCATCCATTCCACTTTCAGTTTTTTGAACTTCTTTTGGATGTCTGCGAGTCGTTCCTGAACTTCGGGCTGGTCGATCTTGTTCAGCGCGACGATCTGCGGCTTCTTTGCAAGGTTCGGGTCGAACAAAGATAATTCCGAATTGATCTGACTGTAATCCGCGATGGGATCATCGGATAAGCCGTCGAGCAGATGGATCAGCACTCGCGTGCGTTGGACATGGCGCAGGAAATCGTGTCCCAGCCCCGCGCCTTGACTCGCGCCCTCGATCAAACCGGGGATGTCTGCCAGCACAACGGACGCGTTCACGTCAATTTCAGCGACTCCGAGATTCGGTTCGAGTGTGGTGAACGGATACGCGGCGATCTTCGGTTTGGCGTTCGTCAAAGCGGTGAGCAATGTTGATTTACCCGCGTTGGGGACGCCGATCAAGCCGATGTCGGCGATCAATTTCAATTCGAGTCGGAGGCGTCTCTCTTCGTGAGGCGCGCCTTTTTCCGCAGTACGTGGCGCCTGATTGCGCGACGTTGCAAAGTGCTGATTGCCGCGTCCGCCGCGCCCGCCTTTGCAGATGACAATCTGTTGACTGGGTTGAGTCAGGTCGCCGATGATCTCGCCGCTGTC
>DAOTZF010000271.1:0-4703 GCA_034434415.1 Anaerolineales bacterium | reverse complement strand
CAGAAAATATCGAACGCCATGAAAGGACAGGGCATTCCCGTCGGTATCGGTGTCCACGCGGGTGTTGCCTTCTTCGGCGCGATGGGCGCGGCAGATGGTTTGATCAATATTTCCGCCATCGGCGATGAAGTGAACCTCGCCGCTCGCCTTGCCTCCAAAGCCGCCACAGGCGAGATCATCGTCAGCGAGAAAGCGTTGGACGAGGCGGGGGCAGACGCAAGCGCGTACGAATCGCGCAGTCTGGAGATGAAGGGGATCAGCGAGCCCGTCCGCGTGCGCGTGATGCACAAATAATTTCCTTTTCCCTTTGTGCCTTTTGGGGGTTTGTGGTTAAATTCTCCCGCAATGGATTCAAAGACCCTGCACGTCCTCGAATACGACAAGATCCGCGAACGGCTTAAAGCCTTTTGCGATTTTTCGGCGTCGATGGAACTCGCACTTTCGCTCGAGCCGACCGATACATTCGATCTTGCCCTTGCCCGCCTTGCCGAAACAAGTGAAGCACGCAAGTTATTTTCAGTTCAGGATATCAGCATCGGCGGCGCGCATGACATCCGTCCAGCGGTGGGACTCGCCGCGCGCGGCGGTGTGCTCGACCCCCAACAATTGCTCGACATCAAATCCACGTTGATCTCGTGCCGCGAGTTGAAGAAATCGCTCGAACGCAAAACGGACGAATACCCGCGTCTTGCGCAGATCGCGGTGGATTTGCCCGACCCTCACGGAATCGTGGATGCGATCACGCGTATCCTCTCCGACCGCGGTGAAGTGTTGGATTCTGCATCGACAAAATTAGCCGACCTTCGACGACAAATCAAAGTCGCGCATGGACGGTTGATGTCCCGCCTGCAGCGTTATCTCACAGAATCAGCCAACAAATTGCAGGAGCCCATCATCACTCAACGTGACGGGCGTTATGTGATTCCGTTGAGAGCCGAGTTCAAAGGAAGTATCAAAGCGGTCGTTCATGACCAATCCTCCAGCGGTGCGACGTTGTTCGTCGAACCACTTCCCGTCGTGGAACTCAACAATGACCTGCGCGAATTCGAATTACAAGCGCGCGACGAAGAACGAAGAATCCTTGCCGAAGTTTCCGCGCAAGTAGGCGAACATGCGGAGGAGTTCAAATTCGGCGTGGAAAATCTCGCCGTGCTCGATCTGATCTTTGCAAAAGCGAAATACGCGGAGGAGTTGAGAGCCAGTGAACCAGTCCTTCACAAGGATGAAAGAGGAAAGAAGAAAGAAGTAAGCAGTGACCAGTTATCAGTGAGCAGTGAACAATCGTCAATCGTAAATCGTAAATCGTCAATTCAACTTATCCATGCGCGTCACCCCCTCCTTGACCCTCAAACCGTAGTGCCAATTGACGTCGACCCAAAAGAAGGCACGCGAGCCATTATCATCACGGGTCCGAATACGGGCGGCAAAACGGTATCGCTCAAAACCGTCGGCTTGCTCGCGCTCATGGCTCAAAGCGGACTGCACATCCCCGCGCAGAGCGGCTCGGAGTTGCCGTTCTTCCACAGCGTCTTCGCCGACATCGGCGACGAGCAATCCATCGAGCAATCGCTCAGCACATTCAGCGGTCACATCACCAACATCATCCGCATTCTCAAGCAGATCGATTCGCGTTCGCTCGTTATCCTCGATGAATTAGGAGCAGGCACCGATCCGCAGGAAGGCGCCGCGCTCGCACGCGCGATCCTCAATCACTTGCTTGAAACGGGATGCACGACCCTCGTCGCGACCCATTACCCCGAATTAAAAACGTTCGCACATTCCACGGACGGCGTTGTGAACGCATCCCTTGAATTCGATATCAAGACACTCCGCCCCACATACAAATTGACCATTGGACTTCCCGGACGCTCGAACGCCCTCGCCATTGCAACACGCCTCGGGCTTGACGGGAAGATTGTCGAGGCGGCGAAGGGCGACATTAACCCCGAATCGTTGCGCGCCGACAAACTTTTGGACGATATCCGCAAGGAACGCAACCGCACCTCGCGCGAACGGCAGAAGCTGGAGAAAGCACGAGACAGACTCGAAGCGCAGAACGCCGAACTGCAAAAACGACTCGAAAAGATCGAGGATGAGAGACGTGAAGTCCTTGCCAAAGCCCGCGCGGAGGGAGAACTGGAAGTGGCAGTCTTGCGAAGCAACATTGATTCGTTGAAATCGCAACTTAAAAAGGCAAAACAACCGCTCGAAGCCATCAAGTCCATCGAAGAAAAGATGGAAAAGATAGAAGAAAAAGTGGAAGCGCCTGTCGAAAGACGGCAGACGATAGACCATGGACCATCATCGTCCATCGTCCATCGTCCATTGTCACTCGGTGAGCGCGTCCTCGTAAGCACGTTGAATGCCGAAGGTGTGGTGACAGCCATAGGCGAGTCGGATGCGGAGGTGCAGATCGGGAGTCTGCGCGTGAGGGCGAGGCTGTCGGAGTTGGTGAGGAAATCTAGTGAACAAGTGACCAGTGAACAGTTACCAGTCTCAATTCGCCAGTCTCCAGTTGCCAGCGCGAAATCACCGGGGCTGGAGTTGAATCTGCGCGGCAAATTGGTGGACGAGGGGCTCGATGAACTGGAAAAATATCTGGAGCGCGCCTATTCGGCGGGCTTGCTGTTCGTGCGCATCGTGCACGGCAAAGGGACAGGCAAGATGCGCGACGCGGTGCGCAACGCGTTGAAACAAAGCGAATATGTCGCGTCGTTCGAGGAGCCGAAGGATAATGAAGGCGGCGCGGGCGTAACTGTGGCGAAGATCGCAAAATAGAGGAGGCGACCATGACTCTTGATGATGCCATCAAACAGATGACCGATAAAATTAAATCCGCGTGTGCAAGCGCGGACGTGAAGACCGCGAAGATGTCGGATGAAGAAGCGCGCTTGAGCGTATACGCGCCTGCAGGGGACATCCAAAGAATCAAGGACGCGACGTTCCAGCCCGCGATCGATCTTTTGAACAAAGAGGGAATGGATATTCAGGTGTTCGTGTACGATAAGGACGCGCCGCCTCTCAAAGGATGAAGACGGAATGATGAAGGATGAATAAAGTAGACAAGTAAATACGTACACAAGTAGACACGTTGGTTAACTGTGTACTTGTTTACCTGTATACCTGTCTACGTGATCGCGTGATTAGAAATCATTTCCCCGTTACCGCCCTCCACACCACATTCAACGCCTCCAGCCCGGTCATTCGATGAATGCGCGCGGCTTCATCGGTGAGGTAGATATCACCTTGTAACGGACGATCATCGCGAGTATACAATCCACGATTTGGCAAATCCGAAACCGCCGCCCAAAAATTCCACAACGGAAGGTCATATTCTGAGGCTAGCAAAGCCATATCGCTGTTGATGCGCTCATCCTTTTCGCGATTGTCCGCTTTCGTGGCAAGGATGGGGATTACGCCTGCATCCAGCAATTGCTCGATGATCCTTCGCAGATATTCCGTGTTGCGCGATTCGAAGTGTGTACCGATCTGCAGGATCACGAACGACGGACGATGAATCCGCAATTCACATTCGACGGGTGTTTCGGCAAATGTGCAATCGAATTTCCCTTGATGCCACTGAGTCCAAAGGAGCGCGCCAGGCGTTGTGCCATCTTGCGCGGTGGGGCTTTCACGGTTGAACGAGCCGCGAAAATACTCAACGGTTTCCTGAAGTTCTGGTGAAAGACTTGCAAACATCAACTCATCGGTTTCGAACACGCCGAAGAATTCACCCGGTCGCGCCTGGCAATCGCCGAAGAGCGAAAACGCGTGCGGGTCATTACCAAGCTCCAAACCGCGTTCATAGACGTTTTGCAAACTCGCGTCAATATTCGTTGGAATGACTGGCATATCCTTCCAATCAAGATTCGGAGAATTGGAGATTGGAGACTCGAGACCAGGAGTCGGAATCTGAGATGTGGAAGTAGACGATGATTCAGTGGGAACTGGGGAAGTGGAGAATTGAGTCACTGTCGGCGCGGGAAAAGTTTGAGTTGGCGAAGCAACTTGAGGCACGGATGGAGGCGTTGCAGTCGCACACGCTGCCAACAATACGCAATACACAGTACCCAATATCAACTTCATCGCGGCAAAGTATATCGAATCTTATGTTAAACTTTCGACATGACTTATCAGGGACTCATCCACAAATACGGACATCTGCTCGACCTCCCGCTTCATTCGCGGACGGTGAGCCTGCTCGAGGGCGGGACGCCTTTGATCCGCGCCGACAAATTGTCGCGCCAACTCGGCGGCGGATTCGAGTTGTTCATCAAGTATGAAGGTCTCAACCCGACAGGTTCGTTCAAAGATCGCGGCATGACAGCGGCAGTGAGTGAAGCGCTGGGACGCGGCGCAACGACTGTCATTTGTGCATCCACTGGCAACACTGCCGCATCCGCCGCGGCATACGCGGCGCGGGCAGGGATGAAATCCATCGTGTTGATTCCGCAGGGCAAGGTCGCGGCGGGGAAACTGGCAGGCGCGATTGCCTATGGCGCGCAGGTGATTCAAATTGACGGTTCCTTCGACGACGCGCTGACGATGGTGGTTGGAATCACAAACAAGCACCCGATCTGCTTGGTGAATTCAATAAATCCCTATCGCATTGAAGGACAAAAGACTGCGGCATTTGAAATTTTCGATGTGCTTGAGTCCACGCCCGATTGGTTGTGTTTGCCCGTGGGCAACGCGGGAAATAT
>DAOTZF010000270.1:0-10106 GCA_034434415.1 Anaerolineales bacterium | reverse complement strand
ATCCTGCCTGCGTTGAGTCAGGCACAGGAATATCAAGACCGTGCCGCGCGAGTCGGTTTTGATTGGAACGACATTGACGGCGTGCTGGATAAATTGAAGGAGGAGATCGAGGAAGTCAAAAACGCGGAGACCGATTTCGAGTTAGCCTCCGAGATCGGCGACCTGTTCTTCGCTCTCGTCAATGTGGCGCGCTGGAAGCAGGTGGACGCAGAATCTGTCCTACGAGGGACCAATGCCAAATTCAAGAAGCGATTCGCGTTTGTGGAGCAGGGAGCGAAGAAGCAGGGGCGGGCTTTGTCTGAATTGAGTTTAGACGAGATGGAATCCCTATGGCAAGAGGCAAAACATCTTGAATGAAAAAATCATCCTCGAATCCGAGGATGATTTTTCTCTGTCAGCGCTTCGATTTGCTGGAAACTGTCTTTCGCCTGGATTTCGCGCCTTTGCGTGTTGTTTTCTTCTTTTTCACAACCTTGCGGACTGCCTTTTTCGCAGGCTTACTCGGTGACTTAGATTTTTTCGTCTTCTGCCTGGCGGGTTTCCTCTTTTTCTCTGCTTTTGCCTTTTTGACCGCCGTTTTTTTCTTCGCCGGGGCAGAGGTAATGGCCGGGCTGCTGGCGCTATACAACGCTAGTCGGGTTGCCACGGCGTGCGCGGCGTTGGGAGCGGGGAACATCAGGTCTTTGTAGATGTTGTACATCTCATGTGCGAGCGGGTGTACCCAACCATTGAAGGGGTATTGCCCACCAAAAGCGTATTCCGCGATGGCGATAGCGGCATCCAGCGCGCCTTCTTCGGAATCGGTCGTGGTATTGTTACCCGCGAAATAGATGTTAGTATTCATCTGCCCGGGATACGTGATATTGCCCAATCCCTGTGCAAGATGCAGGTTCTTTTTCGCATCGCCCATGAAGGCGGGGGTCCATTTGCCGTGCGTCCACGGGGTGGTGTAGATCACTTTAGAGGGATCGGGCATGGTATCGCCATTGGCTTTGCTAGGAATGTAGCCGTACATGGTCAGGTACAAGCCATCGGCGCCAGTTTTGTTCAGCACGTTCTTCTGAATGTAGGTAGTGTAGGTTTTCAAGAGATCGAATTTGCCGCCGCCAGTGGAAGCATAGTACGCGTTGAATTGCAGGGTCTCTTGCTGTTGCATCAGGTCGGGTGAGAGCATTTTGGAATCGGTGTGGATGAAGCATTGCCCCCACATCAGATCCCATACAACGGGGCTTCCCAGCGGGTTCATGTTGACATCGCGCCCATAGCCGATATATTTTTTATACAGATTGGTCCAGTAGTATTGATTTTGCGGGTTATTCAAAATCTTCGAGTTTGTCCACATGTCGGTGGTGAGTACCACTTTATCGAACACACCCGAAGAGATCACCGCTGTCGGATCGGTTTTCCATGTGACGGTCACTTTGCCGGTGGTTGGATCGCTCCACATGGAAAGCACGTTGGTATTGAGCAATATTTTCGAAGGGGCGAGAGTTTGCGCCACAGTGACCATGGCTTGAACCCATGAGCCGGCGCCGTTGGTGAAGCGTTGCCAGCCCACGCCGGGTTTGGTGAAACTGCCAAGCGGCGTCACTTCAAATGGTATGGTAGCGAATAGTGGAATGATCTCGACGATCAGTGTTTGGTCCATGAGCGCTGCGCCGTAGCCGTTGATAATGCTCAAATAGGGAGCGAGGAAAAAATTAACGAACTGATCCTTGTTGCGGTAGGTTTGGGGAGGGTTGTCGAAATATTCTTTCAAGGTTTTTTGCCCCCAGCCTTCGAAGATGGCAAACTCGAGGAAGTTTTGAAAAACGTTCGCGTCGTATTTCATATCCTCCGTGTAAAGGGCAAAGTTGGGTCCGGTCTGGTACGCGGGGAAGTTTCCCCAGTTGACCGGGTTGCCCTGCGCGTTGCGCGGGAATGCGCAGGCAATGCGCAACGAGTTGTAATTGGTGACGGGAACTCGCGAACTAAACGCAGACTCCTTGAGCATGGTATGCACGTTCGGATATAGCATCGGTGAGATGAACTGCACTCCTACATCGATTGGAAAGTTGCCTCCGTTCCAAGGGACATTTTTCGTTAGCGAGTGACCTCCCACCGTATCCTGATTGTGTATCAGGGTCACGTCCCATTGATCGGGGTTTTTGGCGAGCATCCATAACAACGCTGCGCCGGTCGCGCCGCCGCCCACGATACAAACCTTTTTCTTTGCCATGTTGATTCTCCTCAATACGTGATTTTGATTTACCGGTTTTCCGGGGATTGCCTTCGATATTGGCTCAGCCAGTAGATTCGCGTGATCGCCAGTATCACTACAACCACCAGGCTGAAGATAAAGCCGAACGTCCAGCGTGAGGCGGGGTTAGCCAGCATGAAATTGGCGGTAAGAAAAATTTGCAGAAGATCTCCGATGAGGAACGCGCCGAGCACCCAAGCCAGCCGGTCATCGCGCTTATTCCAGAGGGCTGTGAATTCGAGATACACCAACGGAACGAGTTGTACGCCATACCAGCGGATGATCTCCAGCGGGATGCCGTTGACTTTTTGGGGAGTGTACTGCGCCACGAAGTCTGCGGGGTTGATCAAATCCATCATAGCGGCGTACCCGCTGAGTAAGACTTCGATGTAGAAAATGATGCGGGCGATTTTCATGACGGATTCCCTCTCACGAATTCAATTCATCAAGCAGGGTTTTGGCTTCCATTAGGTCGGGCGTATCCAAGCCTTCGGTGAATCTTGCGTACAACGGCGCGAGTAATTCGCGCGCTTCGGAAGCGCGTCCGCATGACTGGAGCAGGCGTCCGAGGCGCGTGACCGCCCGCAATTCCTGTGTTAGCGCCTGGTAGGACTGGGAGGCTTCGATGGCGTCGCGATATCCGCGTTCGACCTCCTGCAAATCGGGGTTGGGTTGCAATAATCTTATATCCGCGCGGACGCGATGAAGTTCTGGGAAGTGCATCTCCTCTTCGGGTGCGGCTCCAAACGCATCTTCGATGGTTCGCAAGGCAGTTTCGATATCGCCTGCGCGCGCATGCGCCTCTGCCAATTGTGAAAGATATTGACCGAGTGAGCTGTGTGTGCCAGAGGCAAGATAATCCGTGAGTCCCTGTTTGATCTCGGCAATTCCAATTTCGTGGTCTCCGAGCATGGTATGTGCAATGCCTTGATACATCGTTCCCCAGGCTAGGAAGGATGGCAGGTGTTCGCTTCGGGCAATTTCGAGCATGGCTTCGGCATGTGTTTGGAGAGCATGTGGATCGCGCAGGTAGAGGAGCAGACTGCACGCCGCGAGATGTGCCATTGCCATGTTGGCAGGTGCCAGCGGAGCGGCGATCTCAAGGGTTTTGGCGAGCACTTCGCGTGCCTGGTCGATCCTGCCGGTTTGCCAGAGTGCGAGCGTGGCATGATTTCTCACGGTGACCTGCGGGTCGAACGGCGACCAGGTGTGTTCCTCGGTCTTGTAATTTTGCAACAATTTCTCAACTGATGTACCGACTTCAGAAAATCTGCCGAGTGCGTAGTCGGTAATACCCCTTGTAAAATACGCCCACACCAGATACATGGGGATATTATCTCGTTCCGCGATGCGGATCAATTCATTTGCCAATTCCTCCGAAGCCTTCATATCCGAATGGGTGTTGGCAGTTGACCATAGCCCGATCAGTATGAAAAAGAATTGCGGAGAATCTCCTAATTGTGCTGATATTTCGCGGGCGCGCTGATAGGTTTGTTCCTCCTCAGCCGACCCGAAGCCCTTTGTCGCGGCGAAGATGTGCCCGAGGGAGATCTGCAACGGTAGTTCCAACTGAGCCCGATCCGGCGAGTCGGGCAGGGTCTGAAGCATACTGATCGCCTTTTTGTAATGCTGACCCGCTTCGATGAGCGCGGCGCGGGCTTGTGCAAAATCACCAGCGGTTTGCCAGGCTTCCACGGCTTTTTCCGCATCTCCGGCCTCGGTGAGATGGTGAGCCACCAATTCGGGGCGTTGTTTTGCAACCTCGGGAAATTTTTCGTTGAGCGCGGCGCTCACTGCCCGGTGGAGTTCACGCCTGCGGCTTTTCAACAGGGATGAGTATGCGGCTTCCTGCACCAACGCATGTTTGAACGTGTAAATGATTTCGCCGCCGCTTTCATCGGCGAAAACCAGTCCGGAGGAGGTTAATTCTTCGAGGCTCAGGTTCAGCGAGTCTTCCGGTAAGCCTGCAATGGCGGAAAGCAGGGAATATGGAAACGCACGCCCAAGCACAGACCCGACTTGGGCAATCTCTTTGTTCGGACCGAGAAAATCGAGACGCGCCATCAACAAATCCTGCAACGTGGAAGGGATTTGCGATGCGCTCTCCGTGATCGAACGCGCGCCCGCCATGGTCTGTGAAAGTTCCTCTGCGAAGAGCGGATTCCCATCGGTACGATCTGCCAGTGATAATAAGGTTTCCTGTGGAACAAGGCTGCCAAGCAAGTTGCCTATCATCTCGCGGACGTTTTCCTGCTCGAGCCGTGTGAGATTGATGAGCGAATGAAATGGACGTGTGGGCCATGGGGGAACGAAACGCGGGCGGGCGGTGAATAGGAGCATGACCGCCGAATTCTCGATCTGGTCGCCCAGCATGACGAATTCTTCCAATGTGGATGGGTCTGCAAAGTGCAGGTCTTCGACCACGAGCACAGTGGGTTGCGATTTTGAGGTACCGATGACCCAATCCACGAGGGATTGCAACAGATGCAGACGTTGCTGTTCCGGTGAAAGCAGGATGGGAGGATACCTTCCCGGCGGAGCCGTAATGCCGAACAACGAAGCCACCAGCGGTACGGTTTTTGCTGTATCCATACCGACAAGCGTAAATGATCGCTCGAGGTCTGAGAGTTTTGCTTCCACTGGCGTTTCAGCCGTCCACTCGAACGCGTTCTCGATCAAGTCAATTGTAGGAGCGAAAGGAGTATCCTGTTCATACGGGGAAGATTCGCCTTCCACCCATGTGTGGGGGATCACACCGAGGTCGTGCTTGAACTGACGTAGAAGCCGCGATTTCCCGATGCCGGCTTCGCCGGTGATCATCACCAACTGACCTTTCCCTTTTTGCACCTGTGCCCATCGGCCCATCAGCAAGTTTCGTTCATCCTCGCGTCCTACGAACGGGGTCAACGAATTCACTGCTGTTGCGTGGAGACGACTCCGCACACCGGAGGTGCGTTCCACTTTGAATAATTGGATCGGGTCGGGAACGCCTTTCAGGATGTGAGGTCCAAGTTCATCGACAACGAAAAACCCAGCAACCAGTCGCTGTGTCGCGGCAGAAATACAGACGGAATTCGGTTCAGCCGCCGCCTGGACTCTTGCCGCTACGTTCGGCGTTTCACCAAAGATGCTGCCTGAATCGCCGCCTTCCTGCCGGATCATCACTTCGCCGGTGTGAATCCCGACTCGCACCGCGATGCTTTTCGAGAATTCCTTTTGAAATGTATTGTTTAACTTCTGGATTTCCTCGAGCAGGGATAACCCAGCCCGGACCGCGCGTTCGGCATCGTTCTCATGCGCTTGAGGGTAGCCGAAAAGAATTAGGATACCGTCACCAAGATATTGTTGAACGTGACCCTCGAACCGCTTTACGACGCCGGCGGCAGTTTGATGATAACGGCTGAGGATACCGTGCCAATCTTCGGGGTCGAGTTGAGCGGAAAGTTCAGTCGAACCGACCACATCTGAGAAAACGACCGTTAGCTGGCGGCGTTCACCATGGGTGGGGGAAGCCAAAGCCATTTAATACCATCCAAGTGTGAGGTGTTTGTGCAACATAAAAGCAACAAGGTAGTGAATTCACTACCTTGTTGAAGTCATTACTTGCCGTAGACGAAATACTTCCCCATGCCGAGCGCCACACCCATATCGCCGCTGACCTTGACCTTGCCTTTCATGAATGCCATGGTGGCATCGAGCTCGCCGGTGGAGATCTTGATGTAATCCTCCGAGTCGACGGTCATCGTCATTTTGGGGTCAGGATGTAAGCCTTCCGTGGATTCGCATTTCTGGTCCTTGATGACAACATACCAATTGGACGCCTGTGTACCGGTGAATTTGAATTGCACAACCGTGTCAACACCTGCTGCTTTGTCGGGCTGGAATGCGCTTTTGATGGTCTCGGTCATCAACTCGCGGACAGTGGGTGGCATGATCGTTCCTCCTCTTGAAATGATTATTCGGGCTCACAAGTTCTATAACACAGTATAGCACAAGCAGTTGCTTGCAAAGGTTTATTTGATGAACTGTTCTGCGCGATCCATGGCAGACTTTGCCTCTGCCAAGCCGACGCCGGTCATTTCCCGGTAAAGTTTGATCGCTTCGATCTTATTACCTCGCCGCAACGCATCCTGGATTTGGGGCGAGCGCGCGGGATCTGAGTTTGGGTCGGCATAGTCGATATTGAACCGACGATACAGGAACATCAGACGGTCCTCCAATTCATTGACTCGGGATTTGAGAGCAAGAAACTCGGACTCGGTCGGCATGAATCTCTCCTTTGAATATGGATGCTTAACGATTACAGGTAAAACGCGTCAGTGCGGAATCGAATAATGCAGGTGCAGAGGTTTCATCGGGTGCGTACGCCTTCCATGCAAAAACGCGGTCACCGCAGGTCCATGCTGCCGCGCCGCCGTAGGGAAGCAGGGGAGTGGCGGTGGAAGTGACTGGGGTGTAGATCACGTTCATATCGCGAATCAGTTTCACGTCCAGGTTGCCGACGCGTGTGTCGATTCCTTCATCCAGGACGAGGTCGAGCATGAATTGGGGGTCTGCTGCGCCGGGCGCAAGTTGCCAGATCATCTGGATGAACAGGTTGCCATTGAACGCGGCGAGCAATCCTTGTGAATAACTGCTGGGCGCGGCGGGGTTTTGCTGGGCGCTCACATCATAGAACGCCATGTCGATCGGGTGTCCGACACAAAACTGATATTCGCAAAATAATCCCCGAAGGTCGAAGGGTGTTGGGGATGGATACGGCGTCGGAATCGGTTCGGATGTGTTCGTTGGGATAGCCGCCAGCGTGGATGCAACCGCTACCTGAATCTGAATGTCCGGGTCGGCTTTTGGCGTGCACGCTGATAAAATGATTAGAAAAACAGCAAACATAAGAGTGCGCATGTTTCGATTATACAGTCAGATGGAACAATCAGCGCGGCAGATACGTCACCTGCCAAGGAGTAAGTAATGAAGAAGATTTACCTGCTAATTCTCAGTGTCCTGTTGATTATCACTGCATGTGCGCCTCAACCACAGCCGACCGAGCAATCGTTCATTCCCATTGGTGGATTGAGACCTACACCCACCTCCACGCCTGCACCACAAACAGACTTGACGCCTGCCGAACAGGCGGCGGTCGCGCGTCTCGCTTCGATCCTCAACCTGCCTCCCGAAGAGATCAGCGTTGTCTCAACGGAAGCGGTGGAATGGCCCGATGGTTGTCTTGGGATTCAACGACCCGGAATGATGTGCACACAGGCAATTGTCCCGGGCTACCGGATTATTCTGAAGGCAGGCGGCGAGCAATTTGAATTTCGCACGAACGAGAGCGGCAGTCAGGTTGTGCAAGCAGGAGACGCTCCTCTCGGGTTGATGGAAGAAGCCATCACAGCGCAACTGGCTTTCAATCTTGGGCTCGACTTGGACGAAATTTCTGTCCTCAGCAGTTCCGATGTCGAGTTCACCGATGGTTGTCTCGAGGTTGCCTTGCCGGATGAGTTATGCACACAAGTCATCACACCGGGAAAGATCATCGTGTTGGAGGCGAACGGGTTTGAATTCGAATACCATATCAGCGAAGACGGCAGTCGTGTTCAGCCTGCCACACTTGCTCTCGTTTGGACGCGTGAAGGCGGCATCGTCGGGTTCTGCGATCGGATGATCATTTTCCTTTCCGGCGAGGTGTATTCCAGCAATTGTCGTTCCGAGCAGCTCGAAGGTGTGATGAAAGTATTTGCCGATCTGCTGAGCGCAACTGAACAACAGAAATTCTTCGATTGGGTTCAAGAATTCGAGCTGTCGAATTTGGATGCCTCTGACCCAACAGGTGTGGCTGATCGGATGGTCGTCACGCTCGAGTTTTATGGCAACGGGCAAAACCAGCCCTCCGATGCAGATGCTCAAGTGTTGTTTGAATTCGCTCAAGAGTTGCATCAAAAATTAAATCAATAGTTCGCGCCTGAAACAAACAATGACCGCCTCCGGATTATGGAGGCGGTCATTGTTTAACACTATTCATCTTCCGACGAGGGAAGCGACCCTCACCTTATTGCACCATCTTATTGCTCAGGCGCGCCAGCATCTATCCACTGGATCACTAGGTTGAGTTCCGCCTCTGAGAGATTTTTGAAATGACTCTCGCTTTGCACTTGAACAAGCAGGCTATTTGCACTGTCTCCCGGCAAAATGACAGGACCGGTATCGCCTCCTGCCAGCGCGTCATTGTACGAGAGCAGTGAGAGCCCGGCAGAGGAATCCGCGCCATGACAAGCTGAACAATTCGCTTCGAAGAGCGCGCCGATATAATTTTCGAAAGTGGGTGTGCCTGCTGGAGGTGTAAGGGGTGTCACAGTAGTGGGAGGAGGAAGTTGCGCCTCAAGGATCGCGCGCAATGCAGGGGCGTCGAAACCTGCGTAGGTAAACACACTTCCGTGGCACGCGCTGTTGGAGCAGAATGAGGTGTTGCTGGTTCCGCCCGCGTCCTGGGTTGTATGACAGGTGGAACACGTTTCGTCAATTGCCTTATTATGTATGCTGATCCAGTTTGCGTTGAAATGCATTTCCGGCTCCACGCCGTGACTGATCTCGATATTCGTAATAATATCTTCCGCATCGCGGACGATGGGAATGGCATGGCAGATGTTGCATTCCAGTCGAACCGCCTGTTTTTCCTCATTCAGGTGCTTTCCATCATGACAGCGGAAGCAGCCCGGCGAATTCTGATGACCGATGTTATTGGGATACGTTGTCCAATCGATCTCTTGTTCTTTGAAAACTGTGCGGTCATAAATGGCTTTCAATTCATCCATAGCCGCCTGTATCTGTTCCTCGTGCCCGGTGTAATACTCGGTGCCTTTGTAGTAATCATGAAGCGCATCAATGGAAGCCATCGCGTTCTCTCTCGTTTCGAAGGAGAGGGTTAAGGTGTAAACGGCGCGCTTGCGGATTTCGGGAATTTCAGGGCTGATCAACCCACGCGACATGGCAAGGTCGACAGAGTCCTCTGGAAACATAAATTCGTGTGTGACCCGGTTATGGCAGGTGATACAGTCCATTGGTTTAAGCTTGCTCTCGTCCACCGATTTCGGATCGAAGCCAGATTCAACATCTATGTATTCGGTAAACGTACCGTCCTCATTCATAACTCGCACATACGGAATCACCTGCTGTAAGGGATCCTCGGCGTAATACCAGACAGGTGTGATAATGTGCCAGTGGATGCCGCGTCCGCCACCCTCGCGCTTTGAACCACCTCCGGTCTTCATGATCAAGTATGTGGTGGTCGAAGTACTGTTCAGATCGCTCGCGAAATGGGTAATCTTGCGCAGACTGTCATCAGTAAATGTTTCGGGGCGATGGCAAGTTTCGCAAGTTTCCACAGCCGGGCGCAACGCTTTGGCGCGAATCGGAAACTCGTAAAGTTTGAAGACTTGATAATAAGTTTCTTTAAGACCCTGGGATTTGCGTGCGAGCTGGCTGGTAAAGGAGGCGCGCCCAATGTGACATTCCTCGCAGGTAACATTCGAGTGAGGAGATTCAAGATAGACGACGTTCTGCGGCGGCATGGTATGGCAGACCGTTCCGCAAAAGGAAGGGGAGTTTGTATACTCCCATGCATGGATGCCGCCGAAAACCAGTATCAACGTCACTATCCCCATTGTTGCTATCGGCAGGATCAGCATCCAGCGCGGGGAGTCTGGGTCGGGGAAAAAGAATCTTTTGGTGCGTTCCCGAAAGTTCATACGCGCCTCTCAACGATCAACGAGTATAGGTTTAGAACCAACAATTCATTATTCGTTTGTTGGGGTGATGCGCTTTATGACGTCCATTGTACCAGATGTGGATTTGTGTTCAGCGCTTAAGATTT
>DAOTZF010000269.1:0-9044 GCA_034434415.1 Anaerolineales bacterium | reverse complement strand
GCGCCCAGGGGAGGTATGTTTTCATCTGGGTCAGCAGTCAGGTGTCTCGCAGGCCAGATGTATCCTGCCGTGTCCTCCGCTGTAAATCGCAACGCGTGTTTGATTTCTCCCGCCTCAATCTCATCAAAACGCGCCAAACCTGGCAAAATGGGCAAGCCTGCTGCGTCAGCAGAGGTCCATGTATCGGGGCGCAACGCATTCGAATGTAGATCAAATATTGCGCCTCCTCCGCCAAACCATTGACCGTTATCAAAACTTGCATCAAAGATTTCATATAACTTGCAAGTATCTGTATCTACAACAAGGATGTGATGATCACTCCCCCACTCGCGTTGCGGATTCTCTGGAATGGGATACGGTCCCGGGTCTGATTCGTCGGGATAATAAAACTCCGCGTCAAACTTCGGGACGGTTGATCCCGCCACGATATTAAACGGTATCCCGATGGGACCTCCGTCCCATTCGCCAGAGCCGAAGTCCATGTGAAAACTTTCGTCGCGGCCGATGCTATCAATCCACGCGTCGGATTTTGCATGAACGGGTAACAAATCCACGCGCGCGTTCCAGAAATTGTTTGCGGGGAACATCGGGCAGTTCGCAAGAGTTGGTCCACCTGTTGAAGGAGGGGGCGCAATCGTAGAATCAACCGGAGGGATGACCGAAGTCGCGCTCGGTATGACGGGTGGAACGATTGTCGGAGTTCCAATCGCGGTGCAAGCCAGCAGAATTATCGAAATTGCAATCAGTCTGTATTTTTTGTTCATTTATTTTTTTAATGGTGACAATCACCTTTAAGATGACTGTCACCTACCTTTCACAAAACTTTTTGGAAGGCGCGCAGCAATTCGCCGCGTCCTTCGAATCCGCTTTCGCCGAGTTCCGCAATTCCCAAATAGACTCGCTCACGGCACCGGTGGAGCAAACCCGACACCAGCCGCGCCATCGCTTCTTTGCTATGTTGGACGTCGTCTGCGTCTGTCCACTGGCGCCCCTCCTGCCATTCGCGGCTCAACACATATGGATGCGTCAGTGGTTGCGACAATCTCTCGTACCATCCACTCGACCCGGCATCCAGCCAGAATTGAATCGTGACAGGGCGATTCATCATCAGGAATGTATGCGCAGGCGCGACGAGAACCGCGTCCTTGTCTTCGTTTTGCCAGCCCTCTAGGTACGACGCAGCGATCACGCCTTCTTTCAACATCGCCACATATTCCTTGCCGAAATCAAAAGCAGGCGAATCTTTACCGGCGTTCGACGGTTCCATTGCCAATCGGAATTTCTTCACCGACTCGACCAAACTCGCCGCCACGCGGATCGAGTCAAAGTTGCGGTGATAACCAAACCCCGCCTGCGAGAGCACTTCGCCGAACAACTTGCGAAAAAAGTGATCCAAAGGCAGGAGATTTGATAATCGATACTCGTCGAGCCAGCTTCGAATTATCGAATATCGGTTTCCAACACTAAATGTAATCCGCTCCTGAACATCAGATTTGATCTCTTCGAAAGGTGACAGTCGCAAATCTCTTTGACGATAGACAATGTCGGTGAGCAGCTGCGCGCGGACAAGATCGAGTCCGTCAATGGATTGCATCAACGCATATGCCACGTCAAATTTCGGCGGGTGAATGTTCCAATGCGGATGCGCCAGCGCGCCAAGTGTGATTAACGCGTGGGAGGCGGGTTCATCCTTCAAAGAGCGCGACGGGCGGTGCGAGCGCCAGGGGATATTTTTTATCTCGAGTCTGTGCGTGATGGAAAATCGTAAAGCATCCGAGAGATACGGGGCAAGAATAACGATTTCAGAAGGCTGGATCCCAGATGAAATCAATTGCTCAATTTCATTAACAACGGCATCCAGCAATTCTGGATAAAAACGCGGAGTGTCGGTTTCGCTGCCAATTTTCTTCAAAACGATGAGCGACTCAGACGAAATTTGACCTTCGAGGTTGGACTCGACATTTGGAACAATCGCTTCCACCAACCCATTACTCAACCTTGCCACTTCCTCCGACATCACGAACGATTCATTCAAATTAATGTGCTCATTGCACAGTTCGCGCAACGCCCAGCCGGTATGAACATCTGCGCCAAGGAACTGACGAAAGCCTGCGCCTTCATCATAGATCAACAAGGCTGAATCAAAAAACGGAAGCCATTCACGCAGAATGTCGTGCGCGCGCGGCATATCCTCCTCCACATTGTCATAGATCAGGTGGCGATAGGTGCGGACCAGATAATCACGGACGATATCCTGCCGCCAAAGCGTGTCCGTGAAAATTTCGAGTTGCAACGAAAAATCGAGCAGATTATGGTCGAGGCAATACTGACGAAAACGATTCGCGCAATCCTGTGCGTCATGATACACACGTCGTTGGGCAGGGTCGCCGAAGTAGGATGCGTCGAGTCGTGAACCGATCTCGGTATGAGGAAAACCGATCACCGCGGCTTTGTTGAGGTTGTCAATGATCTGGGAATACAAGCGGTTGCGATCAATCGTGACGGATTCAAAATATCCTTCATCCAACAACGGACGGACGAGATGCGCCATGTAATATTGCGCGGTTTCAAGCGTGAGGAAAACGGGAGGCTGGTCAGGTCGTGCAAACCCTGCCGCTTCGCCCGCGAGGGGCCAGAACAAGTCGCACATGCGCCGTGCGAGACCGCCGATCGTGGCAGGTGTCACTTCGCCGCCCGCGCGCCGCTCAGGACTATAAAGAAGTTCAAGATACGGTTCTTGCAGTGTCCGTTGCGGGGTGAGCATCACTATCGATTCGCCGGGGACGCCCTGTGCAAGCAGGTAACGCATCCGCTCGACGCCCGCGGTGGTTTTCCCCGTCCCTGCGGGACCAGAGACGAAGAGTTTCGAGTCGAGGGGCGAATCAACGATCTGATGTTGAGCCAGTGATAAGTCAGGCATGAGGCGAGGGTACAGTAGTCACGAGGGTTTGTCAATGTGTTGTGTTCGATCTCAAACTAAAGTATAGTTGCGAAAATTCAACCCATAGGAGAAAATCATGCCAGCCACCACCCGACCCACAACCAGAGCAGGCGCCGCCACAGCGAAGCCGGTGTCCTACGTGAAGTTTTCAGACAAACTCACCGACTCGCTGAACGACATCAGCAAAATGATTCAGGATCACAAGACTATGATCGACACGATCCAGGAGATCGCGCTCGAGCTCACCAACTCCATCGGCTCGCTTCATACACTCACCGTGAAATACGCGGGCATCGCCAACAATATCCTGGACGGCTTGCTCCCCCTCGCGAAAGGTCTGCCGATCATCCCGAAGAATGTCCTGCAACTGCTCGTCAACCTCGAAAGCATGACGCAAAGGATCATTGACAATCAGGCGTCAACATCGAAGACCATCACCGAGGTGCAATCAGGATTGAAAACCGGGGACGTGAACAAGATCAAGGGACACGCCGGCGCGTTGCAGAATATGACGCGGACGCTGACTTCGATTCTGCCGAAGGGATAACCCGCTTCACGCGTCGGGATGGTCGATTCGGTTTTATAGGCTCAAGCCGCCGTCCGCGGCGGCGTACTCCGAGTAAGTCCTGCGCCGAGGACGGCGCAGGAAGCAAGCTATTTCTGTTGACACATCCCCGCCCCGCATGTATAATCTGCCCGCTTCTGCCTCAGCAGTTGGAATCGCTGGGGCGGTTGTGTGTAAAACACCCAGCTTCCCCGTTTGCAGGCGACGAGTGCAGGAACTCCGCAGGCGCCCGGCGAAGTGAATGACTGGAGAAAAAATGAGATTTGCAATCGTTGAAAGCGGCGGTAAGCAATTTCGTGCCGTCGAAGGGCGAACCATCGAAGTGGATCGCCTACCCGTGGAAGCGGGCAAGAAATTCGACCTTGAACGCGTCTTGCTTATGGCAGACGGTGACGAGGTCATGGTCGGAACCCCCACTGTCAGCGGCATCGAAGTCAAGGTCACGGTCATGGATCACATCCGTGGTCCGAAGATCGAACGCTTCAAGTATCGACCGAAGAAACGCATCCGTGTACGCGGTGGTCACCGCCAGCAGTACACTTTATTGATGGTTGATTTCATCGGCAAGCCTGGCGAGAAACGCAAGGTCGAAGAGCCGAAGGTCGAGAAGAAGGCTGAAGCAGAGGTCGTTGTCGAGGCGGAGGCAAAGCCGAAAGCGGAGAAGCAGGCTAAGGCTGAGAAAGAGCCGAAGGCTTCATCCACAAAGAAGGCTCCTGCGAAGAAAGAGTCCACGACCAAAAAGTCGACCGCGACAAAGTCGTCTGCCAAAAAGACGGACTCAAAGAAGAAAAAGTAAGAGGTAACCATGGCACATAAAACAGGTGCGGGCTCAACCCGCAACGGACGAGATTCAAATGCACAGCGACTAGGCGTGAAGCGTTACGCGGGTCAGTTCGTGCTATCGGGAAATATTTTGGTGCGCCAGCGCGGCACAAAGATCAAACCAGGCTTGAACGTGGATGCGGGCAAGGATGACACCTTGTTTGCGACCGCGAACGGCATTGTGATGTTCGATGTTGTGCGCGGCAAAAAACGCGTCAACGTTGTCCCGCAGCCAGAGGCGTAACATGAAGCCCGATATTCATCCCACGTATTACACAGATGCGAAGGTCACCTGCGCCTCGTGCGGTCGCACATGGACAACGGGTTCGACGAAAAAAGAATTCCGCGTGGATATTTGCGGGAATTGTCATCCATTCTTCACAGGCGAGGCTTCGCGCCTCCTTGACATCGAAGGTCAGGTAGACCGCTTCTACAAGAAGTTGTCGGTCCGCCAGACGTATGTTGAACAACAGAAGGTAAAAGAAGAATTGAAGGGTTCGCCTGAGCGCCCGATCGAAGACCTTGGTCTCGCGGCGCGCGCAATCGAATCGCTCAAAAAGGCTGGTATCGAGAACGTCGGTCAGTTCCTTGAGAAGTTGAACGGCGGCAACGAGGCTGTGCTGGCGATCGCTGGTTTTGGTCAGGCGTCGCTCACCGCCGCGAAGAAGAAACTCCGCTCGCTGGGGTATGAACTCCCCGAAGCCGCGGCATAATTCATCAGGGTTGCGGATTAGATAATCTCAGGTAAACTTACAGGCATGGCGCGAGTGCGCGCCATGCCTGTTTTTATTTTTACGAGGTGATATGCGCCATACACACGGTTCGATTGAAGTAGTCTGCGGTTCGATGTTCAGCGGCAAGACGGATGAACTGATCCGACGTCTCGTGCGCGCGACGATCGCCAAACAAAAAGTGCAGGTGTTCAAACCCGCGATTGACATCCGCTACGCGGTGGAAAAGGTCACTTCACACGCGGGTTCGAACTTCGATGCCATTCCCATCGAAAAAGCCACTGAGATTCTCAATAAATTAGATAAAGATACGACCGTCGTTGGTATCGACGAAGCGCAATTCTTCGATCCTGAGATCGTCCCTGTCGCTCGTGATTTAGCCTCCCGCGGCGTCCGCGTCATCGCGGCGGGGTTGGACACAGACTTCCGCGGTGAACCGTTCGGACCCATGCCGACTCTCATGTCCATTGCCGAACACGTGGACAAACTCCACGCCATCTGCATGGTCTGCGGCGGCGAAGCCTCGCGCACGCAGAGACTGGTCAATGGCAAGCCTGCAAAATACAACGATCCCGTTGTCATCGTCGGCGCATCCGAAATGTACGAAGCGCGTTGCCGCGAACATCACGAAGTGCCGCGCTAAGGAGAGATAATGTCTGGAAAAGAGCGAACTGCATTAATTCTATTTTTCGTACTCGCCTACGCCATCACATGGACGTGCCAGATCGTCGGTATGCAAACGGCGACATCGCAGGGAATTGTATTGAGGAACGAAGATAATTTTTTACACTTCCTTGCGCTTTCGAGTGGAGATGTTCGCCTGCCTTATCTCATCTTCACTGCTGGAGCAGGTCCGTTTCTTGCGGCGATCATTGTTCTTGCCATTTTTGAAGGGCGAGAGGGATTAAGAAACTTATTCTCCCAAATCGTCAAATGGCAGTTGAATGCTCGCTGGTATGTAATCGCGTTTCTGATACCGCTTGCTCTGGCTGGGATCAGTCTGTTGTTCGGGTTTTTATCCAGTGGAATGAAGATGCCAGACCTTAACCCAACACTCTCCTTTGCATACTTTTTTCCATTCCTTTTATACATGATCGTCTTTACAGGTCTGTGGGAGGAACCAGGCTGGCGCGGATTTGCCCTGCCGCGTTTGCAAAAATCGCTTAACGCAGAAAATGCTAGTTGGGTTTTAGGTCTGCTTTGGGGCGCGTGGCATTTGCCGATCAATTTGTATCTAAATTGGGGCGCGGGACCCGCAGTTATCATTCCGTTGATCATCGGGTTATTGCTCGGCACGGTCGGCTGGACAATTGTCAACACATGGTTGTACAACAATACGAGGAGTGTTTTCCTGATGATCCTCCTGCACGGTTGGACGAACACGATTCAATCGTATCTCGTGCTGTCCTCTGGCAACATGATCGCCATGACCCTGTTCGGCGTCCTACCGTGGGCGTTGGCGATCTATCTTTTGCGAAAATATGGCAAAGAAAATCTTTCGCCTGAAACTCGCCCGATGAGTTAAGAACATGCAAGACTATAAAGAAATTCTTTCAGAAATTTTGATAGACGCTGTTGCACTCCAGCACCGAATCGCCGAACTGGGCGCAGAAATCAGCGCGGATTATCCTGATGGCAACCTGCTCCTCGTGTGCATCCTGCGCGGCGGCGTGCCTTTTCTTGTTGACCTCAGCCGCAACATCTCTGCCCCACACATGATGGATTTCATGGCGGTTTCCTCGTACGGTGCAGGCAAACGCGAATCGAGCGGCGCGGTGCGCGTCACCATGGATCTGCAGATGGACATTCGAGACAAGGACGTTCTGCTCGTGGAAGACATCGTGGATAGCGGCAACACGATCGCATCGGTGCTTGAACTGTTACAAGTCCGCCAGCCGCGCACTCTCAAGGTCTGTGCCCTGCTCGACAAATCCGAGCGACGCGAAGCGGTCGTTCCCATTCATTATCGCGGATTTGAAATCCCAAATAAATTTGTCTTCGGCTATGGTCTCGATCTCGACGAATACTACCGCAACCTTCCGTTCGTCGGCGTGGTGGATTTGGAAAAATACAAACCGAGCTGATTTTCGATTTTAGATTTACGATTTACGGTTTTTGATTTACGATTGGGGTAAAACATGCAAGAAGATCAAGCCGCATTGAATTACGCAGGTCGTTGGGTTGCCCGCATTCGCGGCAGAATCGTCGCACAGGGCGGCACGCCTGAGCAGGCCCTGCATGCCGCGCAGACCAGCCGTCACAAAGAAAAACCTGAAATCATTTACATGCCACTTCAATTTTCGCACCCGCCTTTGTTGGATACAATCCGAGACGCGTTGCCAGATCAGGAAATATACCTCGTCGGCGGCGCAGTACGGGACATGTACCTCAACCGCCTCTCGCGGGACTTTGATTTTGCTCTGCCATCGAACGGCATTGCCCTCGCCCGAGGCGTCGCCCGCGCCCTCGACGCCAACTTCATGATCCTCGACGAAGAACGCGACACAGGTCGCGTCATCGTCATCGACTCAGACAACTCGCGCATCTATCTCGATTTCGCAAC
Organism: Anaerolineales bacterium; assembly: GCA_034434415.1. GTDB lineage: Bacteria > Chloroflexota > Anaerolineae > Anaerolineales > Villigracilaceae > Defluviilinea. Next base: position 1,422 of record DAOTZF010000269.1, on the reverse strand, counting down.
CTATCGCGGCGGCGATAAACTCGAAGATGATCTGCACGCCCGCGATTTCACGGTCAACGCCATCGCCTACGACCTTCGCACCCATTCCATCATTGACCCATTGAACGGTGCAGAGGATATCCGTGCAAGAATCATCCGAGCCTGCTCGCCCACTTCATTAACTGATGACCCGATCCGCATTTTGAGAGCCGTGCGCCTCGCCGCGGCGTTCGATTTCAAAATTGACCTCATTACGCGCAGTGCTATGAAAGATGCGGCAAACCTTTTGCCCAATATCTCAGCCGAACGCCAGCGCGACGAGCTGTTCAAAATTCTTGAGGGTCCCAAACCCGACGCGTCTATGCGCGCACTCGAAATGCTCGGCGTGTTTCCACATCTTATGCCCGAACTCTCCGCTATGAAGGGAGTGGAGCAATCTCCGCCTCACGTGTACGATGTCTGGGAACACACATTGAAAGTGTTGGGTCACCTCGAAGCGATTCTCGCCACGCTTGAATCAGGCTCAGGTGGTGATGATCCGTTTTTGCACACGCTCGTAAACACACTTGGAAATTATCGTGAGCGTTTCGCGGCACACTTTACCGAATCGCTCAACACGGACCGCTCCGTCCGCGCCGCGCTCTTCTTCGCCGCGTTGTACCATGATGTGGAGAAGCCATCCGCCAAATCCGTGGATGAGGCGGGGCGCATCCGCTTTTTCGACCACGATGTGAAAGGCGCGGAGGTTGCATCCAAGCGCGGGCATGCGTTCAACCTCAGCAACGACGAGATCGGGCGCATCAAGAAGATCGTCTACAATCACATGCGCTTCCATTTTTTCACGATGCAGTTGGAGGAAAAGAAACAAGAGCCGACGCGAAAATCCATTTACCGATTCTTCCGAGATGCGGGCGAAGCCGGTGTGGATTTGATCCTGCTCGGTCTCGCCGATCTGCGCGGTACACGCGATCACACTCAAACGACAGATAATTGGCAAGCCGCGCTGGATATTGCGAAAATGTTATTGGAAAACTATTGGGAGAAGCGCGAAGAAACCGTCGCGCCCCCGCGCCTGCTCGATGGCAATGATTTGATGAAAGAACTCAATTTGGAGGCGGGGCGGATCATTGGTCAATTGCTCGAAGCGATCCGCGAAGAACAAGCGATTGGAAATATCCAATCACGGGAACAAGCGCTTGAGTTTGCACGCGAAGAAATGAACAAGTTATGAATATCGTCTACTTCGATCTAGAAAGCCAGAAACTATTCGAGGAAGTCGGAGGGCGCGACCCATCGAAGTTGTTGCTCGCTTGCGGCGTAACGTGGTCTACGGCGCGGAACGATTTCGCCGTGTATTGGGAAAATGACGCGGCGGCTTTGATCGCCGAGTTGAAATCCGCTGACCGCGTGATCGGCTTCAACATCCTCAATTTCGATTACGAA
>DAOTZF010000268.1:0-4642 GCA_034434415.1 Anaerolineales bacterium | reverse complement strand
CTAAAAATCCCGAAGGGATGACATATTTTTGTATAGTACATGACACCCCTTCGGGGTTCAAAACCAAACATTCCGCCATCTATAATCATTTCACACCTTCGGTGTTTCTCACGATATGTTCGATCTCGCCTCCGCACGTTTCGCTTTTCTTGATCTTGAAACCACCGGACTTTCCGCGTGGTTTGGCGACCGCGTGTGTGAGGTGGGGATCGTCGTCACGGAAGGGAAGCGTATCAAGGAGCAATACCAAACGCTGGTGAATCCCGAACGTCCGCTTTCGGTGGGGGCGATGAGTACCAACGGCTTGAGGGACGAAGAACTGGCTGAGGCGCCGCGCTTCGCTGAGGTGGCTGAATCAATCGTCGATTTGGTGGATGAAGCGGTGGTTGTCTGTCACAACGCGAAGTTCGATTTGCAATTTCTTGATAGCGAGTTCAAGCGGCTCGGACGCGACATCCAGATCCCGAACTTGATCGACACGTTGATGCTGGCGCGGCAATATTACGAGATGCCGTCGTACAGTCTGCAATTCATCGCGGACTCGTTCCATTTGCCGGTGACGATGAAACACCGCGCGCTGGAAGGGGCGCTGGCGGCGCGGGGAATCTTCTTTGCGATGATGGAACAGATGAAGGAGTTCAACAAGCCGCTCGATGAATACATCGGCATTTACAATTCGCCCGCGTGGCCCAACGAAGGCATCGAACTGCCGACCGAACTGGGCGAGGCGATCTACAGTAACAAGCGTATGTTCATCCGTTACGTGGATGGCGACGGTGAAGAAACCGAACGCTGGATCACACCGAAGCAGGTGATGGGTCTGAAGGATTACGTCTATTTGCAGGCGTATTGTCATTTACGGAACGACGAGCGGAGTTTTCGATTGGACCGGATTACCGAGGTGAGGGTGGAGGAATGAACACGTTTGACTTTACTCCCGAAGAACTTCATCTAAACAAACAGGGACTCCTCAGCACGCGCCAAAGGGATATGCTGCGAATGACCGCGCGCGGCGTCCGCGCCTCTTCGATGACGAGCGTGTACGTCATCGTCGGGTTTATGATTTTCGGGATGTGTCTCATCCTTGCCTTGTACCTGCAAAATGAAGATACTCGCGCGGCATTATTTTCCAACCCCTTGAATTTGTTGGTCTTCCCTGCCATCGTTATTGTGATAGCGCTGGTCCTGATCTTCGTCATCCTGTTGGCGCGCTGGGCTTCCAATAAACTGCTCAATGCCCAAATACAGGTTGCGGAGGGAGAGGTTCACCTCGATCAGGAATACAGTTCGAACGCCGGGTTCACCAGTTATTACGTATACGTGGGCAGAAAACGCTTCGGCTTCACGGATGACATGAGCCACACGTTCAAGGAAGGGGAGAAATTTCGCGTGTACTACGTCAAGGCAAGCGCGTATGAGTTGATCATGTCGTATGAAAAATTGGAGACGTAGGGGCAGGTCGAAGACCTGCCCCTACGGTACAATCGGGGAACATGAAAGAATTCATCTACTCCCGCAATGCAGTCTATGAAACCCTGCGCGCCAAACGACGCGAGGTGTTCAAGATTGAACTCGCCGACAATGTGCAGATCAAAGGCAGGCTTGCCGAGGTCATGGATTTGGTTGCACAGCGAAAGGTTCAAGTCGTTAAATCAAAACGCCCAAGCCTCGATAAGATCCACGAGAACAATCAGGGAATCGTTGCGGAAGTGAGCGGATATCCGTATGCTGATCTGCTCGATATTCTGGAGAACGCGCGCAAGAAGAGTGAACCTCCGTTTGTGTTATTGCTCGATTCGTTGAACGACCCGCAGAACTTCGGCGCGCTGATCCGCACGGCGGAGGCGGTTGGTGTGCATGGCATCGTCATTCCATTGGCGCACACGGTGGAGGTCACGCCTGCGGTGGTCAATGCGTCATCGGGCGCGAGCGAGCACATGCTCATCACGCGCATGAATCTCGCGCAGGCGATCGATGCGCTCAAAGAGGAGAATGTCTGGGTTGTGGGACTCGATCAGGATGGGGAAACTGTCGGGGCGAAGACAACGCGTCACCTCACGGGAGCAACCGCACTCGTGGTCGGAAGCGAGGGTGAGGGCATCCGTCAACTCACGCGCGCGAAATGCGACATCGTGTTGAAACTTCCGATGCGCGGGCAGGTCGAATCGCTGAATGCGGCGGTCGCGGGTTCCGTCGCGTTGTATCTGGCGTATATGTCACGAAACCCATAGGGGCGCAATATATTGCGCCCCTACAGTTAATGGAGAAACGCATGCCTCAAGCAACCTATCATTTCCCGCGCGGATTTTTATGGGGGACGGCGACCGCCGCGCATCAAGTGGAAGGCAATAACACGAACAATCAATGGTGGGCATGGGAACAAGCCGGTCATACCGACGGGACGTCTGGTCTCGCATGTGATTGGTGGGGCGGACGCTGGCGCGAAGACTTCGACCGCGCCGCGGAGGGCGGACAGAACGCGCATCGCTTGTCGGTGGAGTGGAGTCGCATCCAGCCGACGCCGGATACGTGGGACGAAGACGCGTTGGAACGTTACCGCGCCATGCTGCGCGGATTGCGCGAACGCGGCATCGTACCAATGGTGACACTGCATCACTTCACCGATCCGATCTGGTTGAGCGAACGCGGCTCATGGGAAACACCCGAAGTTGTCCCATTATTTGAAAAATTTGTCCGCAAGACGGTGGAAGCGTTGAAGGAATATTGTACGATGTGGTGCACGTTCAACGAGTCCAGCGGATACGTATTGAATGGATATGTGGGCGGAGGGATCAGCGGTAATTTCCCGCCCGGGAAGAATAGTATGCGCCTCGCTGTTCAAGTGCTAGCCAACACGTTGCGAAGTCATGCTGTTGCCTATCATGCGATCCACCAGATTCAACCGGAAGCGCAAGTGGGGCTTGCCACACATTATCGCTCGCTCGTGCCGCATCGTTCCTGGTCACCGCTCGACCAATTCCTGACCAAAAATGCCGACTCTCTCGTCAATAGGGCGATTCCGATGGCAGTGGCGACCGGCATACTGCGGACGACGCTTGGCACGGTTCGCATCCCCGAAGCCAAAGGGACGCAGGATTATTTCGGCTTCAATTATTACACCCGCAATCGCGTCGCGTTCGATATTCGCAAGCCCGAGACGTTGTTCAGCGATGCAATCTTCCCAAACGATGGCGACTTCAGCGACAAGAATTTTCTGGTGAACGAACCGGAGGGTATGTTCGAGGGGTTGAAGTGGGTCGTGCGGAATTTCCCGGGCTTGCCGATCTACGTCACTGAGAACGGGTTCGCCGACGCGGAGGATCGTGTGCGCCCGCGTTACATGGCGCAGCACATCCACCAAATGTGGCGGGCGGTCAACTTCAACTGGCCCATCAAAGGATACTTCCATTGGACTCTGGTGGACAACTTCGAATGGGATCACGGCTGGACGCTTCGCTTCGGGCTGTGGGGCTTGGATACCGAGACCCAAAAGCGGATCAAACGCCCCAGCGCGGATTTCTACGCGGAGATTTGCAAGGAGAACGGGCTTTCAAGTGAGATGGTTTCAAAATACTGCCCGGAAGTGTTCGACAAGTTGTTCCCGGTGTAAAAGCGATACCCAAGGAGGATCGGCATGGATTTCAACACACAACGTGCAGGCTTGAATAAGTTGTTGTCCGTGATGTATGGGGATGAAATGACTTTGGAGATACTGCTTGGTGATTTGGGTTTTGAAGATTCCCAAATCGAACGCCTGCAGGATCAGCACCTGGAACAGGTCGTTGCGCAGTTTCTGGAAATCATTCATAAACGATTGACCAGCGATTCGGGCAAGGATACGTATTATCAAATCCTGAGCCGCCGCTACGGCTTGGATGGTGAACCGCTGGAGCAACTCTCAACGATTGCGGCGAGGTACAAGTACAGCCCTGAATATCTCCGCCAATTATTCGAGGAGATTATCGAACGATGCAAGAGCAAGAAATGGCAGACTGAACTCAAGACCGGTCTGAAGCATATTGTCGTTGAACAGCTGGGGAAAATGAACGAACGCCCGGCGCGCGAACATGTAGCGGCAAAACTGGAACGGCTGACCAATCTGCGCGGCGCGGCGGATGTGGCTAAAATGGATTACGAAGCCAAACGAGCGGAAATTCTCAAAAAGATACAAGCGGATTTGGATGCGCTCGATCTAGAATTCAAGCCTGTACTTGAAGCCGCAGAGGAAAATATTGCCGCGTTGGAAAACGAGATCAAGACCGATGTGCTATTGTACGGCGAATCCGTATCAGGCGGATCGTATCGCGCTACGTACACCCAGGGGCGCGTTTCCTGGGATAATGAAGGGATGACAAAATACGCCGAATCGCATCCAGATATTCTTCAATTTCGCAAGCAGGGAAATCCGATTGTCTCGTTGCGTGCGGTGAACAAAGATTGAATCTGCCTGCCGATTTTGTCTCAACGATTACGAAAACTTTTGGCGCAGAGGGCGAACAGTTTCTTGCCAGCCTCCCGGCGTTGATTAAAGAAGCCTCTGTGCGCTGGGGGTTGACAGATGTCCAAGCTGTCCCGAACCTTTCCTATAATTTTGTAGCGTGTGCAACGTTACCCTCACCCCTAGCCCCTCTACCTTCGGGAG
>DAOTZF010000267.1:0-5642 GCA_034434415.1 Anaerolineales bacterium | reverse complement strand
TATATTATCAAAGGAAAAGATGCAGCGGCATTGTTGCACAAGGTCACCACGCGAAATATTAATAAGTTGCAGGTGGGACAAGTCTATTACACGGGTTGGTGTGATGATGAAGGCAAGATGATCGACGATGGCACCGTCGCGCGGCTCGATGAATCGACCTTTCGCCTGACTGCCGCAGAACCGAACCTGCGCTGGTTGATGATGAACGCGGTGGGACTCGATGTGCAGTTTGAGGATCAAACTGAGAGCGTGGCGTCGCTCAGTTTGCAGGGTCCCAACTCACGGGTCATTTTGAATCGCATTTGCGAATCCGATCTCGATGGGCTGAAGTATTTCCGTCTGATGAAGAATAAGCTCAACGGAGTCGATGTCACGATTTCGAGAACGGGATACACAGGCGATCTCGGTTATGAGATTTGGATGGACGCGCAGGACGCGATCAAAGTATGGGATGCGATCATGGAGGCGGGGCACGATTATGGGATTTTGCCTGTTGGGATTCTCGCGCTCGATATGGCGCGCGTCGAAGCGGGACTGTTCATGCTCGATGTGGATTACACGTCTGCGGGACACGCGTGGATCGAATCGCAGAAATCCTCGCCGTTTGAATTAGGTCTCGATTGGACTGTTGCGCTTGATAAAAAAGGATATTTCGTCGGTCGGCGCGCGCTGGAACGCGAGAAACGCGAAGGAACAGCGTGGAAAATGATGGGCATTGAGATCGATTGGGTCGGCATGGAAGCGTTGTATGCCGAGGTCGGTTTGCCTCCGCAAATCCCTGGGACGGCAATCCGCGCGAGTATGCCGATCCTGGTTGGCAATGTGCAGGTGGGTTACGCGTCCACGGCTTCGTGGTCACCGCTGTTGAAGAAGTACATCGCGCTCGCGCATTTGCAGAAGCCGTATTATGAACTCGGCACGGATGTGAGAATGGAAATCACCGTCGAACATCATCGCAAGCACGCGCCTGCTCGCGTAGTTAAACTCCCATTTTACGAACCGGAATGGAAAAAACGTTAACAGGTTGGAAGGTTTAAAAGTTAAAACTTGCTAACGTTCAAACTTGTAAACATTCGAACAGAGAAATACTATGACACAAAATAGTTACGACGCAATCATCATCGGCGGAGGGCACAACGGACTCGTTGCTGCCGCATATCTCGCACGCGCTGGCAGGAAAGTCGTTGTGCTTGAGCGCAGGGAACTGGTCGGTGGGGCGACGATCACGGAAGAAATTATTCCGGGATTCAAGTTCACAGAATTTTCGTATGTCGTGAGTCTCTTGCGACCTGAGATCATCCGCGATTTGAAACTGCCGCAACATGGGTTGAAGATCCTGCCATTGCCGAGCACGTTTACGCCAATGGAAAATGGTGATTACATCGCCGCATGGGACGATCATGATACGACCCGCCGCGAGATCTATCGTCACTCGCCGAAGGACGCTGAAGCCTACGACGAATATTCCCGTCGGATGGCGCGCCTCGCGAAAGCGATCAAGCCAATATTAAGCATTCTGCCTCCTGACCCGACATCACTTCATCCAAAAGACTTGATGGGCTTGATGAAACTTGGTCAATTCGCTTCGACGCTGACGGAAAAAGAATTGTATGGTCTCGCGAAGATCATGACCCAATCTGCGGCGGATATGCTCGAAGAATGGTTCGAAACTCCCGCGCTGTTGGGGACAAAATCTGCCAGCGGAATCATCGGCACGTTCCTCGGTCCACGCTCGCCGAGCACCGCGTATGTGTTGTTACATCACTACATGGGCGAAATTGACGGCGCGTTCCGCGCGTGGGGTTTTGCCAAAGGCGGCACAGGCGGGATCGCTGAAGCCATCGCCAGTTCGGCGAGAGCGTTTGGGGCTGAGATCAGACTCAACGCAACGGCGAAGCAGGTCATCATCAAGAATGGACGCGCTGTCGGCGTCGCATTGGAAAATGGCGATGAGATTCATGCGAAGGCAGTCCTCTCATCCGCTGATCCGTTCGTCACGTTCTTGAAACTCGTCGAACAAAAATATCTGCCCGAAGATCTGATCCACTCCATCAAAAAATTCCGCACGCGTGGTTCATCGGGCAAGGTCAACATCGCGTTGAGCGAACTTCCAAATTTCACCGCGCTGCCCGGCGAGAACGCCTTGCACAACGGCGCGATCTCCATCAGCCCGAGCATTGATTACATCGAGCGCGCCTACGACGACGCGAAGTATGGTCGCTTTGCGAAAGAGCCGTACATCGACATGATCGTGCCGTCGAAGATCGACCCCGATATGGCGCCGCCCGGAAAACATGTGATGTCGTGTTTCGTGCAATATGCGCCGTATGATCTCGAAGGCGGCTGGGATGACGCCAAGCGCGAAGCCTTCGGTGAAACGGTCATCGCAACCATCGAGAAACACGCGCCCAACATCCGCCGCGCCATCATCGGCAAACAGGTCATCACGCCGGTCGATATCGAACGCATCGCGGGCATCACGGGCGGCAACATCTTCCACGGCGAACTACTGTTGCATCAACTCTTCTTCATGCGCCCCGCCACCAAATGGTCGAGTTTCCGCACGCCCATCAACGGCTATTACCTCGCAGGCTCAGGCGCACATCCCGGCGGCGGCATCATGGGCGCGCCCGGAAAGTTTGCGGCTGAGTTGGCGTTGAAGGATGGAGTGTAGAAAGTGGAAAGTGGTGAGTGGATGATGAAGAACCGCTTCGTTCTTAACCGACGGTTGATTCTGTCCGATGGAGTTTGGTCTACGCTTCGGCATTCGCAGTGAAAGAGTCTTTTGAAAACTTTTATTATTGGTTTAACGTAATAGAAGTAATCCTGTCAAACCATTCGGAGAAAACTTGTATAAGAAACTGGTTTTACTTCTTTCCATCACTATGATCCTCGTCATTTCGGCGGGATCTCCTCTAACTATATTAACAGTTCATACTCAACAAGCAGACTTGAAACAGCATGTTGACGAGTATTTCACCCGTTTAGCAAAGAATGGTTTTTCTGGAGCAGTGCTGGTTGCAAGTGAAGATGGAATAATTTTACAAAATGGATATGGAATTGCGAACGACTCGAACAATTCTCCCATCACCGCCAACACAGTATTTGATATCGGCTCCATTTCCAAGCAGTTTACAGCGTCGGCAGTTTTGTATCTTGAACAACAGGAATTGGTGAATGTCAAAGATCCAATCTCGAAATATTTTGACAATGTCTCATCCGATAAAGCGAACATTACCATCCACCAACTGCTTACTCATTCAGCTGGATTCACAAAAGACCACTTTGATGACGATTTGACTCCAATGACAAAAGATGAAGCCGTTCAAGCCATATTTTCCTTGCCGCTGGGTTATCAACCAGAAACTAAATATAGTTATTCCAATACAGGGTATACACTTCTCGCAATCATTGTTGAAAACGTATCTGGTCAATCTTTTACATCTTTTATACACCAAACCTTCTTTGAGCCGCTTGGAATGAACCATACTGGTTTTTATAACGACTCATGGGTAAATCAACATGTTGCAAACACATACTGGAATGACGTTGATCAAGGAAATCCTTCTGAATGGCAAGGACCATATTGGGGAGTGATGGGAAATGGAGGTGTGATGTCCACCGTTGGTGATTTGTATCTTTGGTGGCAATCCATCCAGAACCACACTGTTCTATCTCGGGAACAAGCCGACAAGCTTTTTACTCGTCACATTTCAGAGGGCTCTGATAGTTATTATGGATACGGTTGGTCAATTCAAGATTCACCCTACGGAAATCTAATCACTCACAATGGCGGCGGTATTGGCGGCAATTCAGATTTTGCTGTTTATACAAATAAAGACCTCATCATTATTATTTGCAGCAATCGAATCACATGGAATACACTCTTTGACATAATCCCTTATGAGATAAAGCTTCCTGCTTCAGACACGCGACAACAACTGGCTGATAATATCTTTAGTAACGATTTCTCAAAATTACCCAGTCCGACTTTCCTGCTCGCTCCCTATTTGGTTATTGTGGCACTTGTAGTCATAGCCATAGGCGCAGGGGTAACATTAATCATTAGGCAAAGAAAAAACAAAAGGAATAGTTTATGACAACAAACAACTACGACTACATCATCATCGGCGCGGGGCACAACGGTTTGGTCGCCGCGGCATATCTTGCGAAGCAGGGTAAAAAAGTTTTAGTCCTTGAACGGCGTGACATCGTCGGCGGACAGGTTGTGACTGAAACATTCGGCGACGGTTTTTCCGTTGACTCCCTCCATGCGGGCGGGATGTTACGTCCCGACATCATCAAGGATTTGGGTCTCGGTACGAGCGGGAAGGACACCCGCTCTACTCGACCACCGTTTATATCTATCCAAGCGGATGGCAACCATCTTGTCCTTGACCCTGATCCTGTCAAAGCCGCCGAGTCCATCAAGCGTTTCTCCGAAGCGGACGCGGCGAACTGGAAACCATTCCTCGCTTTCATGGACAAAGCTTCGCGCTTTATTCATCTCGCTAATGAGACCATCATGCCGCGTCTGCCGAAGAACTTCAGCCTTGCTGAAGGGTACGGACTCGCTGAACTCGGTCTCGACCTGCGCTTAATGGGCGGCAAGGACATGATGCGCGTCATCCGCGGCATCCCCATGACCGCCGAAGAATTCGTGGATGAATGGTTCGAGTCTGATGTGGTCAAGGCGGCAATTGCGTCACTTGGCATTCACGACTTCACCCTTGGACCGATGGGCGCAGGTACGGGTTACACCCTCATGCACAATTGGGCGAATCGGGGTGGCTTGTCGCACGGTTCCCCTCTCCCCGCGGGAGAGGGGTTAGGGGTGAGGGGGATAGGTCAAATCACCGAGGCACTGGCACATGCAGTCAAATCCTTCGGCGGCGAAATCCGTTTGAATTCGGAAGTAGAACGTATACAGGTAGACACGTTCACATGTAAGGGCGTTGTGTTGAAGAATGGCGAAGAAATTTCTGCAAAAAATATCATTTCCGCCGCTGACCCGAAGCATACATTCCTGACTCTTGTTGGTGCGGTCAACTTGCCGCCTGAATTCGTGTGGAATGTCCAATCCATCAAGATGCGCGGATCAGTGGCGAAGGTGCATTTACTTACCGATGGCAATCATGGCATCCCTGACGGGACGGTTGCTCTTGCTCCGTCCGTCAAATATCTCGAAAAAGCCTACGACGCGGCGAAGTATCACAGCATCTCAGAGAAACCGTATCTTGAAGTGACGACTTCGGGGAATGTGGTTTCGATTCATTTTCAGTTTGCGCCATATAAATTGAAAAGTGGTGAATGGAAAGTAGAAAGTGGAACGATTGAAAAGTTGGCGATTGACACACTCGCGGAATATTTCGTAAATCTAAAATCGTCAATCGTAAATACCAGGACCATCACTCCTCTCGACCTCGAACAAACCTACGGTCTCACCGAAGGCGACCTCAATCATGGACAGATCATGCTCGACCAATTCATGTTCATGCGTCCCATCCCTGGCTGGTCGAATCACAAGACTCCGCTCGATAACCTTTATCTCTGCGGAAGCGGTGTCCACGGCGGAGGCGGAGTCAGTGGCGCGGCGGGGAGAAATGTAGTGAAGGTTTTGAAAATGTGAGAGTTGAATTCAT
>DAOTZF010000266.1:0-8294 GCA_034434415.1 Anaerolineales bacterium | reverse complement strand
GCGCCCAGTTTCATCAACACACCGGCGTGGAACATCGACACCGCGGTCGGCGCAGCAACGTGACCATCCGGCGACCAGTTGTGGAAGGGCCAGATGCCGCCGAGCACTGCAAAGCCGAGGAACACCGGCAGGAACCAGAGGATCTGGAACGATTGAGAAAAGCCGGCATGTTCCATGACCAGCATGTCGAAGGATAAGACGCCGGTGTTTTGGTATTGGGCAAAGAACATGACGAGGATACCAGCCAGTGAAATGATCGACCCGATCAACAAATAAAGGGTCAATTTCATCGCGGCATATTCGCGCGTGACACTCCAGCCCCAGATGACGATGAGCAGGTACATCGGGAACACGGCAATATCATAGAAAAAGATCAACATGAACAGGTCGAGCGAGACGAACACGCCGAGCACCCCGGTCGCCAGGATAAAGAGAAACGCAAAGAACTCGCGCGGCCGGTCTTGAATTCCCGCCATCACATGCGGATGATCGTCGCCCCAAGAAATTAGAACTCCCGTGAACATGACCACGCCGGTCAACAAAACCAGCGGAGCGCTGATACCGTCTACGCCGAAGTGCAATCCGATGCCCAACGCGGGGAGCCAGTCATATTTTTCGATGAATTGATAGCCAGCGGCAGCCTGGTCGTAGGTGAAATACACCCACAAGGATAGGATCAATGCGAAGGAGGCAGCAGCAAGGGCGATCGCGCGCGCTTCGTTCTTGCGGTTTGCAGGTATAAGCAACAATAACAGCGCCGCAACGATGGGTGTAAAAGTAATTACGCTGAGTACAGGAAAATTCATTGTCAACCTCTTAGAAGAGCATGACCACGGCTTTGTTGATCACATCCAAAATCCACGCGGGGTAAACGCCGATCCATAAAATCAAAACCATAAGCGGGGCCATGACCAGAATCTCGCGCATGTTGATCTCGGTCAACTTGTGCTCGCCATGCGCCCAATGTTCGTTCAGCGGTCCATGTAAGACCTTCTTGATTCCCTTCAGGATGTACGCGCCAGTGAAGAGAAGACCGAGCATCGAAATTGCTGTGTACGTTGTGAGAATAGGCCATGTGCCGCGCACGACGAGAAATTCAGAAATGAAGCCGTTGAGTCCGGGCAAGCCGAGCGAAGCCATGCTTGTGAAGATCAAAATGCCGCCGTACACCGGGACCAACGTGAATAAACCGCCAAACTCTTCGAGATTACGGGTATGTGTTCTTTCATAAATGACACCGACAAGGAAGAACATGCCGGCGGCGGATAAACCATGGTTGAACATCTGCAATATCGCACCGTTCAACGCGATGGTCGCGTCGGGCGTTCCGGACGCCAAACCTGCCGCGGCAATTCCGAGCACTACAAACCCCATGTGGTTCACGGACGAGTACGCGACCAGCCGCTTGAAGTCCGTTTGTGCGAAGGAGGCGAACGCGCCGAAAACTATCGCCGCGGTGGCAAGGATTGCCAGATAGACCGCAAAGGTTTTTGCCTCAACGGGATAGAGAGGCAGAATGAGTCTCAAAAAGCCGTACGCGCCGAGTTTGAGGAGGACACCCGCAAGAATCATCGAGCCAGCCGTCGGCGCTTCAGTGTGCGCGTCTGGAAGCCACGTGTGGAAGGGCCACACAGGAACTTTGATCGCAAAGGCAATCGCAAACGCCCAAAAGGCGATGCTCTTCACTGTGGAAACTGACATGCCAAGGAGAGTCGATTCAGGATCAAGGGATGTCCAACGTTGCGTGAGGGCGAGCAAGTCATACGTCCCGAAAAGAACACCGAGCATCTGAATGGCGAGCAGGAGTCCCAGCGATCCGCCCATGGTGTAGATCATGAATTTCATCGAGGCGTAGTTGCGGTTCGCGCTCCCCCACTGGTTGATAAGGAAATACATTGGGACGAGTCCCACTTCCCAGAAGACGAAGAACACCAGCAGGTCGAGCGACATAAACACGCCCAACATGCCCGTCTCCAAAAAGAGGAAGAGCATCATGTACGCCTTCACTTTTTCTGTGATGCTGAACGAGGCAAGGATGGCGAGCGGCGTGAGGAGCGTGGTGAGCAGAACCATCGTCAACGAGAGACCATCCACGCCGAGGTGGAGGGAGGAGCCGATGGCTTCATACCATTCATATCTTTCCTGAAATTGAAAACCGGGTTGGAATGATTTGAACTGGAGCCAGATCGAGACGGACAGAAGGAAGGGAATCAAACTTGCACCGAAAGCAAACCAGCGCAGGAGTTTGTTTTCATCCTTCGGCAGGAAGAGCATGATCACCGCCGCGAGGGACGGGAAGAAGAGAATGAGCGAGAGGGAGTGAGTTGCGATGAAGTCCATGATTCGCTCCTAAGCCAGCACAAAGAAGTACAACACCGCGCCGATGGCAAGGAAAAGTATCAGCGCGAACATGAGATATTGCTGGATGCGCCCGGTTTGTAGAACACGCAACTTGACGCCTGACCAATAAGTGGCGTTTGCCGATCCATCGCCAAAGAAGCGATTGATGACCGGCAGGTCAAAGTAATTGCGGATGGAAGTACCGATCCTCTGGGTGCCGGGACCGAAGAGGTGCAGGATGCCGTCAATGAAGCCTTTGTCCATGATCTGGTAGACGACCTTATCGGCAAACCACGTCACGGGCTTGATCAAGAGCACATCGTAAATTTCATCGATGTAATATTTGTTCTTGAGGAAACCGATCTGCAATTTATCTTCGGCTGCCGAATTCACATTACGATAGAACAGGTAGCCCAGCCCAAGCCCACCGAGGGCGACAACCAACGAAGTGAGCAATGGCACGATATTGAAATCTAACGCTTCGGGATGCTCGGCGAGTGTCCCGCCGACGAATTCGTGAATCCAGTTCGGGATGAGTCCGCCGAGGAGGGGGAAATGCTCAGGGATGCCGACCCAACCATACCCGATGGCAAAGACCGAGAGGATGATGAGCGGAGTCGTCATCGTCCACTTCGTCTCCTGCGCGTGTTCGGCTTCCGCCGTACGCGGCTCGCCAAGGAAGGTCAAGGTGATCTGGCGCATCGTGTAGAAGGCGGTGAGAAACGCAGCGACAGCGAGCGTGATGAAAACCGGCAAGTTGTGCGCGAACGCGTCGGCGAGGATTTCATCCTTCGACCAAAAACCAGCTGTGATGAGTGGAAAGCCCGAGAGCGCGAAGCCGCCGATGAGGAATGTCCAAAACGTGATCGGCATTTTATTTTTCAAACCGCCCATGTTGAACATATCCTGCGGATCCACCTTGTGATTTCCGGTGTGAAGCACGCCATGTTCCATCCCATGGATGACCGAGCCCGAGCCGAGGAAGAGCAATGCTTTGAAGAACGCGTGTGTGATGAGATGGAACACCGCCGCGACGTAGGCGCCGATGCCGAGCGCGGCGATCATGTAACCGAGCTGCGAGATGGTCGAAAATGCCAGCACGCGCTTAATGTCGTTTTGCGCGAGGGCGATCGTGGCAGCGAATAACGCGGTGAACGCGCCGATGAAGGCGACGATGCTCATTGTTTGAGAGTCGAGGCTGAGAAGCGGGAACATGCGGATGGCTGCGTACACACCCGCCGAGACCATCGTGGCGGCATGAATCATCGCGCTGACCGGGGTCGGACCTTCCATCGCGTCGGGCAACCACACATGCAGCGGGAACTGCGCCGATTTGCCGACTGTACCAATGAAAAGAAGTAAACCTATCATGCCCGCTGTCGAGAAGCCCAGCACGCCGCTTGGAATGGTAGCAAGCGTATGCAGTGTTGTTTCGGTGAAAATTTCACGGAATGAAAGTGTGCCAGTTACGGAATACAGATAGACAATACCCAGCAACATGAACACATCGCCGACGCGTGTTGTCATGAAGGCTTTGACCGCCGCGTCGCGGGCGGAGGGCTTCGCGTACCAGAAACCGATCAACAGATAGGAACACAAACCCATGATCTCCCAGCCGACGAACATCGTCAGCAGGTTGTCCGAGACCACGAGCGTGAACATGCCGAAGGCGAACAATCCGATGAAGGCAAAGAAACGCGAATACATCGGTTCGACAGAGGGGACGACATGTTTATGACCGTGCTCCTCAATTGTTGCGCCATGCGGAGGTAATCCCTTGTGGTTGTGGTCGCCTTCGGGTTGACCAAAGTTGTGATAGCCGATGCTGTAGATGAAGATCATCAACACAGTCCACGCCACGAAAAACAACGTCACTGCCGTCAGGGGGTCGACGAGAATTCCGATCCGGAACCACGAATCAGCCAGCGGCAGCCAATTGACGGACGATTCAAATGGATGTTCGCCGAGATGTTCCACGCCGACGGCGCGTACGAAGACGACCATGCTCCCGATCCACGAAAGTAAAGCGGCGCCGACAGCGATCGTGTGACTCAACGCCTTGTTCCGATTCGTGAATAACACGATCAAGAAGAAAGCCAGCACAGGAGGGAGAGGGATTAGCCAAATCAGGGTTTCAGTTGTCACAAAGCCTCCAAGGAAGATATTCGATAATAGATATTCGAATTTCGAATTATCGAATATCGGGTTTTCCTAGAACTTCAACATATCAATATCATCCGCAATGACCGTTTTGCGTTTGCGGTATACGGAAATCACCAGCGCCAAACCCACGGACACTTCCGCGGCGGCAACGGCGAACACAATGATCGCAAACACCTGCCCTGCGAGATCCGTCACGTTGCCGTAACGCCAGAACGCGGCAAGATTCACGTTCACCGAGTTCAACATTAATTCCACGCCGAGCAAAATCGCGACCGCGTTACGCCGCGACAACACACCGAACAAGCCGATGCTGAACAATGCCGCCGAAAATATCAAGTACCATGATAGAGGGACCATCGCGTCTCCTATTTACGATTGTACGCAACGTACACCGCGCCGATCAACGCGGCAACCAGCAATACAGAAGCGACTTCGAACGGCAGGACATACGCGTCGGGCGAGACCAACGCATTACCCAAAGCGCTCACCGCGTCAAAATCGGACGGGTAGGCTGAGGCGGTCTTCGTGATACCGTTCCAACCGTAGACGATAAGAACCAGCCCGCCAAACGAAACTGCGGCAAGCAGCGCACCAACCCACCAATTGCGATTCATCTGCGGACCCCGATCGCGCATCTCCTTACGGGTAAGCATCACCGCAAAGATGAACAGAATCGCGATCGCGCCGATATACACCACCACCTGAACAACCGCGAGAAAACTCGCGTGCAGGATGGCAAACGTCACTGCCACGCCGAACAAAGCGGCGATCAACCATAACGCGGCGTGGACGAGATTCCCTGTCGTCACCACGCGGAGCGCAGCAAAAAGTGTTACAAGGGCAACTACGAGAAAAATGATCTGGTCAACGGTCATAAATACCTCTGGTAATTGGTAAATGGCAATTACCAACTACGAATTACTTGCCTCCGGCATTGCGGGTTTCGCGCCCTCCACCCGCTCGCGTTCCCTGCGGCTGACGGAGCGCGCCACTTCAAGCGAAATCCACGCGACCAAAACATTCGACAGGAACATCCCGCCTACGTAGAGCCAGGTCGGGGTGTCCGCGAGAAGCGCATTCATGAAGGCAGTCACCATGAGGAGGACAAAGGCAACGGGAGTGAGGAACTTCCAATTGAAAGCCAGCATGTGGTCGATGCGGATGCGCAGCAGTGTGTACTTCACCCACATGATGATCCAATATCCGATGAACGCTTTGAAGAACAAAACTGCGATGGCAAGGAACGCGCTCACCTGCTCGAGCCCGAAGAAGCGATAGCCGCCGAAGAACATGATCGCCCAGAATCCGCCGAAGGTGAAGGCATGCAATAGTTCGCCCGCGTAGAACATGCCGAACTTCATTCCCGAATATTCGATGTTATACCCAGAGACCAGTTCCGATTCGGCTTCGCCCATGTCGAACGGGGCGCGTCCGAGTTCGGCGATCGCGGCAATGAGGAAAATGACCGCGGCAAGTGGAGCAAGAAAGACAAACCATGTATCCTGCGCCTGCGTGATCGCACCGACACCCATAGAACCAGCGAAGATCGTCGGAATGAGCATGACCGTGAGCATCGGGATTTCAAACGAGAGCATGACCGCCACTTCGCGGAACGCGCCAATAAGTGAATATTTATTGTTCGAAGACCAGCCTGCCATGATGATCGAAAGCGTACCGATCGCGCCCGCGGCAATGATGTAGAGCACGCCGATGTTCAGGTCCACGCCGAGGATGGTTGGGGCAAGCGGCACCACCGCCCACAGAATCAACACGGACATCATCGAAAGGATCGGGGCGAGGTTGTACACCACCTTGTCCGCACCTTCGGGTGTGGTGTCTTCTTTAATAAGAAGCTTGATTATGTCGGCAAAAGGCTGGATCAGCCCGAAAGGTCCGAGGCGATTCGGGCCGATGCGGGATTGAAAGCGCGAAACCACTTTGCGTTCGATCCACACCAGCAGAATATCCAGCAACATGAGCAAGGCGATCAGTATGAAGATGCCGATGAAGCCGATCAGCACTTGAACCCAAAGATCGGGCACGCCCCAATTGCCAAGCAATCCGGACAGCCAATCAGCCGCAACTTTTAGAGGGTCTTTGAGAAATTCCATCATTGCTCCTGAAACTCCCTCACCCTATCCCTCTCCCTTTGGGAGAGGGGACTCCCTTCCCCCTTCGGGGGAAGGGCTGGGGATGAGGGACAAAGAAAAGGCTGAACGGGTTAAACCAATTCAGCCTTTTCAAGTAGTTTCATAAGAATTACACCCACTCCAGCATCCCTTTGCGCCACGTGTACACCAAGCCGACAATGAGGATGAGGATAAAGATGATGCCTTCGATCACCGCGAACATACCAAGCGAACCGAGTTTCACCGCCCACGGGAATAGAAAAACGACTTCCACATCGAAGATCAAAAAAACGAGGGCGAAAATGTAGTATTGCGCTTTGAACTGGACCCACGAATCGCCCACGGTCTCGATGCCACACTCGTATGTCGTTTGTTTGATCGGGTTGGGCTTCTTCGGTCCGAGCACCCAAGCCGCGCCGATCGCGCCGACGGGAATGATCAAGCCTACAAGCAGAAACAAACCAACATACACCCACGAATTCATGAATTCTCCTGTAAATTATTCTTCGAGTGTCAAAATTGTACCATAAAGAAAAATCGCCCCAAACTGACGGTGTATTTGTTTTTAAGTGATTTTCGTCCTATTTGCCTCTGCGCCTACGAAACAATAATTTGACGATATCTTCGAGGAACGGGAAACCGAGGATGGTTCCTGCAATGGAACCGACCACACCGAATGATCGCGCTACATCCGCGGACAAACCGAGGAAGTTCACCGCTTCGATCTCGACGGGTTGGGCTGATATCGCTCTTTGACTCTCCTCCCCGCTTCCGCGATCGATAAAACGCAAATACAACCACATCGTGCCGCGATAAATCCCCACTCCATCGGGGAGAATACTCCAGAAAAACGAAACAGACTGACCCGCCGCAAGAGGCTGGCTGGTGAGTCCCGGCGGCGAGACTTGCATCCCAGCGATATCGAACCTCGCTTCGGCGATCACGTTGTGAGTTTCATATAAGTTGGGTATTTCGATGATTTTGCCTGTGACAATATTCCCTGCCACTTCGGCTGTTGGTGTGATGTTGCCGAGGTCATCCACTTCAAGCGTGAGGCGCACAACATCCGAATCTCCCGCGCGGATCTGTGGTGGAAATTCGAGCGTGAGCCGCCGCCGTTCAGGAATCGCAGGCTGCGACGTTGGGCTGACCGATCCGCCGCCAGTGTTTGGTAATGCCGTGGCAGTTGCGAACGACGCCACCGGTTGCGTCGGGAAGATTTCCTCCGCCGGAGGTTCTTCTGCCGCTTCCACGGGTTGTTCTGTCGCGGCTGGAGCGGCATGCGGCTCCTCATCGGGCAGCGAATCGCTGATACTCGAAAAAGTATTTCCAACAACGGGTCCGCATGCAGACAGCATCAACACCAGCGACAACGCCAGAAATACACGTGGTGAAAATGCGGAATGGTTCACGAAACAGCCTCAAGCGGGATCAGATACGGCAGTTGCAGTTCCGATGGCGCGATGGGTTGAGTGCGAATCTCCCGGCGCGTGGGAGCAAATCCCCAGACCAGAAGAGAAATAGAGACCGCTAGCAGAACTATACCGACCAGGATTCGGATTCGGCGCGACATGAAACTTTACTCCAACGGAAGTAACTCGCCCGGCACAAGCCCAGGGAACGCGGCTCGGAGTTTTTCGTCTACCTCGGGCGAGATCAACG